>LNJC01000004.1 GCA_001587575.1 Candidatus Methanofastidiosum methylothiophilum
GGGTTTGAGATAAGTGAATGATAGGTATGTCCTCTATGCATTAGCCTTTTCCTTCATCTTTGTTTCGGCATTTATTCTTTTATCATTTAGCGAAGTAAAAATCTCTGAAGACAAGTTTACAAGCATTTACTTTAATACAACAATTCTAGAAGTAGAGAACAATACTTCAAATCTAGATGGAACTGAAATAATAGTAAAAAATGATTCAATAGTTATTGATACTCTTAAGACCTATTATCCAGGGGACTCTTTTTTTTTAGATGACAAAGGCTACACGCTGAATATGTTAAATAATGATTCTATTCTTTTGTATAACTATACCAAAAAAATTGACGACATGCTCTATTTTGATTTTGCCATAGAAAATCTAGAAGGCGCTGACAAAAACTACCAGTATGACATCTACATTGATGGAAATAAACTCCTTGAAGGAAATGAATCTATAAAATCAAATGAAAAAAGAACAATTCAAAAACAGATTGAGTATAAAGAACCTGGAGATCATAGATTGAGCGTAAAACTAAATACAGGTGCAGAGATATACTTTAATTTTTCCTCGGTGAAAAAATGAAGTCAAAGATTCTTGAAATACTTGAGAATAAAGGAAACTATGTATCAGGGGAAGAAATATCAAAAGAAATAGGGATCTCAAGGGCAGCTGTATGGAAGCATGTGAAAAAACTAAGAGAACTTGGATATGAGATAGATTCTAAGACAAATGAAGGGTACAAACTTATTAGATCACCAGATAGACCTGTAGAGTTCGAACTAGAAAGGATGCTAGATACTAAGATAATAGGGAAAAAGATACTTTTCTTTGAAGAGGTCGATTCAACTAACAATAAGGCAAAGCAGATAGCACTGGAAGAAAATGATGGAACAGTAGTAGTATCTGAGATGCAGACCTCAGGCAGAGGCAGAAGAGGAAGAGAGTGGCATTCACCAAAAGGCGGGGTATATGTATCATTTATTCTAAAGCCAAATATACCCCCTGAAAAAGCACCACAGTTAACTTTGGTATCCTCATTAGCGCTAGTTGAATCATTAAATGCCATGAACAATGGACTCAATGCAAAGATCAAGTGGCCAAATGATGTCCTTATTAGAGGGAAGAAAGTATCCGGAATACTAACAGAACTCTCCGCAGATATGGAAAAGATAAACTATATCGTTGTTGGGGTCGGCGTAAATCTAAACACAGATCAAAATAACCTGCCTGAAACAGGCACATCTTTGAAACTAGAAATGAAAAAAGATGTTTCGGTAAATCTATTCTTGAAGTCCTTTTTAGAAAAATATGACTCAGTCTATCAAAAATATCTAGATGGCGATATCAATCAGATAATTAAACTTTGGAAAGACAACTCAGATACATTAGGTAAAAACGTCAAGATAATCGGAATAAATGAAACGTATGAAGGGCTTGCAAAGGATATAGATGAGAATGGCGCATTGATATTACAAGTTGACAACAAAGAAATCAAGGTCTATTCTGGGGATGTGTCTTTAAGATAAATACCCCCGCACTTATCAATTATTCATCTAGAGTACAAAGTAAATCCATTACTTGAGTTTTCAATTCTGGCAGCCTAAAATTAATTGTTTCCCAAACAAGCTCTAAATCTACTTCGTAATAGTATTGGATCAAATTATTTCCTAGATCTTCAAAGAAACTCCAATAAAATGGAAAACTTCTCTCTTTTATATGCAGGGGTATGTGCTTTGATGTTTCGCCAATTATTTCAAGATTAAGAATAACTGCGCTTTGGACAAGATTATTTTTCATGAACTCCCCATAATTGACAAATTTTGTAAACTCCTCTATTTTGTTAATCGAGTCAATGATATGTTTCAAATAAACTACATTGTTTTTCATGTTATAACCAATGTTTTCGAGATTATACTGATCTTAGTATTAAAGAGTTTATATTCATAAAAATACAAATATTAGTAATATTTATAAATATACAAATTCTATTAAGTATTGTAATAAACGAAGAGGATTTTATGGAAGTTGATGTTACACATATTTCAAAAAATGGGCAGGTAGTCATACCCGTTAAAATTAGAAAAGCGGCAAATATAAAGCCAAACAATGAATTTTATGTCTACAACGTTGGTGAAAAAATACTCCTTGAGCCGATTAATAAAGAAAATATCAAAAGAGAACTTGGATTACTAGAGTTAATAAAAGATGCAGAAAAACAAATTGAGAAAGGAGAAAGCGTTACATTTGAGAGTTCAACTAGCCTAGAAGAGATGGACAAAAAGCTAATGGAAAAAGTCTATGAAGATTGAATTCTCAAAAAATTTCAACCTAGAATATAAGAAAATTAAAGATAAAAGTACTAGATTAAATATTCTAACTCAAATAAAGAAATTAGAAGAAAATCCTGAACGTGGAAAGCCACTCAAGAATAAATTAAAAGGTTACAGATGTTTAAGAGTAAAATCATTCAGGATTATATATAGAATATCAAATGAAAAAATAATTATCGTTACTTTTGAATCAAGAGATAAAGTTTACAAATGAGGTCTAATTTTATTAAACCGGGTAAATTATTTAAAGGCCCAGTTCCTATAAAGAAGTATGAAGAAAGAATCTAAAAAAAATGGAAAGGGGTTTAATCCAAAAGGATTGTTGTATTTCATTATTTTTGCTCTAATAATCGGGTACTTCTTTGGGATTCCTGTATACTTTAACTTGAATGTTCTATACACTCTGTTCTATGAGCAGTTTATGGTAAAGTTATCTCTATACCTTATTGGCCTGGTATGGAGTTTGGTCCTGGCAATTATCCTGTTTCTTATAATGTTCCTTGTGACGCCACTTAGGAACATAATAAAACAGGAAGTTGGGAGGAATATAGGTGGAAAACTCATCTACCTCTTAATATTCTTCTTAATCTTCATTTTCATGCCAGTTCCGGTACTCTATCTAAGATATGCACTTTACTTGCAAGAGCTTCCTGAAATAACAAGGCCACTTATTATGGACTTTATATACAACACAGACAGCTTCTACCAAAGCTACCTCTATATCAATCTGATAACTATTGGTAAAGGAATTCTCTTCCTTTTGACTCTTGTAGTTGCCCTGCCATATATAGCAAATCTATTCATTGAGAGGGCAAAGAAATTAGGCAAGGTCTTTGAAGATGGAACAATAAGAGAACAGCCAAAGGAAATTGTTTTAGAAAAAATTCATTCAATTCCGACAGCGGTAATTCTATTCCTTTCCTTGTTGCTATTCTCTGGGCTTCTATTCTTCAGTAACGTCTTGACTTTTTACATTAATAACCCAGACTATGTCAAGTTTGGAATACTTGACTTCCTGCAAATTGGCTGGGTCATTGAATCTTTAATTCTAATTGGGATTGGAGTAATGAACATCGTAGTTTCAAGAGACAGAACAGAACTTGGGATAATGAGTGGAATCTCACTAATAGCTCTTTTCATGCCAGGAATAGTAAAGGCGGCATTGCTTGTTATTGCACTTGTGTTTATGCCGACATTAAAGAGCATATTTGACATGAAATTCACAGAGGCTAACGTTGAGGAGTATAAGAGCAGATTCTTGAGTAAAAGAGGGATTATCGCAATATTGGTAATACTCCTAATAATTTCACCAACTGCAGCTGCAGGCGTAAAAGGGTTCTTGCTTGACAGGAGCGTTAGGGGAAATCCTTTACTTAACACCCCTTATATTCAACGAGAAATTAACTCTAACAGGTGGGTCTCCTACGTTGAAAATGTTGAGAGGATAAATGTCGATATATTACCACAAAATGAGCTTAAGAATATACAGCTGCAGGACTTCCTTAACGAGAATAGATACCTGATAGATAGGGTCAGGGTATGGGACTATGTAACAGGCTATGTCCTTGCAAGACCGAGACTCGGACCAAGGTATTACCTTATATCAGATACCGACCTATTCCTTGATCCAGAAGAGAAAAGGATCTACTGGGCCACATACAAGACTATTAAGCCAGAAACACCGGTCACAGACAACTTTTATAACAGGAACTTATTCTATGTTGGAACTGATGATATAATAATAATGGATTCTAACACAAGAGAAATCACAAACATACCTTCAAAGATTTACTTTGGTGAAGGTCAACTTGATTATATATATTCTGAGGGAGACGAGATTGAATCAGTTACAACAAATTCCTATGCCACTAATATGTATCTGGCTGAGGATAGGGCAACTAATCTAGGGGACAATGCCCAATCACTTGATGTAAAAACAATTAACATAAGTGGATTGATACTATTCAGATTAGAAGGCTACGGGGTATGGTCTGAATACCCATCTTTGGATTATGTTCCATACAGATCCTTAGATGAAAGAAATTCAATTTATCTGCCCGCTGAGTTTGAAAGGGACTTGGACAGCTATATTGTGTTATACAATGACGAGCCTTACTTCTTAACAGATTACAATCTAAGGCTTGACTCTGCAACTTACATGCCTTATGTAAATCTTGATTACAAGAGGAATGTTGCTAGGGTTATTACAAACATGAGAAATGGGGAAGTGACTGTTTATTATGTTGGGCCTGATGACGTATTCAAGAAAATTTACCTAGAAATATACCCATGGATTAAGGATGGAAGTGAAATACCTGATGAAATAAGGGCACAGTTAAGAGCTCCAGATGATTATTTCAACTATGTTTCTAATGCATATACTACATACCATATAACAGATCCAAAAGAGTACATAGAAGCAACAAACTTCTACGAGTTTGACCTTGGAGACTCTGTTGGTAGGTACACAGACTTCATATACAATATCATAGCAAAAAATCCAAAAACTGAAGATTATGAATACGCAGCTTTTCTACAGATGATATTGAGAAGGGCCGAATCAAGAGAGCTAACTGCCCTTATGTATGGATACCTTGACGATAAAAGTTCAGAAGCAAAGTTCTATGCTATTGATATCTCTGCAGAAAAGATTACAGGGAAGAGGATTACACAGGAATTCTTAAACAGCCAGTACCAAGAAGAATTTAGATTATTGGCCGAAACAAAAAGACAGGGAAATATGATACTATATCCATTTACATACAAAGATAGAACAGTCCCACTTTATCTGCTCTCTGTTTATGTCCAAAGAGCGGAATCAGTTAATCTTTGGGACATAGTTGCTATAGAGCCAAGATCTATGACATTTGGAAGAGGCCAAACTGTCGATGATGCATTAAACAATCTCTTCTCGAAAATAACAGTGACACAAGTTACACCTACAACACCAACTGATGGCAAGCCCACAGTCGGGCCAACACCAACAGGAGAAAAGGAAGAGCTTGTCGCTACTTTGATAAAGTATTATATCCAAAGAGAGGCTTTACAACCTGGCTCTGAAGATTACAAGAAACTCACTGACGAAATTATTTCAATACTTAATAGACTTGAATCCTTAGAGGGATAATGGAATGATCTTAACGGGAAGAAAAATATCTAAAGGCTTAGCGGAAGGAGAAGTGCTAAAAAGCACCTCTCCAATTTCTTTTCTTGGAGGAGTTGACCCAAAAACTGGGGTTGTGATGGATAAAAATTCTAATGCTTTTGGGAAGAGCATAAAAGATAAAGTCTTTGTATTTCCAATGGGGAAAGGTTCAACTGTTGGATCATATGTTATCTATCAACTGAAAAAGAATGGTGCTGCCCCCCTTGCAATAATTAACAAAGAAGCGGAAACGATAGTTTCTGTTGGTGCGATAATTTCGGATATCCCGATGATTGACAAGATAGAAATTGAGACTCTTGAAGAAGGGAAAAAAGTCAAAGTTGATGGTGACACAGGAACTGTAGAGTTGCTATAATTACTCTATGCTTTGAAGTAGTAATACTCTCCAGATGATTTCTGCTCTCTGTCTTTTTGGGAGTCAATTTTGTTCGATCTTGGCCTTCCTGATTCGGGTTCTCTTCTGAATGTTATCCCAATCTCTTTCAAAAATTTATTCATACCCTCACGAAGAGATAAGGGTTGTGAGGCTATTCCTGACACACTTGGCCTTCCAGAAAATACAATTGTCTTATCTGAAGTATAATCTAAAGAAACTAGGTCATGTTCCACTATAAGTGCCATGATATCCTTATCCCCTATGAATCTTCTCAATACCTTTGAAAAGTTAAGTCTCTGCTCGATATCGAGGTATGCCGAAGGCTCATCAAATAGATATAAATCTGCATCTTGTGAAAGGCATGCTGCTATTGCAACTCTCTGCAACTCCCCACCAGAAAGCTCTGAAATGATGTTGTCCATTATAGGGTCTATTTCTAAGGGCCTTAGTATTTCTGCCTTGTAAATGTTGGTGAAAAACTTCTCCTTTGCTACTTCAGCCAGTAAGTTCCTTACGGTCCCCTCGTAATCTCTTTTGATATACTGGGGTTTGTATGAAACTTTAAGTTCTGTTTCAAACTTATTGCCGTTGTCAGATTCCAATACTCCTGCAAGAATTTTGATAAAAGTACTCTTACCTGTGGCGTTTGGTCCGACAATTCCAATTACTTCTCCCTTGTGTAATGTACCGCCTTCAGTTTTTAGAGAAAAGCTATCAAACGTCTTCTCAAATGGAGGGTATTCTAATAATACTTTCTTTGATTTTAGGGTTTTGTCTTCTTTTTGATAGAATTTAATCGATTCATCTCTGAATCTAACGTTGTCCTCTTTTATGTAACCGTCCAGGTACATGTTGATTCCAACTCTAACTCCAAGAGGAGTTGAAACAATTCCGTATACTCCTGGCTGCCCGTAGAGGATGTGGATATTATCACTCAAATAGTCAAGAATGGCAAGATCATGCTCTATTACAACAACAGTTTTCTGTTCTGCGAGATTTCTTATGGCTTTTGCAACATTTAATCTCTGCTTAATATCAAGATATGAGGTTGGTTCATCCAAAAAATAAATGTCAGCATCCTTAGACATTGAAGCTATGACTGCTACCCTCTGTAATTCTCCACCGCTCAATATTGAGATGTCTTTATCAAGGGCATCCGTTAAATCAAGTTCACTGATCAGCTCTTTAGAAACTCCCCTCTCATCAACTTTTTGGAGTAGGTCCCCAGTATTTCCTTTTACAACTTGAGAAAGTTTGTCAACGTATTGTGGCTTTAAAGAACTCTTAATGTTTTTAGCTTCTATCTTCTCAAAATATCCCTGGAGTTCTGTTCCTCTGAAATAAGAAGTTAAGTTTTTCTTTTCTTTTGAAGAATAATCCCCCATGTTAGGATAAAGCTCGCCAGAAAGTATCTTAATTGCTGTTGTCTTGCCGACTCCATTCTGCCCTATAAGCCCCAATACCTTACCTTCTTTTGGTATTGGCAATCTGTAAAGTCTGAAAGAGTTTGGTCCGTATTGGTGTATCGGTTGGGAAAGCTCTTCGGGCAAATTAACAATTGAAATCGCTTTGTAAGGGCATTTATGGATACAAATTCCGCAACCTGTACATAGAACTTCAGAGATAATAGGTTTTTTTGTTACTTCATCGACTACGATTGTCTCTTCATTCATTCTAGGGCCAGGACAATAGTTAAGACACAATAGATTACATTTTTTTGGTTGACATTTATCGTAATCTATTACAGCAATTCTCAAAAGATC
Source organism: Candidatus Methanofastidiosum methylothiophilum (assembly GCA_001587575.1). Classification (GTDB taxonomy): domain Archaea; phylum Methanobacteriota_B; class Thermococci; order Methanofastidiosales; family Methanofastidiosaceae; genus Methanofastidiosum. The sequence goes on from LNJC01000004.1 coordinate 7,625, forward strand.
ACCTAAAAAAATTAATAAATTTATGAATTAAAGATTATAATCCAGAACATTAACCAGCTTCCAAGAAAAGAAAACGCGCCAGATTTCAAAATACTCCCCCTTGTACCATACTTTACTGGATCAACGCCTATCATCTTGACAGGATACTGTGAAACGTAAAATATGACGCATGCTAGGATAATGCTTACAAAGTTAGGAAGTGGTAACACTCCTGAGATTATGCCTGCTACAAGTCCTGTTAAAGCAAAAACAAGCCCTATTTTATGATTGTCATCCATTAAAACTCACCATTTAAAGAGATGAGAAGTAATACATTTAAAAAGTTTATTATAAGATTCCAGTTTATCTTGCAAATCTAGGTATAGTAATATTTATATTAAGCGTAAAATTAATATTTTTGTGATTTTATGAAGAGATTATTTTTATTGGCCTTAATTCTTTCCTTTGTTATCAGTCCTGTAGCTGGAGAATACGTTGACATGACTTTGTCATATCCGACAACTGTGGAAAAGGGGCAAGAAGTAAGAATCACTTTTGAAATAATAAATCAGTCAAATGACATGCTTTGGGACGGGAAAATAACAATTGACGACTCATTCATGGATAAATACAAGGACTATATAATATCTGAAACTGAGTATCAGATTAATCCTTTTAAGTTCTCAACTGTCAATGCAGGCAAGAGTTACAAGGAAACATTTGTTTTAAAATTCAAAGAAGACATTCCTTTAAACGAGGCTATATTTAACATAGTGTTAAGGTGTGGAAAAGGTCCTTGTAGAGGCGGTTGCGCTCCTTTCATGCTTGAGAAGACGGTCAATATTAAGTTCACTGAAAAAAGAGCAGATGCTGCCTTAACTCTTGAGGAAAAAAATTTTACGGCGTATAGGAATAGTACATTAGAGATACCCTTCACATTGAAAAACACAGGAGATATCCAGATAAGGCATATAGAAGTTGAGGTTAAAGGAGATATATCATCCGCAGATATCGTTAGAATTCCAACTTTAAATCCTGGAACTGAAATTTCTAACAAAATAATTGTTTCAATCGATGAAAATATATCTAAAACTGATTTAAATCCAATAGTTGTCTTAAAATTTGTTGACCCTGATGGTAGAGCGGGACTAATATATGAAAATATAACTATAGAAGTAATTGAAAACGAGAAGGTCGAGGAATTCAACAATGCTAAAATCGATACTAAAGTTATTAATGAAGAAAAGCCTGCGACACATTTCTATCTGTATATATTTCTTTTTCTATCAATTGTTGCAGTTATTTTAGTAATTATATTCCTATTATATCTTTTTAAGAGATAATTTTTTAAATAATTTTATTTCATTTTCATAAGGTGCTTAGTTGTCTTCTGAACTTTTACGTACTACCGATTCAATATGCCCTGTTTGCCAAATAAGGATTAAAGCCGAGATAAAAGAAGTTCAAGGAAAAATAATAATGGAAAAACGGTGCCAAGAACACGGTTTTTTCACAGATACTCTTTCTAACGATGCCAGTTATTATAAGAGACTGGATATGCTCGACCAAATTGCTAATAATACCCTTGAAAAAACAAAAGTTAGCAATAAAGGGTGCCCTTACGATTGTGGATTGTGCCAGGAACACAGAACACCTTCAATCTTTGTTAATATTGATCTTACGAATAGATGCAATATGAATTGCCCAGTATGCTTTGCTAGTGCAGGTGCAACTAAAAGATTATATGAGCCTTCTTTTGAAGAGATAAAAAAAATGCTTGAAAGAATGGCTTCGATAAAACCGAATCCTCCGTTTGCTGTACAATTTTCTGGGGGGGAACCAACTTTAAGAGATGATCTTCCAAATATTATAGAGACAGCTAAGAATTTAAATATTTCTCAGATCCAAGTGGCGACAAACGGGAAAAGATTTGCTAAAGACAAAGAATATCTAAAGAAAGTGATTGACTCTGGAATAAATACCTACTACTTGCAATTTGATGGATTAAATCCTTCATCATACAAGAAATTTAGAGGTTACGATACTTTTCCAGAAAAAAAACAGGCAATTGAAAATCTAAGAAATCTTGGAGAAACTAGTGTAGTACTTGTTCCAACTGTTTCAAAAGGTGTTAATGACCGAGAAGTTGGAGACATAATTTATTTTGCAAAAGATAATTTTGATGTTATTAGGGGCATTAATTTCCAACCACTTTCATTTTCAGGGCGTGCATGTCAGAAGGAGATAGAAAATAATAGAATAACAATAACAGATTTAGTCAAACTAATTGAGTGCCAAACTAATGGTGAAATACAAAAGGAAGATTTTTATCCCATACCTTTTGTTGTACCTGTTTCAAAATTTGTGGAATCATTAAGGGGTAGTAATATGCCCCATTTTACAACTCATCCACAATGTGGTGTTGCGACATATGTTTTTGTAGAAGACGGGAAAATTATTCCCATAACTCGATTTTTTGATGTCGAAGGATTCTTTGAATACCTCAAAGAAAGAGACCAATACATCGGTTCTGGGGGTAAAATAAAGAAAGCAATAGAAATAACAAGAACTCTGAAAAAAATGAGCTCTTTTATCGACAAAGAAAAAATGCCAAATACTTTGAACTTATTAGATATCACAAAGGGTATTTTAAATGGCGGAAGAAAGGAATATCTCGCTAAACTTCATCATAAAACTCTTTTTATTGGAACTATGCACTTCATGGACCCTTTTAACTTTGACTTGGATAGGGTAAAAAGATGTGCAATTCATTACGCTATGCCCGATGGCTCTTTTATACCTTTTTGCAGTTACAATTCGATTCATAGGGAAAACGTTGAAAAACGCCTGACTACGCCAATTGACGAATAGTATTTCACCGAAAGATATTTATTAAGCCCTTAAATCTTGAAGATTGGTGAGTCTATGAAAAGAGCAGGTATTGTATTGGCCCTGGTATTTTTAATTACAGTTGCTACATTCTCAGGGTGTGTTTCACAAAAAAAAGAAGATAATGGCGTAGATGTTAACACGACACCGCCACAAACTGGAAAAACAGTTTCTTATGTTAAGGCTAGAATCAATGTTGCTCAGCCTTATGACATTTCAGATTTAAATTCATCAAGACAAAAAGTTGTCATAATTAGGGATAGCGGTATTAGGCTTGAAGCTATAGTTACACTTTATGGGGAAACCTATGTATTTGATGATACTACTAGGATACCCATTGTGGAAACAGAAGAGGATGCTTTGAAAGTTATCAACAGCTTCCCAGAAGACGTTCTACCCTATGTTGTGGGGATGGAATTAGAGGAAGGAATATGGGGAACTGGAACTGTCCATTGGACAGAACATATGCGTAACAGAATTGCATTGAGATATGCTAAAGAAGATGCAGATTATAATCTTTACGGAACAGCTTACTTAATAATGAAGGATCAAAAAACTAGAATTAGAGTTGACGAAAGCCCATACCTTAAAGATGGATATGAATACTGGTGGATGCAAGGTGCAACCGAAACACTTTCTACAAGTAAAGCATTAGGTATTGGACCCTACGCTACGTTGTATGCATCACTTATGAGATCAATGATGATTCCTACAAAAATAGTATACGGACTTTACTATGACTTAGAAGCTGGGGGGGTATGGAAACCATATGTTTGGAATGAAATTTACTTTAAAGGTAAATGGGTGCCTGTTGACCCTTACAGAGAACAGTTTGGAACTCTTTCAAGATACTACCTAAAGCTATATGAAACTGTAGACCTCCTCGAGTTAAATAATGACTTTGCTTGCTACAGAAGCAACTTTGAAGGCAAAGGTTGTAAACCTTTTGAAATACAGATCCTCGAACAGGGTACAGTTCTAGAAAGCGAAATAAATAAATAAATTTTTTAATTTAAATATTTCTTTATTATATTAACTATTTTTTCAGAAAGTTTTTCTTTATCTTCTAGAGGCAAGTGGATTACCTTTTTTGTTTTGTCTATGATGTAGACTTCATTTGTTTTGGATTCAAATCCTCTAGATTCCTTTCCAACATCGTTTGCAATTATTAAATCCATGTTGGAACTTTGTAGCCTATCATATGCTTTTCTAATGAGTTGATCATCTGAAACAGAATATTCCGCTTTAAATCCAATAATAAAGGATTTCGAAACTTTTGAAAACTCTTCAACTATCTTCTTATTTGGAATTAGAGCTAAATTAAAAGGTTGATTTGAAGATATCTTGCCTGTTGAGCAATTATCGACGTGAAAATCAGATGTTGCCGCGGCAAAAATAGCTATGTCAACGTCTTTATTTGACATTACGGCATTGAACATATCTTCATAAGATTCTACATTAATAGTCTTAACAAAAGATTCCAAGTAAGTAGGCCCTAAAATTAAATTTACTTCTGCGCCCCTCATGTCCAGCTCTTCTGCAATCTTTATGCCCATTAAACCGCTACTTTTATTTGTAATAAATCTTACATCATCTATTTTTTCTATTGTTGGGCCAGCAGTAACTAGGACTTTTTTACCTTGGAAATCTTTAGGATACAGTTTTTTTATTACTGCCAAAACAATGTCATCAATTTCTGGAAGTTTTGCTTTGTTTTCTTCAAACTTTGGTGTTAAGAACTCAACGCCATGCTTTTTTAATTTTTCAATATTTTCTAAGATTATAGGATTTTTATACATTGAACTGTGCATAGCTGGAACGATTATAATTGGGATCTTGCCAAATCCTGTAGATGCAACTGTTGTGACTGGAGTATCATCTATTCCTGATGCAATTTTAGAAATGGTATTTGCAGTACATGGTGCAATAAGTATCAATTCACACTTCTTATCATGGTCACCTGCATATGAAACATGCTCTATCTTACCTGTTATTTCGTCTACAACTGGATTTCCAGTTGCAAATTCAAGCGCATATGGATGAATTATCTTTTTTGCATCTTCGCTCATAACTGCATAAACTTCTGCTCCATGCCTCATAAGCTCTCTAGAAAGTTTTACAGATTCTACTGCAGCTATGCTCCCTGTAATCCCTAGTACTATTCCCTTATCCTCTAATTTTTTTGACTTTGTTCCCTTTATTGATTTTCTATGCATCGTCATACAAGTGGCCTAAATCTTTATAAAAATTGTTATTATCTAGAGGTAAGAGGGAGTTAAATGACAAATAATCTCTTAGTATATGATACAAAATACGGATCAACTGAAATAATCGCGAGATGGATATCTGAAGAAGTGGGAAATATTGATGTAAAAAAAGCCTCAGAAGTTACCTCGATTAAAGATTACTCTTTGATAGTAATAGGTTCACCTGACTATGACGATAAGCCCCTAGTTAGTATAAGTGAATTTATGAAAAAATTCAATAAAGAGCTTAAAGAGAAAAAGATTGCCATTTTTGTAGTTTGTAATGATTTAGAAGAAGGCGAATATAAAGGAAAACAAATTGGTGGAAAATTCAATCTTGAAATCCTAAGAAGAGAGTTGCCAAAGGAGAATATTATTTTAGAGGATGTATTGGGAGGAGTTTTTAATCCTAAAATTCTTGATGAAAACGATCAAGAAAGAATAGTTTCATTCTTCAATGAAATTGGTAAACCTATAAAGAAAGAGGATCTAGTTTTCATGCCAATCATGAATAAACTTGATAGGGCTAAGTGCAAAGAGTTTATTAATAAATTAAAAGCAGTTTAAAGGCCTTTTATGTACAGTTCAGAATATTATGTTCCATCACACATAACAGGGTTCTTTGTTCCTTTCTTTAGCGATGATTGTTTTAAAACAGGCTCTACTGGAGCAGGTGTTTCACTCTCTTTAGGACTTAAGACAAAAATTAAAGTAACTAATGGTTGTGGGCTAGTTAATATCAAATTGAATGGAACAGAGTTAAATCTTGTGGATGTCCCAATATCTTTGAACTGCATACATATAATAAAAGAAAGGTACCCAAGTTTTTTTACAAATAAAGATATACTGATAGAACATGAGTGCGATGTTCCTATTGAATCCGGATTTGGGGCATCGGCTTCGGCAACTCTTGGCATCACATTTTCTATTAAAGATTTGATAAATATTTCAACTGAAGAGTGTGTAAGAATAGCACATGAAACAGAAGTAATAAATTTAAGTGGGTTGGGGGATGTTATTGCAGAAGTAAAAGGCGGTGTAGAAATAAGAAAGACTCCAGGAATCGATGGGATAATTGAGAATATTCCGTCAAATCGCCTTAAAGTACTATCAATAAGCCTTGGAAAAAAGAATACAGAAAGTGTCTTAAAAGATCCTAAAAAAGTAAAAATAATCGAAAAATGTGGATCCAAATTATTAGACAAGTTAATCAGTGAACCTAATGTTGAAAAACTAATGGAGTGCTCAAAAACATTTACATACAAAACTGGACTTATGTCAAAAGAAGTTTTAGATTTGATGGAATTTATTAGTGAGATTAATAATTTTGAAGCATCTGGGATTATGATTGGCGATGGGGTATTTACATTTATTAGTGAAGAAGATCAAGATAGAATCTTGGAAAGAGTAATGGGTATTAAGGGAGATATTATTGTCTCTCCAATAGCTAAAGGATTGTTATAGGTGCCAAAATGGTTGTGCCAAAAAATCACCCCCGATATGAATCGCTTCTGTTGAGGGAAAAAGTTAAAGATTGTCTTAAAGAAGGAATTATTTCAGAGGTAGGTATCGCGGCACATGGTAGGGGTGAAGCTTTCGATTATTTTTTAGGAGAGAGAACTACAGAACAGGCAGAGACTGCAATAAAGGCATCTGCAAGATTGTTATGCAGGGCAGAAAACCCTGTAATCTCTGTAAATGGGAATATTGCATGCCTTGTTCCAGAGGAGATTGTAAAGATATCAAAGATTTTACCTTTAAAGATAGAGATTAATCTTTTTTATAGAACTGTAGAAAGAGAGACAAAAATTAAAAAAAGACTTGAAAAGTTTGGCGGTAAAAATATTCTTGGCGTTGGAGAGAACGCAAATGAATGCATACCTGGCCTTGATTCATTGAGGGGAAAAGTTTCAAGAGAAGGAATTTTCACCTCCGATGTCATAATTGTTCCTTTAGAAGATGGGGACAGGGCTTTAGCATTGAAAAATATGGGAAAGAAGATTATCGCGATAGATCTGAATCCTCTTTCAAGAACTTCGTTGTGTGCAGATATAACAATAGTAGATAATGTAGTTAGAGCGATGCCAAGGCTTATTGAAGAGATAAAGAAGTTAAAGAATAAAGATATTGAAGAAGAGTTTATATTTGATAATGCAGAAAATATTAAGAAATCAATTGAGATAATGAAAAATAATCTTATACGTTTGCAAGAAAAAATAGATGAAAGGTGATTATATTAGTAAAGTAATTCTTCAGCTTGCATTAGATATATTAAATTTGGATAGGGCCGTTTCGATGGCGAAAGAGGCTGTTCCTGGAGGGGTAGACTGGATTGAAATTGGAACTCCTCTTATTAAAAGTGAGGGCATGGAAGCTATAAGGGAATTGAAGCGTATTTTTCCTGATAAGAAAATAATAGCCGATATGAAGACAATGGACACAGGAGATTTTGAAACTGAAATGGCTTCAAAAGCGGGTGCAGATATAATTTCAATATTAGGGGCTTCTGATGACAGCACAATTAAAGAAGCAATTAAAGCTGCTAAAAAATATAACTCTGAAATAATGGTCGATTTGATTAATGTAAAAAACAAGGTAGACAGGGCAGCTGAAGTAGAAAAAATGGGAGCAAAGTATGTCTGCATACATGTTGGTATCGACCAACAGATGAAGGGAGAAAATCCATTGAAGGATATAAAAGATGTTAAAGATGCAGTTAAGATTACAATTGCTACAGCGGGTGGCTTAAATTCTGAGAATATACCGGATGTTGTTTCTGCCGGTGCAGACATAGTTATTGTTGGTGGTGCCATTACTAAGGCTTCTAATCTCTTTGAGGCTACAAAGATAATCAGAAAAAGTATTGACCTTGTAAAGCCGATTGAAAGTCTAGAGTTTAAAAAATATAAAAAAGAAGAACTTATTGATGCGTTAAAAAAAGTCTCTTCTTCAAATGTCTCAGATGCTATGCACAGGGGAGGTGCAATGAAAGGCATACACACTATTGTTCCAGGACTCAAGATGGCAGGCAGAGCGTTGACAGTTAAAACTATGAATGGAGATTGGGCAAAGGTCGTTGAAGCAATTGACTTGGCCAACGAGGGGGATATAATTGTAGTAGATACTAACTCTGGGAATATAGCTGTATGGGGAGAACTTGCAACTTGGAGTGCATTTATGAGAAAGCTTGGAGGAGTTGTAATCGATGGTGCAGTGAGAGATGTTGATGATCTAAAAGAAGTACGCTTTCCAGTTTTTGCTAGATACGAAGTCCCAGATGCTGGCGATCCAAAAGGATTTGGAGAGATAGGCTGTGAAGTAGTATGTGGTGGCCTTAAAGTAAATAAGGGAGACTATATCATCGGAGATGATAGTGGAGTTGTAGTAATCCCCCAAGAAGAAGCACAAGAAATAATAAACAGAAGTCTTGATGTAAAGGAGAAAGAGAATAGGATTAGAGAAGAGATAAAAAGAGGCTCAACTCTCTCTAAAGTGCTAAAGCTTAAAAAATGGGAGAAGATAGTCGGATAATATTCTAGTAAGGAAAACTTTATATATCACCTGTTTCTTTTTGATATATCATAATATGATATGTCGGCGAAAATATGACTATTATACATCCCCATAAAGGCATTCATTTCTTTAGAATTCCTGATACATTTGTTCTTTGGTTATTTAGCAAAAAAGAATTGTGTGGTTACGACATTATAAAAGAATTTGAAAATAGATCAAAAGGTAACTGGAAGCCATCTCCTGCTTTGATATATCCCTTACTTTTATTTTTTACAACTGAAGGATTAATTGAAGAAACGAGTAAAGGTACAAGGGGTAAAAAATTTTATAAGATAACCCAAAAAGGGAATAAAAAGTTAAATGAAAGAATGGAAGAGCTAAAAAAAGATCTTCTATACTACGAAGATTTTCTAAAAGAAGTTTTTGAGGTGAAGAATTGAAAGAACTAAAGGATACTCTTTTTGGAAAACTTGCACTGATTGAATACAGATACAGCAAGATTATAGTAGTTTCAATGATACTTATTACGGTTTTTCTATCATTAGGGGCCCTAAACCTACGCTTCGAATCTGATTTTATGAAAGAGTTGCCCCAAAACTTCGATGTTGTGAGAACTCAGAATCTAATTAATAGTGAGTTTGGTGAAGAGGAAGGCATTATAATTCTACTAGAAACTGATTTTGATATTGTGAACGATATACGAAACAAACAAACTATTGAAAGCATATATGAGTTAGAAAAAAGACTTAAGGCACGTCCAGAGATAATTGATGTAGTAGGTCCTGGAACAGTTTATTATTCTATATTCAGGAGTATACCCTCAGATGAAACTACCTTGAGGGAAGTGGCAAAAAATATGCCTGGCTTAATATCAAAAGATTATACCTCTGCAATTGTAATGGTCAGGATGAGTGGAGTTAGAGGTGAAGAAGAGATACAAGCTGCAATAGATATTGTAAAGGAAGAAACAGAAAAGGTTCAATTATATGGGCTTGATTATACGATAACTGGATCTCCTGTATTGAATAAAACTATCCTCAAAGTATTGAGAGAAGACGCATTGAAAACTATGGCCATATCAGCTATAATTGTTTTCATATTACTCACTTTGATATTGAGATTTAAATCATTCTTTGTTATTATACCTTTGCTTTGCGGAGTTTTATGGACTGCAGGTATCTTGTCTTATGTTGGGATACCCATAAGTCTTGTTACTGCAAGTGTCGGGGCTATTGTTATTGGGCTCGGTGCAGAGTATGGGATATTCATGGTATTGCGTTACAATGAAGAAGCAAAGAAAGGTAAGCCAAACGATGAAAGAGTAGTAGCTATGATTGCAGGTGTTGGTAAAGGAACTATAGGTTCAAGCTCTACGACAGTTGCAGGATTTATGGCCCTGGCTCTTTCTTCCATGCCAATGATGGTACACCTTGGAACTGCTTTGTCTTTAGGCATTATTAGTTGTCTTATTGGGGCATTGGTATTCTTGCCTTCAATAATGGCTTTGAGGGAGTGGTAGTATGTCAAGTTATGACAAATTGATAAAAAATTTTGCGGAGATGCATGGAAAAGATCCAAAGAAACTGCTTATACTATCATTCATAATCACCATAATTTTAGGTGCAGGGATCTCCTTAATCAAGATAGAACAGGGCGATGATATGTCGCAGCTGCCCAAAGACATCGACGAAATACAGGTATTCATGAGGATGGAAGACAAGTTTGAAAGATATAACTCAATTATTATTGTAATTAATTCAGAAAATGTATTTTCTCCAGATGTATTGAGAGAAGCCTACATTTTGAATCAAGAACTTCTAAATATATATGGGATAGTAGACTCCTCTTTTGATCTTAGACTTGAGGATATCTATCTGCCCCAGGAAGAGTTAAAAAATAAGCTTGAAGTTTCCGATAGTCTCGGTTACATGTTGATAAGACTTAGCGTTATGAAAGGTGTAGACGATATAAGGATATATGATGATGTAAAAGAAATAATATCAAAAACTAAATTGACCGTCAATACAGGCGGGAACATAGCAATGAATAGAGAGTTAACAAACATTATCCTGCCTGAAATGTCAAAGATATCTACATTTGGGATGATAGGCGTCTTACTATGCGTGATTATAACATTTAGATCAATAAGGTACGGCATAATGCCATTGATTTGTGTAGGTGTTGGTATTGTTTGGATGATGGGAATATCAGGGTTTGCCGGGATTTCATTAAGTTCAGAACTTGTGGGTGTTGTTTCAATGATGGCCGGAATAGGGATAGACTTTGCGATACAGACTATAAATAGGTATAATCAGGAGAGGACTCCTATAATTGTTGAAAAAATAGTGAAGACTCTTGAAGGTGTTGTTGAACCTATTATTGTTTCATCAATTGTTGCAGGATTTGGATTCATAGCTATGCTAGCAGGTTCATTGTCAATTCTAGATACAATGGGAAAAATGTTATTTATTGGAGTTTTCAGCTGCATGGGAGTAACTCTTATATTTCTCCCATCATTATTAGTAATCCAAGAAAAAGTATTTCAAGATACAAAAAATTTAATAAAGAAAAGAATGGAGGCATATTATGAAAAAGATTAGTTTAGTTCTAATAGGAATTTTTTTAATGAGTGTTTTAGCGCCAAGCGCTTATGCTGCTACAGATACGGTAATTTATTCGGGATACCTTTATGATAACGAATTTATCTTTGTAGGGCCCTATGCTTTAGCACTTACAGATTATAAAGACAGGTTAGCATCATTTATGGTTCTAGAGGGAACGGCTCCTGTTGGGCCTCTGGGAGTCTACATCTCAGAAGGGGAGTCTCTTAGAGTAAATGACATTACAATTAATCTTATAGATGTTTCAAAGGTTGGAGTTAATATAATTATTAAAGGCCCTGTCGGCTACAAGATTGGTAGAAGCCAGTATGAATTTGTTATAAAAGAAGTTAAAACAAATCCCCTGAATGTAGAGCCTGGAGACGCGTTTGACCTTGAAATATTAATCTCCAATCAAGGCTCTATGAAGGCCTATAATTTAAAAGCAAGTTTAACTGTTCCGCCTGCTGGGGCTGTAGTTCCATTTATGCCTGAGAATACTTCAGACTCCGTATATATTGGAGACCTTGAAGCCAGGACTGAGAAGATTCTTTCATTCAAATTAAGGGCTAATGAAAAAATAACGGCAGGCAATTACCCAATGGTCCTTGTCCTTTATTTCTATGACGGGTCAACACCATTTCCAAGGCCCTACACAATCCAGTTTGGCCTTAGAGTTTCTGGGCGAACAGAAATAATGGTAGTTAATTTCTCATCTGCTCCAGAGAATATAAGGCCTGGGAACGAGAATGTGAAGATAAAGGTAAATCTTGCAAACCAAGGCACTGAAAGTGCAAAATTTGTTAAAGCTACCCTTGACCCAAAAGAACCGTTTTCGTTGTCAAAGTCTTATGAGAGCTCATACAATGTTGGAACGCTTTCAGGTGGTCAATCTAAGGAAGCAGAGTTCTTAATAAATGTCGGTAAAGATGCGAAGAAAATGACATACACCGTCCCAATGACCGTTGAATACAGAGATTCTTCAAACAATCTAATAAAAGAAGAATTTGTATTGAACCTGGACATAAAGGGAAAGCCTGATCTTGAAATTACTGAATATCGTCTTGTGCCAGAAACCGTCAGGGCTGGAGGAAGTGCAAAAATATACCTCACAATAGTAAACAAAGGAGAAGAGAAGGCAGAATCTATAATCGTTGAAGCGATTGAAAGATCAGAGCAGCCTTTTGACTTCACTTCTAAAAATGACTATATTGGAGTCCTTGAACCTGGTCAGAAGGCAGAAGTGGTATTAAGCACCGATGTAAAATCAATAGCAGAAGAAAAAACCTATCAATTGAATCTAAGGATTAGAGCTGTTGGAGACAAAGAAAAACAGGACCTAAACGTATATCTCTTCCAGAGAAACATAGATATTCCCGTGCAAAAGACCTCGAGTAATCTAGTACTTGGGTTGATAATAGGTATTATAGTAGTATTGTTGATAGGAGGATACTTCGTATACAACAATTATATAAAGAAAAAATAATCAATCGATATCGGTGTAAACATGAAAAGGAGCCTAATATTACTTTCAGTTATTTTATTTTCTACACTTTTTCCTTTTAATGTAGGCTCCTCTTCAGTCCCTGGAGATGATTTCTTTTTTGATGGGGATGCTGTTAAGGCCATGATAGTCCTTGGTGAAACGGCAACGTCTTCAGATATTATCTCTGCCTCAAAACTAGCTTTCCTTATTGCCAATAGACACACTGAAAGAATTGAAAACACTATTTTTGAAGAGTACAAGGTTTCTTTAAAGAATCTAAATGCAGGGGATATAATAAGGATCGACCCCGCAAATACTTCTGTCAATTCTGTTAAAGTGGCCGATGGTCTGAAGTCACTTTGGTGGGACGACGGTTACAAGTACTCATCAGCTCTTTATCCCTATGGTAATGGGAACAAGGTCTTCGATAATAATGAAACGCATGAAGAGATTATAATTAAACTATCAGATATTGAAGTCCCTGATGACTATTGTCTTGATTTTAACAGATCAGATATTATTTATAGAGTAACAAACATATATACTCCGTTTAAAAGGAAAGTTTTTGCAGGATGTAGTGGCCCTCTTTATGATATACCCTATAATTCCTATAAAATTAGATTGTTTGAAAGAGATTACCCAATTATAGATAACGGAGTATATCGCTCTAAAGATCAGAATATTTCATATTTCATTTATGGAATCCCTATTTATTCCCCTGATACTATATTCAAAGTCGGGGATACACGAGTGTTTGGCTGGTATACGGTAACACTCCTCGATATCCACAGCCCAACAACTGAGGAAACCTCTAAGGAGGACAAGTTTAAGGTAAAAAGCGGAGGAAGCTTTTCAGGCGAGTATAAAGTTTACTTGAGAGTTTCTGATTTCACAGGTAAAAGCAATGACTTCTTAATGGTAATGGATGCTAATAGCTCAAGGTGCTGTACGTGTGTTTCACTGTGTGATCCAAAAGGAGGCTACGGTTCTTTTACAACTGCACCAACAAGACGATATGAAAATGATCCATACTTCATATTTGAGCGCGGAACAAGAGTCATCGATGGCATTGAACAGACTATCTGGGCAGTGCCTGTTTTCTATATAGATGGGATAAAAGTGTTTGAGGGGGCTGACAAAAGTCTCCTTGCAGAGTTTGATATATTCTCTCTAAAGGATTACGGTGCTATTGAAGAGACTTCCTGCTGTATGCCATTTGTTACCTACCCAAATGACTATAATCTTACAATATCAAATCTTTGGGAGGATGTTATTGCTTTAGGTGTTGACATTAACCTTGATGGAATTATTTCCCCTGAAGAGCAGCAGATCCCCGTATTTGAAACACGTGGTGAAGAGTGTAACGCTTCTATTAAATTCCCTTTTATCTCACCTGTCTATTTAAATCCAGGAAAAGATGGAATATTTGGAACATGTGATGATTATCTTGATATTAATCCGATTAATCCAAGATTTAAGAAATGCAACTACGATACTATTGATGTAATATTGTGTGATAAAATTGATCTTGAATGCTGTGACCCTCAAGTTGTATACGGTCCAAAGAACTATTTCAAGATAGATATACTTGACTCAAACTACATGCAAAAAGATGGGGATGGTATCGATCTTGAGATTAGTCAGAAAAAGTCAAAACTATATTTGTTCTATGATTCAACGATTAAGATTGAACCTGCTTCTCTCATAAAAAGGGATATAGACGTTACCGGTGAAGACAAAGCAAAGAAGAATCTGATTTTGATAGGTAATGAAAACAATAACAAAATAATAAACGATTTGTATGAATTAGGAGTATCAAAAGTTGTGTGGTCACGATCATTTGGACAGTGGGAGTACTTAAGAAACGTCTTCTATGAGAACAACGTTTTAATTGTTGGCGGGAGAAATGGCGATGCCACAAATAACGCTTTAGAAGACCTTATGAAGTTACTGTTTGTTTGATTGCCAGAACATCTTCGTCCTTGCATACACCCTTTCAGCAGAAAGGATGTCTTTGAAAAGATCTTCTTCATCTTTTCTATCTTTTGCCAGTATCCTCTTTGCAGTTCTAGGGCCAATCCCAATACCTGCCAAAACAATTATTGCTTTTTTGCCGTAGGGAAGTACCAAATCTGCAGAATCCTTTATTTCCTTTAGAGTCTTTTTTTGTTCTTCTTCAATCTTCCCTTTTTCACCTTTACGGACTATATCCAAATCTTCTCTTCTCCTCAAAATCCCAAGGTATCTAGCCCCGCATTGAGGGCATTTTGGATTTTCATCGAAATTATTTACAGAAAGAGTTGTTTTCCAGTTCTTGCAGTGCAGGCATGCTACGGTGACTCTTTTCTCCATTAATCTTTTTTTCAGGTATTTGATAATCTCCTTGTCGGGCCTTTTTGGATAAAGAAGCTCAAATGAAGATCCTTCTAAAAGGTATCGTGTAAATGTGGACGGCTCATTATTTTTATTAATTTTAATTTTAATTTTCCCTTCTTTCAAATTTCTTATAAATTCCTTAACAGGATCTATCTCAAGTTTGTCGTGATAAAGTTCATTCAATGTTTCTTCGTATAGTGGAGAATTCCTATATAATTTTAATATGTTCCTCATTAGATATTTCTCAGAATTTGCCCTTACAACGCCAAATCTTTTGGCTATCTGTATCATTTTCCATTCAAATAGGGGGGTATTTTTCAAAACTATGTCTAGAATAGGGATAACGTGGTCTTCGTTTAGTTCGAGAAGGGTATTTTTTACTACTAATCCTCCATCTTTTACCCCTTGAGGAAATTTAATCATTATGTGATAAGGGTCAGTTCTCATGCCTATTGATTCTCCAAACCTCTGAGCTAGAAGAGATGTGATTACCCTACCAAGAGTATCATTTGCTTTAGAGCCGTTAAATATGTGGATTATTACAAATTCGCCTATGTCTTCAATTACTAGCGAGTCTTTGGAATAGGAAAAATATTTTGACTGTTCATCAAACAATTCATATAGAATTTCCTTTGTGTCTTTTGTCAGGGGCAGTTCTTCTACCTTTGACCTATCATGGAAAAGCTCAAAGACCTCCCTTGAAACGAATAGTGGAACCGGTATTAGTTCTCCTTCCCAAGATGGGATTGCCCCGACAGATCTAGTTTCAGTCACTTCAATTTTTTCCTCTTCAATGTTCAGTACCTTCCAGGTCCTGCCACGAACAATAAAGTTTCCTCCAACTTCAATATTTGAAACAATGAAGTTCTCATCTAAGACCCCAAGGGATGAGCCTGTGCCAACTTCAACTACCCTATACTGTTTTGTATCCGGGATCATTGATAGATTTTCATAGTAGTAAAAAAATCCTTGTTTTGATCTTTTGTAAGTTATTCCGTTATTTATCCAGATAAGTTTTATACTTTCAAGGAAATATAACACCTTCCAAAATTCTTCATAGCTCATATTTCTGTAGGGATAGGATTTCTTAAAGAGGGTATACGCCTCTTCAATTGAAACTTCATTGCTTTCCATTGAAAGGCCTATTATCTGATGAGATAAGACATCAAGAGATTTTTCAGGTATTAGCGACCTTTCGATTCTATAGTTTAATGCGCTTTTAGCAATTACAGCAGACTCACATATCTCTTCATCACTTGTGAGTATTACCCCCTTTGAAACAAGATATGTCTTGTGGCCAGCACGGCCAACTCTCTGCAAGAGTTTTGACACTTGTCTTGGGCTGCCATACTGGATTACTAAATCGACTGCGCCGACGTCTATTCCAAGTTCCATGCTTGAAGTGCACACTATGCCTTTTATTTCTCCATTTTTAAACCTAGTTTCAACGTCAATCCTAGTTTCTTTTGAAAGAGATGAGTGGTGGACATCAATAAAATTCATTTCCATAAGATTAAATCTTGATGAAAGAGTTTCTGCCATCTGCCTAGTGTTCACAAACAGAAGGACACTTTTGTGGCTATCAATTAGCTCCTTTATCCGTCTAATAGAAGAAGCAACATAAGGGGATATTTTTAGATTTTCTGCAGTCATTATATCTTCTTCAAAAATTTTGGGAGTCTCAACTTCGATGTCAAACTCTTTTTTTATTTGAGATTGGATTATCTTGACTTCTCTTCCTTCCCCAACTAAAAATTTCCCAACTTCTTCTTTAGAGCCGACTGTGGCGGAAAGCCCAATCCTTTGGATTCTGCCATTTTTTAATCTTTCAAGCCTTTCAAGAGCTAAACTTAATTGAACGCCTCTCTTATCCTCAGCAATCTCATGTATTTCGTCAACTACTACGGCCAGAACAGATTTCAGATGCTCTCTAAGCTTCTTCCCAGTAAAGAGGGCTTGGAGAGTTTCAGGCGTAGTAATCAAAATATCTGGAGGCTTGAGGCTTTGTCTTCTTCTTTCACTCTGGACTGTATCCCCATGCCTTGCTTTGATTGTAATATCCATTGCCGCCCCTATTTTTTCAAGTCTTTGAAGTAGATCTCGATTGAGTGCTCTAAGTGGAGCGATATAGAGAATTTTAATTCCCGGACCATTATTGTCTTTTACAAGCTTTAATAGAGGGAGTATTGCGGCTTCTGTCTTTCCCGAGCCTGTGGGGGCCATCAACAATACATTATTTCTTTTGAGTATTTCAGGAATTGAGCTTTTCTGGATATCTGTAGGTGAAGTAATATTGAATTCATTCAAAACATTGACAATCTCATCTCCCAGAAGCTCAAAACTCATGACCGCACCTATTAAGAACTTACCAAAGTATTTTTAAATTTAATTTATTGAGTTTAAATTATGGACCTATATCCGGTAATAAACAAGCCTGCCATAATCATTGAATCAGAGAAGAGATACCTTGTTATCGCAGATTTACACCTTGGCAAAGAGTATGAATATTACAAAAAGGGAATAAAAGTTCCGGATATCGGGCAAAAAATGAAATCAGATATCCTAAAAATCATTAAAAGGAAGGATATAGAGGAGCTTATACTATTGGGCGATATTAAACATAATCTTCCCTTTACATCATATTTTGAGAAACTTAACCTGCCTAAATTCCTAGAGTTTGACATCCCAGTTAAATTGATCAAGGGCAACCATGACGGGAACATAGAAGAAATAGTAAATAACGAGACCATGAAGTCATTTCGAATAGAAGACCATGTTTTAACTCATGGTCACATCCTCATAGAAGGAACTAATTTGATTATGGGCCACGTTCACCCAGTAGTTGAATTTATGGATTCAAATGGGAAGATAACTAGATTGAAATGCTTCCTTAGAATGGAAGGCCAACAAAATGTAATCGTCTTACCCTCGTTTAATCCAGTTATTGAAGGTATACCAATAAACAGAGATGAAGAAATACCAGGCCCTTATTTTGAGAGTGGCAGATTAGAAATAAAAGAGTTTGACTGTTACCTGCTTGACGGGACATATATGGGCAAGGTAAAGGATATTTATCGCTGAATTTTTCCGCAGTCTTCATCTATGGCTTTAATTGCATCTTCAATTAACATACCTTCGTTATGGTCAATATATTCTTCAATCCGTTTTAATAAGAACTCTTCTTCAATTTTTTCAGACATGCTTGATTCTAAATCTATCTTTATTACTCCAATTACCTTTTCAGCTGTTTCGCCAAGTTCCTTAGATACTTCAAAGCACTCACGGATTATATATTTGCAAAGGACATCGCAGCTCTTTTCTATATAGAGTTTGCTGTGATAGATGTTGTTTATCACGTCAATTAGTTTTGCATATTTATCAAGCCTATTAATATAATACTTCTTTGTTTTTATTACAATGTTTTTTATCATTGCCCCTGATATAGTCTCTTTTATTGGGACATTGATTAATCCAAGTTTTTCTATATTGCAGATCCTGTTCTTTTCGTAAAGCTCATTTAATATAGTCTCCTTCATAGCTTCAGAGAAGTTTTTGACAGAGCCATACTTTTCTATTTCGGATACGTGCGGGATTAGGTTTTCAGGTTTTAGATATATGTTCAAAATCTTTTCTCCTGCTTCTCTTGTATCGGGCCTTCCGATTCTTATATGCTTGTCAATTCTTCCAGGCCTTAAAATTGCAGGATCAATTATATCAGGCCTGTTTGTAGCTATGATAACAATTACATCACCCATCTCTTCAAGCCCGTCAAGAAGCTGTAAAAATTTATTCACTATTGGATTTTCAAGCCTTGCAGCTTCTGAGCCAGATTCTCTTTCAGGAACAAGGCTATCAAACTCATCAAAAAATAGAACAGAAGGAGCCTTCTCTTCAGCATATTTAAATAATTCCTCGATGTTTTGCTGTGTTTCACCGAACCATTTGCTCCTAAGCTCTTTGTCAACATTAATAAAATTCCTGGAAGAAATAGATGCCGCGTAACGTGCAATTAGTGTCTTTCCACACCCAGGCGGACCATAAAGCATGATACCTTTTGTCCTCTCAATTTTTAATTTTTGGACCTTTTCTTTGATGAAGTCGTAACTGAGTGCTGAGCCAACGGCTTGGTCGATTTCTAAAATAGCCTCGTCGAGGCCACCTATATCATCTCTTTTCACTTTTGGCCTCTTTTCAAGGAGAAGGTCGTCACCGTATTTTACATTTGGTTTTATATCAAGTATTTCCCAATCCTTTGAATTACCAAATAATGTTACCATCGCGCCTGCTTTTAGGTACTCATTTTTAGAATCAACGAAGTCCCCAATATCTAGCATCATCTCATGATAAGTATCAAATCTTACAGTTGCATATCTCCCTTCAATCTTAATTATCTCTCCAAGGGTAGTATCGACTTTACCGGGATGCCTTTCAAGGATTACAAATCTTCCCCCTTCCTTAGCCTCAATGAACTTGTACCTTATCTTGTCCCCTTTGTTGATTTCAATATCATCAATCATGTAAGCTATAATTCTATAATTAACATAATCAAAAATCTCATGCATGCCCTCTTTATCAAGAGGTCTTACATATATCCCAATCATGAAAGGAGGTTCGTTTAACTCCCTTATCCTCTGTTCAAGCCTATTTATCCGTCCTTCGAGGAAGACCTTAATTTCATTTTTTAGCATCCCTCGCTCGTGCTGAATCTGATTTACTACTTCTTGAGCGGAATCTATAAGTTTTTTAATCTCCTCTTTTTCTAGTTCTTTTTGAGAAAATCCTTTTTCTTTCAAAACTTCGACAAGGTCGAAATAATCGTACTCTTGTCTTAGATATGCTCTAATCTCTTCTGTTTTCTTTAAATCAGGGGATTCCACAGTAAAAATAAGAACTTATCTTTTAAAAGTCTTTTGAAAATCAACAATGTTAGGTTACTTAAAGAAAAGGCATGGTTCCATAACCAAGTAATCTGATATAAATTCCAATTCCTAAAATCAAAACAAAAATTATCATTGTAACATAATCCCTTTTTTTAAGAGATATCTCTCTCAAAAATGTCCGCTCCCCGTATCCAAATCCTCTTGATTCAATTGCTATTGCAAGCTCTTCTGCCATCCTAATTGAGCCAATGATCAATGGAGTTATTATCGGGATATAGTTCCTTATTCTTTTGAATATTGGGCCCTTGTCAAGTTCAAGCCCCCTGGACCTCTGCGCATCCATTATAGTGTATGTAATACCGGCCAACGTGGGGACATATCTTAAGGATATGGCCAAGGTAAGACAGTATTCATAGGGAACTTTGAATTTCATGAGGCCAAGAACAAGGTCTCGCTGTAGTGTTGTCATTAGCAAGAGGAAAGTTGCCGTAATGATTGCAAATATTCTAAAGGTCATTGCAAGGCCCATTCTTATTCCATCCTCGCTAATTCTTATTCTCCAATACTCAAAAATTATATTGCCTGTTGGCTGAAAAAATGGCCATAATAATAAGGACATGAATACAAGAGGCAAGATGGGTCTGATGTATGTTACAAGTCTTCTAATTTTGATTTTGCATAGAAATCTTATCATCAATAAAACAAATAATGCAATTGTACCAAGGTAAAGAGGGTCCCTATAAAGAAGTGCAAGCCCAAAGATTGAGGAAACGATTACAATCTTTGTTCTTGGGTCAAGGCTATGAAAAAATGAAGTTCCCTTGACATACATCGAATACTTAATCATAATAAAGAAATAAAATAGTTAGATTTAAACTTTTAGGGTTTATCTACCCCGATAAGGACTGTTCCAAGATTTTCTCCTTTTATGTTGTATTTCTGTTTGAAGAAAAGATCTGTTGGAACACATAGACTTGCAGAGATTCCATTTAGATCATTTAGTTCCTCTAATTTTTGGGAAGGTATGACGAAGTAAGGTTTTCCTTGAGTTTTTACGTTGGTGAATATAACAAACTCTTCTCCCATAAAAAGGACATCATTTCTTTTTTGGTATTCGGGAATCTCATCCTTTCTTAATAATTTACCAAGGATATTGCCTGAAGGATCCTTCATTAAAGTTAAGCTCTGACCGTGTTTTCTATCGGAAAAAGTTTCGTCGATAAAGATAAGGAAAACTGCACTTTTTGATAAGACTTCCCAAACACCCTCGTTTATAAAGTCCATCATTCCCCCAGCAGCCTTATTCTTTTCTGCTTGGATTTCAAACTCTCTGACTTTATCTATGTCTTCTTGGGATAATAAAAAGGCATTTATAATGCCCTTAACAGACTTCAAACGATTTAGGACCTCTTCTTCAATCGCCATGTGTATCCTCAAAGGTAGCCTTTTGCTTTTAAAAGCTCAGCGTTTAATATTCCTCCGCCTGCAGCTCCCCTTACTGTGTTGTGAGAAAGACATACAAATCTTATGTCAAATACTTTACATTCTCTTAATCTTCCAACAGTTACTGCCATGCCTTTGTCAGAATCTCTGTCTTTTCTTGGTTGAGGTCTATTGGGTTCTTCTCTGTAGATAATTGGTTGCTTTGGTGCAAAAGGTAAGTTCAGCTCTTGTGGTTCAGATCGGAATTCTTTCCAGATTTTCTTTATTTCTTCAAGTGATGGCTTTTTATCACCAAATTCAAGGCTAACACATGCTGTGTGGCCATCAATTGCAGGTACTCTGTTGCAGTGGGCAGATATTTCAATGCTTGTATCGTTTACAATCTTTCCATTGACTATTTTCCCCATAATCTTCTGAGGCTCTACCTCTGACTTCTCCTCTTCTCCTGATATGAATGGCACAATGTTGTCTATCATATCAAGGGATGGTACGCCAGGATATCCTGCCCCAGACACGGCCTGCATTGTTGTAATAATCATTCTCCTAACTTCATATCCTGCCTTGATCAACGCATAAACTGGTGCCATGTAACTTTGTAGAGAGCAATTTGGTTTTACAACTATGAATCCCTTATCCCATCCGTTTGCTTTTTTCTGGTAAGGAATAATATCAACGTGATTGCTGTTAATCTCAGGGATTAACATTGGAACATTATCAACATGTCTGTTAGCTGAAGCGTTAGAGAAAACAGGTATCCCTGCCTTTGCATATGCCGCCTCAAGTTCTTTAATTTTTTCTTTTTCCATTTCAAGTGCTGAGAAAACTAAGGCGCATTTCCCAATAGCTTGGCTTACCTCGTTTGCGTCTCCAACTATAAGTTTTCTAACTTTTTCTGGGGGGTCTGTAACCATTTGCCATTTGCCCATCACTGCGTCTTCATAGCTTTTGCCTGCGCTCTTAGGTGATGCTGCCACATATGTCACATTAAACCAAGGATGATTATCCAATAATCTTATGTAATTCTGACCTACCATTCCGGTAGCTCCTATGACTCCTACATTTATTTTTTCCATAACTTTCACCCATTATATTACGTAATTTCTTAATACTCCTATTCCTTCTATTTTGGCCTCTACTGTGTCCCCTCTGTTCATTGGGCCAACTCCAGGTGGTGTGCCAGTTGCAATGACATCACCGGGCTCAAGGGGCATTATTTCGGAAATAAATTCCAATAGCTCGTAACAATTGAATACCATATTCTTCGTCGAAGAATTTTGCTTTGTGACTCCATTTAATTTCAGGGATATTGGAAGATCAAGTGGGTTAATATTCGTCTCTATCAAAGGACCTATAGGGGCAAATGTGTCGTATGATTTTGCCCTTGTCCACTGAATATCCTTTCTCTGCAAATCTCTTGCAGTGACATCGTTGAATACTGTGTATCCCAAAATATAATCTTCAGCCTCATCTTTTTCAACATTTTTCGCTCTTCTTCCTATGACTACCCCCAGTTCTACTTCGTAGTCAACTTGGGTTGAAGTTTCAGGATATATTATTGGATCTTCAGGACCAATAACTGTGCTTTGAGGTTTTATAAATATGATGGGATTTTTTGGAAGTTCCATTTTGAGTTCCTTTGCATGATCCGCGTAGTTTAGACCTACCGCCACAATCTTTGATGGCATCGTGGGTGAAACTAATTTAACTGAATTTGGATCAATCTCAGTTTCAGTTATTTGAAATTCTGAAAAAAAGTCTCCTTTGATTTTTTTTATCACGTTGTTCTCAAGGATACCCTTTTCAATTTTGTCATTGTCATTGTACCTCAATAGCTTCATTTATTCACCTTTTTATCTTACTATTGAAAACACGTCACTCATTATTGCAGCTGCTGTTTCTATCTGGCCTGCTCCTCTTCCCATTACAGTAATGTCCTTTGATAGATCTGTCTCAAAAACAGCAACGTTCAAAGTACCAGTTACTGCAAGTGGAGAGTTAAGAGGAACGGGTGTTGGCTCAACCTTTGCACCTTTCTCAGTAACTTCTACGATTAGTTTTATGATATTTCCATTCTTCTTTGCTTCTATTACGTCTTCCATCATTACGCCTGTGATCCCCTTAACTTTAACATCGCTTAAAGTCATTGATTTTCCCATTAAAGCGTTTGAGAGAATAGTTGCTTTGCATGCTGCGTCCCATCCTTCAATGTCCTGGCCAGGATTAGCTTCTGCATATCCTTTCTCTTGGGCTTCCTTTAATGCATCTCCAAATTTCTTTCCTTCAAATGCCATATTGGAAAGTATGTAATTTGTAGTACCATTTAATATCCCTTTTACGGAAATAATTTGATTTCCTTTGAGTGCATCCTGTGCTAAATTTATTACGGGCATTGTTCCCCCGACAGTTGCCTCAAATTTGAATTCCTTTCCGCTTTTTTCCTTGGCTTTTAT
Source organism: Candidatus Methanofastidiosum methylothiophilum (assembly GCA_001587575.1). Classification (GTDB taxonomy): domain Archaea; phylum Methanobacteriota_B; class Thermococci; order Methanofastidiosales; family Methanofastidiosaceae; genus Methanofastidiosum. The sequence goes on from LNJC01000004.1 coordinate 31,487, forward strand.
AACTTTGTCATAGTGAAGTGCTAGAGGTCCCTTGTTTGAAGTGACTACATGCATGCCCCTGTCAAATGCTTTCATTACGTGATTCAATCCTGGTTGTGCATCCTTTATGTTTGTGGGTGTTACTTCAACTACAATATCGGCATCCATATTTTCTACTGCCATTTCCCCGTTCCATTTCTTGTCTTTTGAAGAATCAGGATAATTAATCATAAGGGATCTTTCTTTATTGTGATCCATCAACTTAACAAGATCAATTCCATTTTCATCGTAAATAGAATTTAACATGTCAGCAACACATACTATCCTGACATCTACGCCATACTTATTTTTGTATTGTTCTGCTCTGTCTCTTATTACTTTACACACACCTTTACCAACAATACCGAAACCAACGACGCCCAAACGTACTTTTTTCATAATAAATCATCCTCTTAAATATAGTGAATACTCTAATTTTATTCTTTATTTAAGAGTTTCGGGATACGATTTTATTTTTTGAATTAGAAAAAAATTATTACCGAAACCTTTTTAAAAAGGCTTAAGCTAGGAAGATAAAGTTATATTTTAGAAGGTGAAAGAGAATTGGAGCTACCTTTTTGTGAGATCTGTTTGAAGACCGGAATGCTCTGCCCAGGTTGTACAGCTAAGATTAAAGATGGCGAACTTAATGACAGCGACCTCGAAATAGCTAAAGAACTTTACAGGCTTTCTCAGGAAAACAAAGGCCTTAAAGATGTGAAGTTCAAGAGGAGTATTAAGGTTGGCAATCTTGTAATTATTCTCATCGAAGCAGGAGAGATAGGAAGTATTATTGGTAAAGGTGGCAATGTAATAAGGGGATTAAGTAAGAAATTAAACAAAAAAATAAGGGTTATTGAAGAAAGTAAAGATGTTAAGAAAGTTGCTTCAGACCTTTTATACCCAGCAAAAGTTTATGGAATAAACATTGTTTACATGCCTGATGGTACAATAATTAAAAGACTCAGATTAGGAAAAGAATTTGAGAGAAAACTTCCTATTGCAACAAAAAGTGTAAAAGAAATACTTTTGTTGATCACGGGCGAGAATGTTGATATTGTATTTGAATAATTTTTCTAATACTTTCTTTTTATTATAAACTTTCATCTCTGAATCTATTGACCCTTTTGCAGCTTTGATGAATTGAGATTCTTTTTCAATACAGTAGTCCAGAGCCCCACAACTCTTCATTATATCTTTTAATTCGGCTATGTCTTCAGAGGATGCGTTCCTGTTTCCTAAAATAGTTTTAGCTTTCTTTAATTGATTCTCATCTGCACATTCAAGTGTTTTTATAACTAACAATGTATTCTTCCCCTCTTTGATATCGCTGTCAACAGGTTTTCCAGTTGTATTCTCATCACCAAAAACACCTAGAATATCATCATGCACCTGAAAAGCTCGTGAGAGATTTGTAGAGTAATTGTCTAAAGAGTGTATGTCTGCTTTTTCTGTTAAAAGGAGTCCGATTCTCAAAGGGTATGTGAAAAGAATTCCAGTCTTATGGTCTATCATCTCAAAATATTTGTCTTCGTTTCCGCCTTTTTGTTCCATAAGAATATCTAGTAGCTGCCCTTCATTCAATTTTTTATACATCTCTCTCTGCATTATCATTGCCTTTGTTACAATAGGGTTGTCAAATCCACTTGACCTTATTGACTGACCACTTAAAGCATAAAGTATGTTAGATCCTAAAACTGAAAGCGCGTAAGAGTACCTTGAGATTGCTCTTTGCATAAGGAGCAATTGCGTAAGCCCGTCTTTTTTAATCCAGTTGCCACCATCATAGTAAGGCGTAAGATCAAATCTTGTAGATTTCAAAAATTTGTCAGCATATATTGCATTGAAAGTTTTTTCTCCATGCCTTAAAACGTCCTCATCCATAGCATCGTCTAGAATAAGTGAAGAGGAGTGAAGTAGCTCAAATGCTATTGAAACTCTTAATATATTTGGATTGTAATCTGCATACCCGCAATAAGCCATGATGCACATTATCGGCCTAAGTCTTTTTCCTCCAAGAAGGGTGTGGTGTCTTAAGTCTTTATAGAAATCACGTAAGACGTCATTTTCTATCGTCTGGAGTTCAGTTTCAAAGAATTTTTTAATTTCTTCTTCTACTTCTTTTTTGAGTTCGCCTGTGACTTTAAGGAAGTCCATTGTCGCACCTTTAACAGACTTTTTATTTTTAGTTTAAATAAGTTTTGAAGATATCTTTTAAAGGCAGAGGAATAAATAATAATAGATGCCAATAAAAAAGACCGATGCTAATTCAATTTATACCGGGAAGCTACCTGAAGGATGTAAATTATGTATTAAAGGTAGGAAATCTGTTCTTTTTGTTACAGGAATCTGCCACGTGAACTGTTATTATTGCCCAGTTTCAAATGAAAAAAAAGGTAAAGACGTATCATATATCAATGAGAGGAAATTAGAAAAAAAAGAGGATGTCCTAGAAGAGATAAAGGCCTGCGATTCAAAGGGGATTAGTTTCACTGGAGGAGATCCTCTACTAAAAATTGAAAAGTGCCTTGAATATGCTAAACTAATCAAAGAAGATGACAGTAAACATCATATCCACCTATACACAGGAAGTACAGATAAAACATCTACGGGATTGAAAAAATTAGAAGGATATGTTGATGAAGTTAGATTTCATGTCAAAAGTCAAAAGGAGATAGAAACTCTAAAGAGCGTTCTCGATATGGATTTTAATTTTGGAATTGAAATACCTGCAATACCTGGTGATTTTGATAGAATAAGCTCAATAATTCAATCCGCATCTTCAGTTGGATTTTCCTTTATAAATCTAAATGAGTTCGAGTACACAGAAACAAATTGGGACAACCTTTCAGGGAAGGGATTCAATTTCGATACAGATACTAGCATGGTGAAGGGGAGTAAGGTTCTCTCAATAGAACTAATTGAAAAATATCAAGATCTCCCAATATCACTCCACTTCTGCCCTTCTGTCTTAAAGGATGCCATACAATTAAGGAGAAGATGGGAGAGAAGAGCAAAGAATACAAAGAAATACTACGAAGAGATTGATGACTGCCTGATTGTAAAAGGAGAGCTATCCGGAAATGTAGAGGATATAACGAAATATCTTACTGAGGAGCTTAATATTTCAAAAAAGATGTATGAAGTCCATGGAGATAAGGTTTTTACCCACTGGGCAATAGCCGAAGATATATCTGAAAATAAAAAAGTATCAAAGAAGATTAAAACTGCAATAGTAAAAGAATACCCAATCTATAAAAGATTAGTAGTAGAATACATTCCACTCTAGAGTCCGCCCTTTGGCGATTTAGGTTTTCTTGTCAAAGTTCCAATCAAAACCCCTAGTTCCATTGTAACTGCGCACAGTAGCACTCCAAATATTATGTATATTGAAAGAGGGATATTTGATTTTGTTTCTTCAATTGCAACTTGTGTTAATTCTATTCTAGCTTTAATTTCATTTACTTTTTCTGTTAATCCGAGGCCCTGGTATGCAATTTTAGCCTTTTGGTATTCTTCTAGAGCGTTAGAGTAATTTTTCTTTGTGAAGTATTCATTTCCCTGGGCGTAGTACTTTTCTGCATCCTTGACAAGTGAGGAATCTTTTATTGAGAAAGTGATGGATTCAGTGGTGGCTTTCTTATTTCCATATGGGTCAAAATATTCAACTATTATATCGGTCTTATAGTTGCCAGTAGAAGCATCTCCCTTCGCAGCTATGCTAAGATTTACATTCCTAGATTCATTTGACTTCAATAATCCTATTGAATCTACTTCAAGTGATGTTATGAAGTTGTTATTGCTGGGAACACTCAGTTTAATGTTGTTTCCATAGCCTACGCCATAATTTGTGACTTTAAATGGAACTTTAATAGACTGGCCCTGTAATACTTCATTAGGGTAAGATGATAGCTCTATTCTAAGTGATGGATAGTCTTTAATTACTTTAAATTCTATATCCTTCATTAATAAGTAAGGTTTACACCCTTGTCTGCAATTTCCAATTTCACCCTTAATCTTTAGAGGGAGCTTATAGGTTCCAGCTTCTGCATTTGAAGTGGTCTCAATTGACAATCTAAGACTTACTTGGTCTTGCACATTGATACTGTGGTCCCCGTCCCCTACAACAAACGCCTTATCTGCGTCTACCAGCCTAATATAGCTTTTAATATCTGGAGGGATATCGTTTGGATCTATTACAGCCTTTAAGTCCCAGAGCATTTCTGAAGTCGTATTAGTTAATTTTATGTCAATGTTTATCAATCTGCCAGGCTGTGTTTCGTTTGGATAAGTCAACTCTACCTTTGGATCTGCATCAGCAGCCCCATATAAAGGTAGCAAAATCACAGAAATCAACAATAAAGGTAAAGCTTTCTTCATCATGAAAGGTAGTATATAATAACTCTTTTAAGCGTTACCCCATATATCAGTTCAATGAAGAGGCGTTTTTTGTCAGTTTTTACCTGCCTGATGCTAATTTGCTCGATAAATTTAGCGGCAGGGGCAGATGAAAAGAAAGAAACTACCATAATGTTAAATCTTTACGAAAAGAGTAGTGAAGAATACACCATTTCAGGCGATATTTATAATTATGCCATAAGACTTGTGGACCTTGACGTCTGCGATAAAGACCTATATGTGGCGTCTTGTATCAATACTATTGAGCTTAATATTATACAGAAGAATAAATACTCAAATGAGGTAATAAAAACAGTTGTTGTACCAGACATTGTAAAGCTAAGAGAGTTTCCTATTGATATTGACTTTGAGGATATAAAGTTTGAAGGTATTTATGTAATTACAATCTACTTTGACCGTGGAGCGGCAAACTTCAAAATGAATTATACTAAAAAAGATGTCCTAAGGGGCATGAGTCCTGTTTACTCAGGGGATATGGCGGACAATCCATTTTTACTATATTTTGGTCAGGGAGACAACCTATACTTTATGAATATTAATAGAAGTGAGAACAGGCTTATTGTAAATGTTAGAAACAATCAGGAGTCTAAAACACTTTATGGTTTATCTGATGATATCCTATCATTTGGCCCTGTTATGGTCAAAATATTAAACGAAACAACTGCAGGTATTAAGTTTACCGTTTATTCCAACTCCAATATAAAAAATCTATCAAAGTCAGAGGTCTCTTTAAGAAAGGGGGAAACTGGGAATATTGGAGGCCTGGATTTTACTATTTCTGATGCCGCTACGCTATCTGCCACAATTAAGGTGGAAAATCAGGATTATGCGATCAGAAAACGTTCTTTGAAGGGCATTAATAACTATATCTTTGAAGTAAATGATATTGTAGGAGACAGGGTCAGCTTAAACATTTACCACCCACCTTCTGTAACACTAGTGCAATACAATCCTAATGTCACCCTTACTGTGACAAAAAAACTAGATTTTTATGAGGGGGACGTCTTTGAGATACCGTTTACAATCGCAAATACCGGTAAGGCCAGCGCAAATAACCTGACAATAAATTTACAGGGACACGGTGCAAACATAGTTGATGGGACTTGGAAAGGCATTCTAAATCCAGGTGAAGTAAAAGAACTAAAGTTTAAAGCTAGTTTCTATAACGAAGGAGACCATACGCTTGTCTTTAATGTCAACACTGGCCAATCCTCTGAAGAATTTCAGGAAAAGGTAAGCATAAAATCTAAAGTCACTAGCGTATTAAAAGAAGGCCCAATGAAATCTCTTATAGTTATCACAAGGGATTACATAGTAACCCCAGATAGGATTAGAATGATCCAGAATTCAATTAACATATTTTTATACATCGGACTGGCGCTTTCAGTTGGCATAATACTTAATTCCGCTAGGCAGAAACTTCCAGTTGTTGAAAGGCCAAAAGAAAAACCAAAGAGAAGAGTTGCTAAAAGAAAGGATATGCCACCTAAACCTATAAGTAAGGATATGGCAGTAAGTCAGGAAAGACTTAGAGTTTCAAAACAAAGAAGAAGCCAAGGCCTTAAAAGAGAAAGTGTAAAAAAGAAAGAATAATTATTTTCTTTTTCTTATTGCAATATATATTGCCCCTAAGACTGTGCCACCTAATATCCCAACTTCTTCAAAAGGAACATTTTTAGTTTCTGTTTTTGGCTGCTCTTGCTCTGGAGGCTTGTCCACTATAGACTTGTTATCTTCATGTGGCTTTATTACTTCCTTTTCTTGAAGCAAGAGGTATAGCTTATTGTCATTTGAACCAACAAGTATGTCTTGCTTGCCGTCTTTGTTGATATCTAAAATAAAGAATGTCTCGACCCAACCCTGAGTTTGGAACTTGTATTCAGTGTTTCCTGTATCATAGTCAATTATGTACAGGTTATTATCCTTGCACCCTGCGACAAGATAGGTGTTATCCCCTTCTTTCATGACTTCTATCTTAAATATCCTATCAGGCAGATCAAATCTCTTAAGGAATGCTCCTCTAGAGTCAAGGACAATTATCTCACCTTTGGTACCTGCAATTATTGTTTCTTCTCTTCCATCGTTATTAACATCGAAAAAGGTCGATGCGCTGGACTCAGTTTCAGTCCTAAACTCCCACATCTGGCCTAGATTCCTATTTAGAGAATAGACAACTGTTCCTTTCCAAGTTTGGGAATCTTCCCTAAACCACCTTGAAACATGAATCATGTTGTTATATCTATCAAGATAGAGATCCCTAAGTATATGTTTAGTCTCATAGGATTTAGTAAGTTTTCCAAAGCCATCAAGCATGTAAGTGTTGTCCCAAGAAACAACCATTATTTCATTTATCCCATCTTCGTTTAAATCAACTATAAGAGTCCTAAAGTTATATCCTCTAGTCTTATAGTTCCATAGTAGGTTTAGTTCCTCATCAAAAAGATAGACACTCCCGTCATCGGCACCAATTATAGTTTCATATGTACCGTTTGAATCAACGTCACCAATGTCAAAATCAAGAATTGATCCCAAAATAGGTATAATGGCAATTTCTTCCCCCTCCGAATCAATAAAGTACAGTAATGCATTGTATACCTCGTTTTTGGAAACTACCCTATTTTCTGTTCCCAAGATAATTTCATTTTTAGGGGAATCGTAGATGTCAAAGATTTTAAAGGTTGAAAATGAGTTATTTGATTCAAGTGTCCATTTGATATTGCCCGTGTTATCTAGACAGAGGAACTTCTTGCCTGCTGTATAAGCAAGTATCTCGTAGTTACCATCGCCATTCAGGTCATTTGCATAAACTTCCAGAATATCAAATTCATCCTTGTGAATTGTTTGACTTTCAAACTCTAAAGACAATGCTGAAGAAATTGTCCCCATTGAGAATAGTAAAATTGTTAAAAAAGCTATAATTTTAAATTTCATATTACCACGAAAAATATTGTTTATTCTTTTATTTAAAACTATTCATGGGTTTGGTGAGGAAAATTTTGTTTAAAAATATATAGAATATATAGTATAAATAAATATCCAAAACTTTTTAAGGATTGTTTTTAGAAGTAGTTCAGGTGTAACTATGCCCCAAGATAAGGAGAAGAAACTAATCCTATTTTTTGAAGAGATTGATATCGACGATATTCCTTTTGTAGGTGGTAAGAATGCATCTCTAGGAGAGATGATAAGAAACTTGAAGAGTAAAGGAATTAAAATTCCTGAAGGGTTTGCTATCACGTCTTATGCTTATGATTTTTTTGTTAAAAATGCCGGAATTGAAAAAAAGATAAAAGAAATCCTAAAAGATCTTGACACAAATATCTATGAAAATCTTGCAACGAGAGGGGAAAAGATAAGGCATACTATATTAGAAGCTGAGTTTCCCGATGAATTGAAGAAGGAGATAATAAAGGCTTATGGCAAACTTGAAGAGATGTATGGAAAGAACGTTGACGTTGCTGTAAGATCATCTGCAACTGCTGAAGACCTCCCTGATGCCTCATTTGCAGGCCAGCAAGAAACTTTCCTAAACATTACTGGTACAGATGCATTGATCATGGCATGCAAGAAATGTTTTGCGTCTCTTTTCACAAATAGGGCCATATCATACAGGCATGACAAAGGATTTGACCATTTCTCAGTTAAGCTTTCGATAGGCGTACAGAAAATGGCAAGAAGTGACAGCGGGTCAAGTGGTGTAATATTTACAATTGATACAGAATCTGGATTCAAAGATGTAGTTTTAGTTACTTCTATTTATGGTCTTGGAGAAAATATTGTTCAGGGTGTTGTAAATCCAGATGAGTTTTATGTCTTTAAACCTACATTGAAGAAAGGTTACAAATCAATAATTAATAAAAAACTTGGGGCAAAGCAAAGAAGGATGATCTATTCCGACGACCCTGCAGAAGGAACAAAAAATATCAGAGTTGATGAGAAGGAAAGAAACAAGTTCTCAATAACTGATGAAGATGTTCTTAAGCTTGCAAGGTGGGCAGTAATAATTGAGGACCACTATACCAACAAAAAGGGAAAGTACACCCCAATGGATATAGAATGGGCAAAGGATGGAACTAACGGAGAACTTTACATACTCCAGGCAAGACCAGAAACTGTTCATTCTCAAAGGGACTTCAACACGATAAAAACTTACATCCTAAAAGAAAAGGGGAAGAAACTTGTTACAGGGCAAGCGGTGGGGGATCTCATAGGCCAAGGCATGGTCCACATAATAAGAACCCCTAAAGAGATTTCTCTCTTTAGAGAAGGAGAGATACTTGTAACTGAAATGACAGACCCAGATTGGGAGCCTGTTATGAAAAAGGCCAGCGCTATTGTAACAAATAGGGGTGGAAGAACGTGCCATGCTGCCATAGTGTCTAGGGAGCTTGGAATACCTTGTATTGTTGGAACTGACAACTCTACTGAAGTCTTATCCGATGGTCAAAAGGTTACAGTAAGCTGTGCAGAGGGTGAAATTGGTGCAGTTTATGATGGTCTGTTAAAGTATGAGATAGAAGAGATAGACATCCAGAAACTTCCTGAAACTAGAACTAAGATAATGATGAATGTTGGAATACCTGAAAAGGCATTTTACCAGTCCCAGATTCCAAATGACGGAGTTGGGCTTGCAAGAGAAGAGTTTATTATTAATTCTTACATAGGGATTCACCCAATGGCGCTTGTAAACTTTGAAGAGTTAAGTGAAAAATCACGGTATGACATAGCAGTTGCTGAAGTTGTAAAACAGATTGAAGATAAGACCGGAGGATACAACGAAAAGACACATTTCTACATTGACAAACTCACATACGGTATATCCATGATTGGCGCTGCTTTCTACCCAAAGGATGTTATACTCCGTTTGAGCGACTTTAAGTCAAACGAGTATGAAAATCTAGTCGGCGGAAAATTCTATGAGCCAAAGGAAAGTAATCCAATGATTGGTTGGAGGGGTGCCTCTAGATATTATGATGAAAACTTCAAGCAAGCGTTTGCACTAGAATGTAAGGCGATTAAAAGGGCTAGGGAAGAGGTCGGATTAAACAACATCAAGATAATGGTTCCATTTTGCAGAACTCCTGCCGAGGGTAGAAAAGTTGTAAACACTATGAAAGAATTTGGCCTTGTACAACGTGAAAATGGCCTTGAGATATACGTGATGTGTGAAATACCCTCAAATGTCCTTGCTGCAGACGAATTCTGCGAAATATTTGATGGATTCTCTATCGGCTCAAATGATCTAACTCAACTTGCACTTGGTCTTGATAGGGATTCAGAACTTGTTTCAAGTATCTATGATGAAAGGAACATCGCAGTCAAAAGATTGATTAAGAAGGCAATTGAAGTTGTGAAATCAAAGGGCAAAAAAATAGGAATATGTGGTCAAGCACCTTCAGACTTCCCAGAGTTTGCGTCCTTCCTAGTTGAAAGCGGGATTGACTCAATAAGCTTGAATCCAGACACAGTCATAAAGACCAGGCTCAATGTTTGGGAAAAGGAAAAAGAAATGGGATTCATATAAATGTTTGAGTCGCTGATTTCATCAGTTGTGCTAGGGATCACGGCAGGATTGTGCCCATTAAATCTATTTTTTATTATTCCTATTTTCCCGAAAGTCTTGGGTGAGAGGGCGCCTCTAAATGCAGTCTTATTCTCCCTTGGCGTTTCTACAGTTTTTATCCCCCTGGGGCTTCTTGGAAACTTTGGTTTTTCTTCCATATTCTCTGAAAGCAAGTTAGGATTTCTAGTTGGGGCAATAATATCAATAGTTATAGGATTAATACTCTTAAGGATAATAAGGATAAGTTACATCCTATCTGTAAAGAAGGAGAGAAAGTTTTATGGCTCAACACCATACACCTACGGAATCTCGTATGGATTAATAACAATAGCGAGAGCTGCTCCGCTTTTGTTATCTTTAATCTCTATCGTGTCCTTAGAAAAAAACATCCTAATTGTAATTATCTCTCTTTTGATTTATTCCTTTTTAGTTGGCGCACCCCTTATTGTAATCTCTTCGTTCTTCGGGCTAAAGAAGGTAGAAGATTTTGTTAGGAAATATTCAAAATCTTTAGATATGGTAAGCGGGATAATGCTCGTCTTGATAGGAGTCTATTATCTCTATCTATTTTTATATTGATAGATCAATATACATTAGTTTAATATTATAAATATTATCGAACAATTTTTATAATTTGTTTTGATTTTTAGTATTATGTTCTATAATAATAGATAAACTTAAATAGGGATATATAGAACTTCAATAGCCGATAGAGGGGGATACCATTGAACGTTTCAGAAAGGTCGTCAACAATAAGTTATGCTATTCGAGACGTAGTTGAATATGCAAGGAAGCTCGAATCAAAAGGGGACAGCATCTTAAAACTAAATATAGGGGATCCTCTGAAGTTTGATTTTACAACTCCAGAGCCTATGGTAGATGCCATCATCAAGGCAGCCAGGGATAATTTTAATGGTTATGAAGATTCTCTTGGAAACACAGAGTTAAGAAGAGTAATAGCCGAGAGAGAATCTAAGAATAATGGGAAAATTTACTTAGAGGATGTTGTTATTACATCAGGCGTTACTGAAGGGGTAAACCTAGTCTTTGGGGCAACTCTTGAGCCTGGAGATGAAGTTTTAATTCCAGGACCAGGTTATCCAACGTATACTGCTTATGCAACTTTTTTTGGAGCAACTCCAGTTCCGTATAGAACTATTGAAGAGGAAAACTGGGACATCGATGTTCAAGATCTAAAATCAAAGATAACTGAAAGAACAAAATGTATTGTCATAATAAATCCAAACAATCCTACTGGTGCAACATATTCTAAGAAGAATTTAAAAGAAATACTTGATATTGCAATAGAGCACGATTTGTTTATTATATCTGATGAGATATATGACAGGATAACTTTTGACGATTCTTTTGTAAGCCCTGCATCAATGACTGACGAAGTCCCAATAATGACTTTCAACGGTATTTCAAAGATTTACCTTGCCCCAGGCTGGAGGGTTGGATATATCGCTTTCTACAACTGGGATACGCTTTCAGACATAAAAGAGGGCATAATGAAAGAGCTTCGTGCAAGGATAGCTGCAAATTCAATATGCCAGATGGGAGCAATTGAAGCGTACAAGAGCTGTGAGAAGTACGTAGTAGAGATGGTTTCAAAGTTAAAGCATAGAAGCGAGTATGCTTACAAGAGACTAAATGAAATCCCGGGGATAAGCACCACGAAACCAATGGGCGGACTTTACATCTTTCCAAAGGTTGAATTAGAAAACAGGTGGAAGGATGACAAGGCGTTCGTATATGATTTTCTAAAGATGAAAAAGGTATTATTAGTTCACGGTAGCGGATTCTGTCCCATATATGGTAAAGATCATTTCAGGTCTGTATTTTTGCCGCAAATTGAGACTATGGAAGAAGCTTTTTCGAGGCTTGAAGATTTTATGAAGAACAAAAAATAAGTTCTAGGGATAATCATTTATATTTTAATTCCCAATATATCGTATGCGGGCCACTGACCCACAGATTCTTGATGCCATTAAAAATGTTCTAAGAGAAGATATTGTAATTCATTCCCAGAATGAACTTTTTGAAAAGGTTAAACAAAAACTATCTAGCAAAGATGAGGCGCTCCAGGTATCGGCAGAGAGGATGAGGAGAGTCGCCAAAAAGTATGGTGTTAAAGTAAAGGTCCACTCCCGTAAGGGCAAGGAGATTAAAACATGTCCATTTTGCGGAAAAGACCTTCAAGACGTAGTCTCTAACGATTTATTTGGGCGGTCCACAACAATCGGTAAAGTTTGTAAAACCTGTAGATTTGAAATAGGCATTGGTAGAACTCCTGCAAGATACATCTTCAGAAGGTAAAGCTATAGCCTGAAAAATCTTCTTTTTTGAGTAGTTTCTTTGACTACGCCTTCTGCAACACCTTTTAGAAGTCCAATTATAATGGGCCCGTAAAGCAGACCTATTGGACCGAACATGTAAAATCCCCCAAAGAAACCTATCAGAACTATAAAGGGATGAAGCTGGTATTCTTTTTCGGGAAACTTTGGGTAAATATGAATATTGTATAAGATACCAAGTAGAACAATACCATAAATTAGTAGTGCAGCCCCCTTGAGATAATTACCAATAAATAAATAGTAAGCGCCTAAAGGAACAAAAACTGTCCACGGCCCAATAATTGGAAGAAGTGATGCAAGCCCCACTAGAAGACCTAATAAAAAAGAGTATGGGATCCCCAAGACTGCAAATCCGATAATGGCCAGTAATCCTGTAATCATCGCACTCATTATATTTCCATAGATTAATCCATCTATTACCTTCTTTGTAGGTTGTAGTATCTCAAGTAAATCTTTGTGGTATGAAGGTGGAAGGACCTTGGTAATGAATCTCTCTATATGTTCTCTTTCTGCCAAGAAGTAATAAAGAGAAAGTATAAGGATTACCATGTTTAACAGAGTCAAAGGTATCTGACTCAATGTCTTTGAAAATAAGACTGTTATATCAACAATCTGAGGGAAAGCTTCTAGCATAAATTCATAGAAGGGTGATTCTGTAAAGTTTATCCCAAAAATTTTTAGAATTGAAATGTAGGAATGGGTTCTTAATATCTCGATGACAATGTCAAGTTCATCAAGAGCCTTAAGGAATATGTATAGCAAAGTAACAAGTAGGGGAGCAGATACAAAAAGAGTTGTAATTGCTGCAGATAGGTTGTTCCTTTTTAGTTTATTGAATACTTTATGGTATACGGGGAGGAAAGTATACGCAAATACAAATCCTCCTATCAATCCAGGTATGACTGGATAGACTAGGTAAACGCCTAACAATATAATAAGAACAGACATGACAATTTTTGTATAAGAAATTCTATCCATTGAAAGTTATTTACTAGGCCTATATTTAAGAGTTGCCTAAAATAAAAAGAAGGAAAGAAAAAATAAATTAATTTATTACTACTTTTAATTCAACTGTATCTAAAGTCCCTCTTCTGGTGTAGGCTATTGCTTTTATATCGTATGTACCGGCCGGTGTGTTGGGTGAGGCTGTTAAGATGATATTATAGGATCCTATGCTTTTTGCCTTTATCTTCTGAGATTCTGGCTCTAATCTATAGGATACTCCAGTTGGAAGCCCCTCAAATCTTACCATGACATCATTCTGTGTTACAAATCCTCTGTTCTCTACCTGTGCAGTTAAGTTCTGTGTTCCTGGTAAAACTTCAAGCACTGATACAACTTTTCCATCGAGGATTACATCAATTCCAGTTCCGGATAAGGTCAATCGCTCTATGTCTACCAGCGGATATAGCAGCACTGCAGGAACTTCCTGCTTGTCTTCGCATATTACGTCTATTCTGACTGTTGCAGTTGATGTGCATGGCTCATCTTGAGTGGTTCTCGGCTCATCGACTATTGTATACTCAAAGAAGTCAGTGCCGCAGAAGTATTGGTCTGGACAGTACTTTATGATTCCTTTCTCATAGTCTATGAATTCAATTACGCCGTGTGGCGGGTCTTTTATGTCTGTTACTTTTATTGGGTCGCCGTTTGGATCGTAGTCATTGTCCATGAGGCTGAGTATGACACATGTATTCATTACAGTCTTGTTGTAATCGTTTACAGCAACAGGACATGTCAATGGGGGGCATGGCACGTCTACAGTGACTGTGGCTACATCGTATGAGAAGCCATTTGTTGCGTTGTAGTCAAATGTTGCTGTTCCGCAATATCCTTTTGGATCAAAGCTTATTGTACCGTTTACGTCAAGCACAGTTACTGAGCCGAAGCTTGGTGTTGTGATTGAGCCTGGAACTATTTTCACCTTGTATCCGGAGCCATCGTCATTATCTGTGATGTTGAAGTCAACAGGTGTGAATCTGTCTATTGTACTGTTGTAGTCATCATTTGCAACTACAGGCGGGCATGGCACAGTAATTGTGACTTTTGCAGTGTCAGTTTCTTCTCCGTCTGTAATTGTGTAGTTAAAGTCTGCTGTTCCGCAATTCATTCCAGGACAGAACCTTACCATTCCTTTTGAATCAACTAGTGTAACAGTTCCAAAGGTAGTTGTTGGCTGAGTGAAACTATCTATCCAGAATAGGTCTCCATCAGGATCGTAGTCATTTTTACTAACATTGATGTCTATGCATACATTGACTGTTGTTGAGTTGAAGTCGTCGACAGCTATCAAACCGTCATTTACGCATGTAACATTTATTGTTACGGTTGCCTGTGCAGTTGAGCCATTGACATCTGTGATTTCATAGACGAATGTGTCAACGCCACACCAGTTTGCATCTGGGCAATATAGTATGTAGCTACTATGGTTTATGTTGTAACCATGTGAAGGTCCTGATACATTTGCGTCTGTTATCCAGAAGGATAGTCCATCTGGGTCATAGTCATTTGCAAGGACTATTGCGTTGACGCATGTGTCTTCAGTTGTTGTATAATTATCATCTCTAGCTACAAGACCATCCTCGACACATGTGACATTTATTGTGACTGTTGCTGTGTCTGTTGAGCCGTTGACGTCTCTAATCTCGTAGACGAATGTGTCAACGCCACACCAGTTGGCATCTGGGCAGTAAATGATGTAGTTACCATAGTTTGTATTTTTTCCATGTGATGGGCCTGAGACATTTTCATCTGTTATCCAGAAGGTAAGTAGTCCTGGGTATTCTGGATCATAATCATTTTGAAGAACACTGGCATTTACACATGTGTCTTCATTTGTTGTGTATGTGTCGTTATCTGCGACTACAGTGCAGTTAATGACTGTTACTGTGACTGTCGCTGTGTCCCAGCAGTATCCGTCTGACACATTGTAGTCAAATGTGTCTGTTCCGCTAGTTCCAGTGTTTGCACAGTAGTATATCTTGCCGCCAGAGACTGTTGCTGTTCCCTTTGTTGGTGAAACAGTTATGCCCTTTATAGCGAGGGCATCGTCATCTGTATCATTATCAAGAACAGATGCATTTACGCATCCACCGCTGCAGACTGTGACGTTTGGATCGTCAACTGCAACAGGCGAGGGCTCGATTGTTACTGTGACTGTCGCTGTGTCCCAGCAGTATCCATTAGATAAATTATAATCAAAAGATCCAGTTCCACTAGATATTGTCGGACAGAACTCAATTCTGTTGCCAGAGACAATTCTAGGAGTGCCATTGACAGGAGTTCCAATCAAGGTCAAGGTAGATCCACTATAATTTTTATCGTTGTCAAGGACAGAGACGTTCACGCATTTTGTTCCGCATGTTGAAACGGAATCATTTACTGCATCTGGTGAACATAAAACATCAATATAGACAGTTGCAGTATAAATTATATTCCCAGTATCTTTCACGGTATAAGTAAACTGATCTGGCCCGCAATAGTTTGCATTTGCACAGTAAACGAGGTAAGTATTTTGATTTGTTACAGTTCCGAAGGAAGGATTAGTATAACTTTGGATAGTAGGATTTTTTTTTTTATAAAAATCATTATCCAAAACATAAGCATTGACACATTTTCCGCTACAAACTGTATATGAGTCATCAGCTGCGCCTTCAGAAGTGTAAGTGTTAAGGTAGATTTTATTGTATTGATTATATTGAGCTGCACAACCATCAATCTGGAAATTACCAACTACTAGGTCTAGCCAAGTATCTCCATTAACATCCCCAAAATCAAGCGAATATGTATTTAGCTGGTCTGTACCTGCGGCAGGCGGACCTACATCTTGTTTTACCCATTTAGTTTGCTTATATAAGGGATTTAAGAATAGCTGATTTTTAGCACCCCCACATGCACTTGCACTCTTATCCACATGACCCAGTGCTATATCGATATCCCCATCTTTATCCACGTCACCTAATGCAATTGAACTTGAAGGTGTCAATAAAGCACCTAATGGAGCGCTAGGAGTCCAAGATGTACCGGCTCCTTGTTGAGCGCCACTGCCATTGCCAGTGACAATGCCCCCTGAGGTTGTATTGTAACTTATGTAGACACGCCAAGTGCTTTTTTCGCTTGATTTGAAAGGTTCATTTGCATAAACAATGTCTAAATCTCCATCTTTATCCATATCTCCTAATAATATTTCAGTAGTATTATGATTCCCAAAATCAACACCGTTAGTCGGTTGAGCGTGAATGGTATATCTTGTCCAAGTTTCTCCATTACCCCTCTGGGCGGCAGTTCCGTTACCTTTTATTATTCCTCCGCTAGTAGTATTAAGGTATACATAATTAACACCGTCTAGTTGGGGGACACCACCACTCATTGAATACCCATTGCCCACAGCAACGTCCATGTCCCCATCGCCATCTAAATCTCCAATAGCTATAGAATAGGTGTTACGTGAATCACCTGGATCATTAGGAAGATTTGAAGCAATAAGAGGAAATCTTCTCCAAGTTTCTCCATTACCCCTCTGGGCAGCAGTTCCGTCTCCGTGTATTATGCCGCCGCTAGTAGTATTGAAATAAACATAATTTGTGCCGTTATTCCCGACAACTGCATCAAGATCCCCATCATTATCCATGTCCGCAAGATGGATTGACCAGCTATACTGGGCATCAGTTGGAAAATTTACGGCATCTATAAGGGGAAATCTTCTCCAATAAGTTCCGTTTCCTCTCTGGGCAGGAGATCCGTTTCCGTGTATTATATCGGGGCTACCAGCGATACTATTAAAATACACATAGTTAGTTCCGTTATTTGCAACTACGACATCTATATCTCCATCGCCATCTAAATCTCCAGAGTGAATGTGTAATGATTCATTACTATCATTTGTAATGTTGTATATACATGAGGGGGGCCAGTCTACTCCATAAACGGGCGTACTGATATAGACCTTATTAATACCGTTATTCGCGACTAAAACATCTTCCTTCCCATCCCCATTGACATCAACGACATCCACACAGTTAGTATAATCAATGTCATCCGTGATTCTAATATCTTGAGGATATATATAATTTGGATTTCCAAAAACAACACCAAAAAAATTTAAAACTAAAAAAGCAGTTAACACTACCGAAACTATCTTATAAATGCCCATTTTTCCCAATTAATACCACCCCACACAGTTATATTTTATCGACAATTATACAAATACTGATGATATACTAACGATAGAAGTTTAATATTTAAAAATGTTGTGGTTTTCTCAAATATTATTGACAAATATTTAGATATAATGGAGAAATTTTCAATTTTTAGTAATTAAATACCTCTATGTCCAAAATACTATTATCGTTAATATGTATACTATAATTTCAATATTTCAAAAATAAATGCTAATAATGATTACTATATTTAACTAGGGGGATAAAAAAGTTTTGAAATATTCATAAGCAAAAATATCGTCCCACTCTTATCCATCGGCTTGTTGTCATTGCCACATTTAGGAGAGTATATGCACGCTGGGCATCCTTCCTTACAGCTGCATTCTTTTACTAGCTCTAAAGTTGTTTTAGTTATCTCGCCGAACAATTCGTAAGCCTTCTCAGAAAGTCCTATGCCGCCATCAAAACCGTCATAGATGAATACTGTAGACTTTCCTGTTGATGGGTGAAAGTTTGTTGATAATCCCCCAATATCCCAACGATCGCACATCACGTGAAAAGGCATGATGCCAATCATGCCATGCTCAATCCCGTGGAGCGCACCGCTAAAGACTTCCCTCCTTATGTCAACATTCTTTCTTTTAATTAACATTTCAAGTATATCCCTATCCCTAGATCTCTTTTCCCATAGCTCATCCTCTATCGAATTTGGAAATGTGAACCAAAATCCAACTGTATTAAATTCTAGAGGCGGCAAATAGATATTTTTGTATCCTATTGCGCTATCCCCCCGCATGATCTTATACGCATTATAATTTTCAGTCACTCTAAGGTGTCCAAGAAATAGCTCAATATTTCCTATTGATTTTTTTTGAATTACATCGATAATTGAAACAAAGCTTTCTTTTAGGACTTGGGTATAAAAATCGACATCAGTTTTATTTACCTTTATTATGCCTTTATTTAGATCCATTTCATCTACAATGTAAGTTTCACCCTGATGGAGCAATACTACACCTTCATGTGCCTCTCTGTAAGCTTGCCTTCTATCCATTGTTTCAAGCGTTCTGCCTTGATACATGACTTTGAATATATCACTAGATATGCTGTCAAGGCTAACTACCATCGAGGCGCTCTTTGTACCTGAATATATCCAGCCATTAGGCGTTTCCTTGACAAGCGATTCGTTCTTTAGCTCATTTAGTATATCTGGCAAATGTTCACCTAAATATTTCTTATCCCTCTCTAAAACTATAGGCAGCTCAGACGATGCACACATCGTGTGACCAAAGAGAATGTAGGGATTTTTCAAATCAACTATCGCGTGCTCGTGCGGTTTCCCAAAAAATACTTGAGGGTGCCTCATAAAGTACTGGTCGAGCTGATTTTGAAATGCGACAAGCGTTGCAACTGAGTCGTTAGCTCCCCTACCGGCCCTGCCTGCCTGCTGCCACGTCGATATCACCGTCCCAGGGTATCCAGAGATAATGACGCTGTCAAGCCCACCTATGTCAATTCCAAGCTCTAGCGCATTTGTCGAAGTCACCCCTTTAATAACTCCATTTTTAAGGCCGTTCTCAATCTTCCTCCGCTCCTCTGGAAGATATCCTGCCCTGTAAGCCATTATCTTTTCCTTTAGTGATTCTTCCGAAGGCTCTAACGATTCTTTTGACCATCGTGCAATTAACTCTGACATCTTTCTTGATACTGTAAAGCAGAGCGTCTGCAAACCTTCCCTTATGAAAAAGAGGAAAAGCCTTTTTGATTCTTGGTGAGTTGAGAGGTAGTCCCCATTTTTGTAGGGATTATAAAAAATGAAATATTTTTTACCTTTGGGCGAGCCGTCTTCTGAAATTAGCCGGTATTTTAATCCAGTAAGCTTTTCTGCAAATTCTATTGGGTTTGCTAAAGTAGCAGTAGAAATAATAAACTGCGGCTTTGACCCGTAATATTCGCAGACCCTCTCAAGCCGCCTTATCAAAAGTGAGACGTTTGATCCAAAAACGCCACGGTATATGTGTGCCTCATCAAGCACTATAAATTTAAGATTTGAAAAGAAGTGCTGCCATTTATAGTTCCACGGGAGGATGTGGTGCATCTCGTAGGGATTAGAAACGATTATCCTAGATTCGTTTCTTATTTTTGGCCTTATTGCTGAAGGCGTGTCCCCGTCATAAACATTGGGATTTACCCTAATCTCAGTATCCAACTCAAGAGCCTTTAAGACTTTCAACTGGTCGTTTGAGAGCGCCTTTGCAGGGTAGAGGTAAAGGGCTGTTGCATGCCTATCTTTTTCGAGGGCTTCAAAGATAGGGATGTTGAAGGCGAGGGTCTTACCAGATGCTGTCGGAGTTGTTATAACAATATTATTTCCATTTCGTATCTCTTCGAGGCTATCGCACTGGTGCTTGTATAATCTAATGTTGTGCCTCTCCAAGTAGTCACTGATGCTATCTGGCAGTTCTTCTTTAACCTCGCCATAAAGTGATTTTCTTTCTGGTATGAGCTCTACATGGGCGATATTTCTGTCAAAAGAAGGGTCGTTTCTTAATTTAATGAGTATATTCTCAATCACTTTTCCCATTCCTCGTAAAGTCTTGAAAATATTTTTGTTAGCGTTATGAGATCCTGCCTATTGTGCTCAATTACAGGGATTATTGGCCCGATGTTCCCAGTTTTAAGGTAAGTCTCGTAGAACTCCGGGACTAGCGCACTTGGAACATCATCGTTTCTTTCTATCCCGAAAAGATGTTTTTCTAGCGTTACAAGCCTGCAGTTTGGATACTTTTTTCTCCATGCCCTCCTTGAAAAGTGAAGCATGTCAAAGTGAGGTCTTTCTATTGAAGCCCCCATTCCATAATAAGAGAGCCTTTCTCTAATGTAAGGGATATCAAAGGATTTGCCGTTATACGAAACTAAGACTGTTTTTGGCCCTATTAATGAAGTGAATTCGTTCAGCGCTGCTGGCTCCTGGGATAAATCCCTTAAAAAGTATTGATTTATTGTGAGGGTCTCCCCATTAAATTTTGCAGCCCCGATTAATATTATTGGCCTATTAAATAAGCCTAGGGTTTCAATATCAAAGAATAGGAAATCCTCCTTCTCGTGAAAACCTGAGCAGCAGTACACAAGCTCATCTGATTGGGACAGCCAGTAGGAAATTCTATTCATGATATTTTTAGAGTCCATTGATTCAATTAAATCAAGACAGCTTTTTGCTTCTTTTGAAAAATAAGGGTGATAGACTAGATCCCCAATTGTTTTGTATCCTCTGCTATTGAGGTACTTTTTTTTAGTGTCCCCGATCCCATAGAGTAATCTTAATTCTGATAAAATCTTTTCCTTTGCCTTTTCTCTTGGAAACTTCTTTAGGGTAGAGCCTATATCTTGATTGATGGTAAATACGCTGCCGTATCTGCCATCATATTCATGACCATCTATAACGCTAGAGAGCTCCGCGCCATAGTATTTATCCATCAAATTTTTCTTTAGAACTTGAGCCTTTTGATACTCGATGTAATTAAGGCCAAACGGCATGCCGTAAAAATAGTTACCGCTTGATTCTTCGTTTTCTTCTATTAGCTCGTACTCTTTGACTGTGTCAATTTTAGACCTGAAGTTCTTACCGATACCGCTAAAGGGAGATTTATTCTGGGGGCATGTATTGGTATCTGATTCTATCTCGGCGGGCATACTCTCACAAGTTAATCGAAAATTGACTAGTAATTTTTAGTTACCAATTTCTATTTAAGAGTTTTTATTATAAAATAGTAATTAAAAAGAAAAAAAATTATTTATATTACAACTAGTTCCAGTTCAACTGTGTCAGTAGTCCCTTTCCAGCTATACACGACTGCTTTTATTTGATAGGTTCCTGCCGGTACATTTGGAGATACTGTTATAGTTACTGTATATGTGCCTAAGTTATGGGCTTTTATGGATTGGGAAGAGGGCTCTATCTTGTATGATACCTCTTCTGGCAATCCTTCAAATCTTATCATGACGCCAGTCTGAGTTACAAATCCCCTGTTTTCCACTTGGGCGATTAGGCTTTGAGTTCCAGGTGCAATTTCTAAAGGCGCTATAACTTTCCCATCGAGGACTATATTAGTTCCAGAATCAATAAGAGAAACCATATTTTCATCGGCAACTTTCTTGATATCGGAATTCCCGATGATTCCTATGTTGCTGCCTAATGTAATTGGGCCCTCTAAAATAGTCAATCGCTTTAAATCCAATAGAGGGTATAGTAGTATTGGAATGACTTTCTCTTTCGGCTCAGGTACAATACCCGGTCCACAATCACTTACTGTAACTGTGACCCTGGCACTCTCTGAAGTATATTGGTCTCTTGTTACGGTGTAATCAAAGTAATAAATTCCTGGTGCCCTTGGAGCACAGTAGTAAATCTTGTCTCCAGCTGGTGTTGCTGTTCCACCTGTTGGCGGATCGACTACATTGATTACAGGTGAAAGGCCGTAGTTAGAGTCGTTTGCAAGTACATATAGATTGGTGCAAAAATCGTTGCATACTGTAAATGAGTCTGGATTTGCAACTGGAGGTGTTTCTGGGCTACAGTAAGTGACAGTAACTGTGACCTTTGCCTTGTTAGAGGTGTACCTGCCATCTCTAACTGTATAATTGAACTCATAGGTTCCTGGTGTTTCCGGTGCGCAGTAGTAAATCTTGTCTCTAGCTGGTGTTGCTGTTCCACCTGTTGGCTGGTCGACTACATTTATTACAGGTGAAGAGCCATAATTAGAGTCGTTTGCAAGGACATATAGGTTGGTGCAGGAGTTACTGCATACTGTAAATGAGTCTGGATTTGCAACTGGATTATTCGGGCAGTTAATAATTATTCGAACTTCGATAGTAATATTATCTGGACCACATCCACCCTGGCCAAGCTTATGGGCTGTAAAGGTAAAAGAATCTTTAAGCCCGCAATAGCTTGGATCTGTAGCGGTGTACTGGATAACTTGATTGTTAAAACGGTGTACAGTGCCTGCATTTGTATTGCATGTTATCAATCCACACCCAAATGGTGCTCCAGTTGATATATTGGGATCGTCAATTGCATAGTTTGAACTACCTGTGCATTCAGTTACGCCGTAGTCATCAAATCTATTTATCATGTCTGCATTAATGTTAATTAGGATAGGTGTGTTTAAATTTGCGACAATGAATCCATCAAAAACTATTGGATTTGGGCAAGGAGGGCATCTTGGCCTATCACCTAATATAAATGCAAAATTAGAGATAGTGGCCGAAACTAGTAGTAATGCCACTGCTAATGATATTACTCTTTTTTCCATAATTCCTCCAATTTTTTAATATTGTTTAGAATTCAATGTCCTTATTTAATGGGGGCTAGAGGTATAAATAGTTTGCGGTTATTTCAAATATTTTTGCGAGAGGAATAAAAAGGATTATAGATATTCCAATTATAGAATAAGAATGCTTCTTAAATAAAAGAAGAAAAGCTAGAATAAAAGAAAAAATAAATTTAATCTACTATTAGATTAAATTCGACTCTGTCTGTGATCCCTCTTCTAGAATAGGAAACTGCTTTTATTGAATATGTTCCAGAAGATGTTGTTGGGGGAACAGTTAAAGTTAGGGAGTATGTGCCTGTGCTGTGAGCCTTAATCTTTTGAGTTGATGGCTCCAATGAGAAAGATACTCCTTGAGGAAGCCCCTCTAATCTTACTCCAGCATCTACCTGTGTTAAGAATCCTTTGTTCTTTACTTGGACAGTTAAGCTCTGTATTCCAGGTGCAACTTCTAGAGGCGATACAACTTTTCCCCCAAGAATGACGTTATCACCTGATGCAGGTACTGTCATTTGGATGATGTCTATTCCAGGATAGAGTATTGAGGAAGGAATTAGCTTTCTTTGGTCCTCTACAATGCAATCATTAACAATTACTGTGACTGTAGCTGGGTTTGATGTTGCCTCACCATCTGTAAATGTATAATCAAAGAAGTATGTTCCTGTTGTTTTGGGTGCGCAGTATTTAATCTTGCCATTAGATAATTCTGCTGTACCGCCTGTTGGAGTACCAATAAAATTGATCTGTGGTGATGCCCCCTTGTTAAGATCATTACTAAGGACGTCTATTGTAACACATGACTCTTTGCAGACTTCTGCTGAGTCGGCATTTGCAATTGGTTGCCCACCGTTACCATTTGAACAAATTATACCGATTACAACTTTAATAGTAATGGGATCTGGTATATCTCCTCCTGCCCCAACTTTGTCTGCAAGAAATGTCAGTGTGTCTGTTTGGCCACAATATCCGCTGCATTCTGAAAGAGAATAGTCAATCTGATTTCCTCCACCTGCAAAGACTGCTGTGCCGGGATTTGGATTAACAAGAAACATGCTCCCCTTATAGTTTGATGTGGGGTAACAAGTTCTGGCTGCGTTGTTGACATTGATATAATCGTATGTAGTACCACCTACTATAATATCTCCGGTGGCGCAATTGTAATCCACATAATAGGTACAATCTGGTATTGGAGGGTCGTTGCAAGTAATTGTCGCAGTAACTTGTACTGTCCTTATATTCTGACCCTGATTCACACTAAAGGTAAAAACATCAGTTCCATGACATCCTGAAGGCGTATACTTAACCATTCTATTGCCAATCTTATTTACTACTCCGTATGTTGTAGCTAATGGATCTGCATCATTATAATGGTAATTAGCGGGTAAACCGACGATATTATCAAAGTCGATATTTTTATAGCTGCCATAATTAACTGTGAAGCTGTAATAATAATCTGCCGCAAAAACAAAGCTCGAAAAAGCAGTTAAGAATAATCCTAATATTACCATTATTGAAATTAATTTAGAGAATTTTGATTAACTTCGGTTCTATTTCCGCTATTGGTTAAATTTATATACCAATAGCGGGTTTTAGTATCCATGGACAGCTTGATTGATTTTGCCTTGAAAAGAGAGTATGAGCGTCTTCAAAAGTTGGGCGATAGATTAAACGATGTAAACAAACTTATTGATTGGAATCTATTCAAACCTATTGTTTCTGAGTTATTTGACAATAAGAGTGAAAAGGGCGGAAGGCCAAACATCGATGAGATTGTGATGGTAAAGATGCTTCTGCTTCAGGCCTGGTATGGGTTATCAGACCAGGAGCTTGAGAGGCAAGTGGCCGATAGAATATCATTCAGAAAGTTCTTGGGATTTCCAAGCGATGTCCCAGACTACACAACAGTCTGGTACTTCAGGGAGCGCCTTGCAAAGATGGGCAAGGACAAAGATATCTGGTCTGAGCTTCAGAGGCAGCTTGAATCAAAAGGACTATCTATCAAAAAAGGCGTCATCCAAGATGCAACTTTTATCAGCTCTGATCCCGGGCAGAATGCAAGTAAGCCCAGAGGAGAGGGCGCCAAGACCAGAAGAAGCAAGGATGGGAACTGGGCAAAGAGAAACAGAAAGAATGAATTTGGCTTCAAACTTCATTCTCTGATGGACCTTGAAGATGGCCTCATAAGGAGATTTGAGGTAACTAGTGCAAATGTCCATGACAACAATATCGATCTGTCTCAAAAAGGTGAAGTAGTTTACCGGGACAAAGGCTATTTTGGTACAACGCCTAAAGGATACGATGGCACAATGAAGCGGGCTGTCAGAGGCAGGAAGCTTTCCAGAGCAGAAAACCATCGAAACAAGCGCATAATGAGGAAGCGTAAGAAAGTGGAGAGGCACTATGCTGTCATCAAACGAGTTTTCAAATCCGGCCACATGCTTGTCACAACTCTTCCAAGAGTCCAAGTAAAGATGATGTTTGTATGTTTTTCTTTTAATCTATATCAGCTTCAAACTCTTTCTAAAACGATGGCCTAGCGTTAGCCATCAAGGAATTTTGGGAAGTGGCCGAAAATTTGAGGTAAAACAAGAGATTTAGAACGAGTGTTGTAAGCAGAGTTTAAAATAAAATTAGAAATGAAAAAAAAAGAGAGGTTAATCGTAATCCTCTTTACTCTTCATAATAATTAGCCCCCACTACTATTGATTATCAATATTAACAAATACTATTTTAAAGTTTAAATGGTTTGCGGTTGCCGCAACGAGTATCGTCAAATGACTTCAGACTAAAAATCAGGTTCAAATCTAACCCGCAATAGATATAAAGCGTTTCGCCACTTTTCGTATCAAAGCACAGAAAAGAATTGCGAGAGAAAGACAAAACAGTTGAGATTTGGAGAGAGATTTTTTTGAGAGAGATAAGTGACGAAAAACTTACAAGATACTTTGAGATTGCGAAAAAAGCTTTTGATGACATTAAAATCACCCCACCTAAAGGATCCCATATGGAAAAGGTGGCAAATGACTATCTAGACATGGCGAAAAGATACTATGAAGATGCAAAGTATTTCAAAGAGAAAGGTGACTACGTTACAGCTTTTGCCTCATTAAATTATCTCCATGGGTACCTAGACGCTGGTGCAAGACTTGGTGTATTCAAAGTTTCTACAACAGAATATTTTGCTTTTGAAGAGGAGACGAGGTGATTAATTGGATTATAAAGTAACTCTTGAAGTTCCAATTATTGTGAAAGATATTAAAGACGGCGAGGATGCAATAAAAGTTGCAATGTCAAATGTTATTAAAAAATTAAAGGCTAGCAAATTAGAATATGTTAAAGTGGAGATAGGCATGTCCCAGTGCCCAAAATGCGGTGATTATTTTGAAAGCTCATTTTTTGTGGGAGATGTTTCTCTTGTTGGAGTATACTTGACACTTGACATCTTCAATGCCGAAAACACAAAGCACGCGGAAAACATTGCAAAATCTGTTGTTGGAAAGGCGCTAAAGGATGTCCCTTTCAAGACTTTTGAAATAAAAGAGAAGGTAGAAAAGGTCAGAAAGAAGCGTCGATGATGCCGGGGTCCCCTATATCGTAATAGACAGAGCCTCCCTCTTTTTTGTAGGGGTGCCTCAATAACGTGGCTTTCCTCTTGCTGTTATTCTGCTCATCCTTTTCTAATTTGACTATCAGTTTAGACCAGTATTTCAAAACGTCCCCCCCAACAGGTATCTTCTCTTTGCCCCCTGTGACATCATCATAAACTTGATTTGTTATAACAAGAGGTATGTTAAAATCTCTAGCGATCCGTGATAAAATCAAAAGGTCATTTCCAAGCTGCCTTGCTAGCTCTGTTCTTTTTTTGTGATCGTATCCTTCAAGCCTGTATAATGATACAAGAGAGTCAACACAGACAAAGCCTATCCTTGTACTCATTATCTTTTCAAGTTTTATCAGGGCTTGTTCCTGGCTAGCAAAATCCCTTGGTTGAAAGACTACTATTTCTTCTAGATTTTTTACACCCATTAGAGAAAGCCTCTTTGGAGAAAATCCGCCCTCTGTGTCGATGAACACGGACTTCTTACCTTTAAGAAGGGAGTACTTGCAACACATCAAACAAAAGGTAGTTTTTCCAGTTGCATGCTCACCGTACACTTGCGTTATTATTCCCTCAGGAACGCCATCTATTAACTTGTCTAAAGGATTTCCTCCAAATTTTATCTAATCACCTTGGTAGCTGTATCTCCTAATCTTGATTTATTTATAAATTATATTCTAACAAATCGAATCAAATCTTGATTAATAAACATAGAAAATCTTTTATAGGGAGAGTCTAGTTTTGATTTAAGGGCCCATGGTCTAGTTGGTCATGACGTCGCCTCGACACGGCGGAGGTCCTGAGTTCGAATCTCAGTGGGCCCACCATCTCTTTTAATGTGAATATATGGCAAATTCCTATAATAAAGAAATATTAGAAAACATTTTAGATATCTATTCGTCAATCAAAGATGGGATAGAAGGCCGTTTGGAAGAGTTTGCAATAATATGGGAAACAGAAACAGAGGAAAATCTTTTTTCTGAGCTTGCATTTTGCCTTTTGACCCCGCAGTCAAAAGCAAAGATGTGCTGGAGCTCCATCTGTACCTTAAAAGAAAAAAATGCTTTGATAGATGGTAAAGAAGAAGAAGTCCTAGATTGCCTCTATGGTGTCCGATTCAAATATAAGAAGGCCAAATACCTAGTCGAAGTGAGGGAGCTATTCAAAGTAGATGGAAAGGTTTCTGTAAGAAGACTAATTGAAAATGGGAATACACCTTTTGAGATAAGGGAGTGGCTTGTAAAAAATGTCAAGGGCATGGGGCACAAGGAGGCTAGCCATTTCTTAAGAAACGTTGGAAAAGGCAGAGACCTAGCTATCCTTGACAGGCACATCCTAAAGAACATGAAATTAATCGGAATAATAGATAAAATACCTGATTCGATGCCTCCAAAAAAATACTTGGAGTTAGAGGGGATACTGAGACAATTCTCAGACGAGATTGGCATCCCAATGGATCATCTAGATATTGTTCTCTGGTACAAAGAAACGAACGAGATATTCAAGTGATATCTAAGTTATTCTTTTATATAATTGGACATATAATATATTTTGTGATAATATGGGAATTATGCAAGAATTTATGGAATTTTTAAAGGAGTACAAAGTAATAGGAGTTGCTGTTGCATTTATCATGGCTGCAGCTTCAACATCACTGGTAAACTCTTTTGTAAACGATATAATAATGCCAATAATAACACCTTTTATGCCAGGCGGCGGATGGCAAGAAGCAACTCTCAATATCGGGCCTATAGCCCTAAAATGGGGATCATTTTTGGCCCAGATAATTAATTTTGTAATCCTTGCACTTGTTGTCTTCTTAATTGCAAAGAAAGTACTTAAGGAAGAAAAAGTTGGAAAGAAGTAATATTATAATTTTTTTAATATTTTAAAAATAATTTACTTATTTTAATATAAGTAAACTGATTTTTTTCTATTTTAAATTCGCAAAAGACTTTTATAGAACTAATTATTAAATAAAAGAAGTTGCATTGTCTGCAGCGGAAAAAAACTTAAATGATAGCATGTCAAACTTAACTAATCTTAATATTTATTCAACAGAAGATTTGATATTGACCTCTCTAAAAAGTGAAATTGATAGCAGGTCTAGTTATCTTAAGATCAGAGATTCTGTAAAGAATGCCATCTTAAAGGACAAGATGGATTTTCTAGCTAGGGAAGAGGACAAACATAGATCATTCTTTGAAGTTCTTTACAAAAGGAAATATCCAAACAAATCAATTAATGTGCCTGAAAAATCTCCAGTTCCTCTGCCGGAAATAAAAATCAAAGAAGAGACTATGGCACTTAGCGAGGTACTTCAACAGGCGATGGAAGCAGAGGTTGCAGCCCACGACTTTTACCTTGAATCTTCTAAAAGGTTCAAAGAAGATAAGGATATCTTCAACATGTTATTATATATAGCAGATATGGAGCTTGGCCATTATAGACTTTTAGAAATAGAAAAAGAAAATTCATTAAGATTTGAAAGCTACGAAGATTCTTGGCCAATGATGCACGTCGGCCCTTAAAATTATTAATAACTTAATTCTAATAAAATCATAGGAGGAAGAAAAATGAACAAGTATGTTTGCTCAGTTTGTGGCTATGTCTACAACCCTGCAGAAGGAGACCCTGATGGAGATATACCTCCAGGTACACCCTTTGAAAAACTCCCAAACGATTGGACATGCCCAGTATGCGGTGCAAGTAAGGATATGTTCGAAAAACAGGAGGATTAATTAGATGATTCCAAGGGTAATTAAAGAGGACATATACTGGGTAGGATTCATTGATTGGGACAGGAGGCTGTTTGATTCACTAATCCCCACGCCCCATGGGACGACCTATAATTCGTATCTTGTAAAAGGCAGCGAAAAGACGATGCTAATAGATACTGTAGACTTTGGAAAGGAAAACTATCTCCTGAATGCTTTAGAGTTAGCCGGTATAAAGAAGGTAGATTATATCGTATCAAATCATGCCGAGCAGGACCATTCTGGGTCTCTTCCCAAGATCTTGGAAAAATTTCCAGATGCAAAGATAGTTACAAATGCCAAATGCAAGGATTTCCTAGAGTCGTTTCTCTTGATCCCAGAGGAAAAATTCATTGTTGTAAAGGACAATGAAGAAATATCTCTAGGTAATAAGACTGTCCAGTTTATGATTGCGCCTTGGGTACATTGGCCAGATACCATGTTCTCATATGTAAAAGAGGACAGGATTCTTTTTTCATGTGATTTCCTAGGCTCCCACTATGCAACGAGTGAGCTTTTTGTTTCCGATGAGAAGGAAGTCTACCTATCGGCAAAGAGATACTATGCAGAGATAATGATGCCTTTCAGGACAATGATTAAGAAACATCTAGAAAGGATAGATAACTTAGATATTGATATAATTGCTCCAAGCCACGGCCCGTTATATAATAAGCCTTCGTTTATAATTGAGGCTTACAAGGATTGGGCGGGTGACTCTGTTAAAAATCAGGTCATAATACCATATGTTTCGATGCATGGAAGCACCAAAGTAATGGTGGACTACCTTTCTGAAAAACTAATGGCAAAAGGAGTAGAAACAAAATTATTCAATCTTGAAGTTGCTGATGCTGGGGAGCTATTGATGTCGCTTGTTGATGCAGCCACCATAGTTATTGGGGCGTCGACAATGCTAGTAGGTCCACACCCACTCGCATACTATGTTACATATCTTGTAAATGCAGTAAGGCCAAAAACAAAGTTTGTTTCGGTAGTTGGATCTTACGGGTGGGGCGGGAATGCGATTGAAGTTATAAAAGGTTTGATCACAAATATCAAGGTCGATTTAATTGAGCCTGTATATATTAAAGGCTATCCAAGAGAATCTGATTTCAAAGCTCTTGATACGCTAGCAGAAGAGATATTTGGTAAACATAAAGAAATAGGTTTGTTAAAATAAAATATTTATTATAAAAGTGGTAATATGAAAGAAAAAACTGAAAAGAATTTAATGGAAGCTTTTGCCGGGGAATCTCAGGCAAATAGAAAATATCTAGCATTTGCAATTAAAGCAGAACAAGAAGGATATCCTGGAGTTGCAAAATTATTTAGGGCAGCCGCTGCTGCAGAAACTGTACACGCTCATGCCCATCTTAGGGCGTTAGATGGAATTAAAACAACAAAAGACAATCTAACAGAAGCAATTTCTGGAGAGACCCATGAGTTTGTAAGCATGTACCCTAAAATGATCGAAGAGGCAAAGGCTGAAGGAGAAAAAATAGCTGAGAAATCATTTGTTTTTGCAAATGAGGTAGAACAGATACATGCTGGCCTTTACAAGAAAGCTCTTGACAATCTTGATAACTTCCCTGTCAAAGACTACTATGTTTGCAGCGTCTGCGGCTACACCGTTGCTGATGAAGCGCCAGATAAATGCCCAGTTTGTGGGGCAATGAAAAAAGCGTTTAACAAAGTAGACTAATAATTTTATTTTTATTTAAATTTGTCTTTTAATCAAAAGCATTCATGGCCATTTGCTCTTCAAGGGATTCAAGTTTTATTCTTATATCTTCTTTTTCAGTTCTTACAGCTATAAGTGAGTAGAGCCCCTTTATTCCTTTAATTGGCCCAATTTTTTCGACTTCAAGATTTCTTAGTTCTTCGTTATCGGTGACCTTTGTTTTAACTAAGATATCCCACTCTCCAGAAATCTCATGAACCTCTAGAAGCTCATCAATCATTGATAGCTCTCTTGAAATTCTTCCAATGTCCTGTATGCTGTGTATTGATACCCTTATCCAAGCCGTAGTCAGTTTGCCACACTTTTTTGCGTCTAAGAGAGGAACTATCCCTTTGATTATTCCAAGCTGTCTTAATCTTCTCGTCCTATCATAAACTGTAGATTCTGCTGCTCCTATCTTTTTTGAAAGGTCCTTATATGAAATAGTTGCGTCTTTTTGGAGCTCAGTTAGAATATCTTTATCCAGACTATCCAATTTTATGGGGGGTTCAGGAGACATAATTATCACTAAATTTCTTTTGTATTAATTAATAATTATAAATTTAAATATTTTTCGGATAAAATTTATTTAGAATTGATTTATTTGAAAGAAAATAGCTCAAATTTTGCCAAGTTGATTATTTGTGGATCCAGCTGAGTACTTCATATAGGACAAACTTGAGTTCAGAAGTTTTTTTCATAATACTTGTGGGTTTATGCTTCCAAAGTATAGAAACAAAGAATATCCCGAGTATGGCATAATGTGTGACTATTCTTAACTTGCGGGATTTTGTTCTGGAGTAAAACTTGGACAAATTATGCATTGTGTTCATTGTAAGCTTAGTTCCAATGCCAATTTTAGAAGGATCTTTCATTGATTTCAGCTTTATTTTTATTATTATACTATATGAAAATTATCATATAAAAATAATTATAAATAATAACAAAT
>LNJC01000005.1 GCA_001587575.1 Candidatus Methanofastidiosum methylothiophilum
TCCTTCTGTCTGCCTATACTCTAAGGAGAATGCCACACGTAGAAAAGCAGTGAAACGGATGAACGAATCAGCGTAAGCGAAAGGCCTGCCAAGCTTATTGCTATTCATTTTCTCTAGTTCTGCATTATTTTTGTCTAAAAAATCAAGGCATAGGTAAAACTCGCCCCTCTTCACTAACAGTTCATTGTATTTGGCCCAATCTCTTTGCATGAACAAATAGGGTTTGTACGGGGTTTAAGCTTTGCGGTCGAATTATGCAACAAAGCATTAAATGAGATATTAGAAAACATATCTCAATTTAAATCATCAATAAAGAAGCTTGAGGCTCAAGGTGCCGATGTCTCAGGATTAAAAAGAGAACTGAACAGGATCTCTGAAAAGATAGAACACTATAAAGAAGAGTGCAATGAAGAAATACTCCATAAAATTAGAAAAGAGATATCTACCGATTGCCTGTTTTTAAGAAAAAAGATTATAGACTCTATTAAGACTCAGATTGACGATATAATAAAAAATGAGATCCATAAATCTTAGATTTAATTCAATAGTTTTTGTTATTAAATCAAAGTCGACTTTCTCATATGCTCTTTTGCATACTCATATGCTTTTTTTATTCGAATATTATGATTACTCTTACGCTCAACTAGCTCTTCAAAGCTGTTCTCATCCATGTGCTCTTTTATCAATTTCATCTCACGCATGAAGATATTCAAATTATGGATTGCAAGGTATGCCTGCGGGATGCTAGTTGCTCCTAGGAAATCTTCCATTTTATGCTCTTTGCAGATAAAACAATCGCATTCTGGTATCTCTCCAGTTTTCCTCATCCTTACTCTCTTCAAAGTTTGCGGGTGTATGTACTCCTTGTAAATTGAAGCAACAAGGTATGTCCAGGAATCCATTGTTTCAACACCCATATAGCTCAACGCATAAAGCATTGGAAATCCTGTCACTCCGAATATATGCAGAGGTTTTCCCATCTGGTGAGCATGCATCTTTGCCCTATGAATTATCTCAATAAGTGTCTTGTAATCATTCTTTCTTGGTACAAGAGATCCCATGGCATACCCATCAAATCCGCTATCAAGCTTTGAAAAATACCAGTCTACCTCTTTTCCTGAAAATCCGTGAACACAAGCATATAGGAGCATCTCTTCTCTTTGTTTATTTTGAAGAGATAAATTTGCGCTGTCAATGCTTTTCTGAAGCATTTTCATATACTCTGAAGCTTCAACATTTAATGGCACAGGATAGTCAAAGGTCGCCGCAACATCTGCTTTGAGCTTTTCCTGAAATCTCAACACATCGATTGGGTCCCGCTCAATCCCTTTTTTCATCGATTGAAATCCCCCAGAATCAACAAATATTGGTTTCTTCTCTGAAAAAAGTTTATGAAAGCCGTCAATGACCTTTTCTTCGTATTTTGTGTTTCTCACATATTCTAAAGAGAAAAGTGTCGCCTCTGAGAGCTTCCACGGTGGGATGACCTTTTCATCAATAAAAACGTCCCAAACGCCGTAGGTAAGTGCACATACGGGGAGGAGAGCAGGTGTCTTTATTGCGCCGCTTGCAGTCTTAATCTTAGAAATTGCATCCATTAAATCCGAAAACGTTTTAATTATAGAGCTTTTTATATCTTTTTAGTGAACATGATTGATATTGAGGAAAAATTGGAACTTCTTTCTGATGAAGAAGGGGCATATGTTGGCAGAAAAAGGAGTACTTTTGAGAAGTATAAGAGTAAAGCTGCGCTCTATATCGGAAAGGTAAATGAAACAAGTAGGCAGTGGCAGAATTATTTCAATAAGAGGGTCCTTCTAGATAGTATAAGTCCCCACGCAATTTTTATCTGCGGTATGAGGGGTAGTGGTAAGTCCTATACACTTGGAGTAATCGTCGAAGAGATGGCTATGAAAAATGACGGTGTTGGGATTCTAATAATTGACCCCATGGGAATATTCTGGAGCATGAAGCAAAAGAACAAGACAGCAAGTGAAGGTGAGATGCTAGAACGCTGGGGATTAAAGCCAACTGGGATTAAAAATGTCAGGGTCTTTATACCAAAGGGGTACGTCCACAAGGCGCCCAAAGAGACATGGGACGATGTTTTTAAAATTAAACCTTCAGAGCTAAGGGTAGAGGACTGGTGCCTCACTTTTGATATTGAACGATTTGACACAATGGGCCTTTTGATTGAGCGAGTAATAGAGAAGACAAAGACAGGTTACACAACTATTGATGAAAAACACGTTCCAGGACTTGGGGATGACTATGATATCGAGGACCTGATAAAGACAATTGAAAATGAAGAAAGCATCTCTTCCCGTGAAGGAGGATTTAAGGAGAACACACGAAGGGCGCTAAATGCAAGGCTCACCGGAGCAATCCAGTGGGGCATATTTGATAAGAAAGGGACAAAGCTAAACGACCTCTCCAAGAGGGGCCAGGTATCTGTTATTGATGTAAGCTTCTTAGAGGACAATGTCAGGGCGCTTGTCGTAGGCCTTCTTTCAAGAAATATATTGAACACAAGAAAAGTCATCTCAAGGCAGGAAGCCATGGGGGATATCAATATTATTGGAAATGTGCCTGTCACATGGCTCATGATAGATGAGGCGCACATACTTGTTCCAAGGGGCGGGAAGGCAACAGCAGCAACTGATAGCTTAATTGAATATGTTAGGCAGGGAAGGCAACCTGGATGCTCCATAGTTCTAGCTACACAGCAACCATCTGCAATCGATTCAAGGATATTGTCCCAAGTTGATCTTTTAATATGCCACAAGTTAGTCTACCAGGATGACATAAAGGCGGTCCTACAGAGGATGCCCTCTGAAATTCCAAATAAACTTTCTGATTTCAGATTCATAAGGTCTCTTCCTATTGGGAGTGCCATAATCGGTGACAAAGAGGAGTCAACCTCTCGGGCATTTTTAATATCTGTTAGGCCAAGGATAAGCCAACACGAGGGAAGAGAAAGGCAGCCAATGCTTGAAATTGACCCGGAGTTAATGAAGACAAATGTTAAGAACCTTATCCTTGAAAAGTACAGGCAGAAGAGGCCTTTAGCAGAGATGGAGGAAGTTGTAAACATAGCCAATCAAGAATATAAGCTAGACTTCTCATTTGAAGATATTATTGAGGAGCTTAGAATTGATGGCGAATTTGACGTGAAAGAGGAGGTAAAGCCTAAACCTGAGCCAAAGCCAGTCGTTCTTGATATACCAATGCTCGATGAGGAAGAGGATTCTTTAGAAGAAGTTGAGCTAATCGATGATTATGAGGCCGACTATGAAGAGATAGAAACGCCTTCATTTAAAGCCATTAAAGTTGCACCCGTCATCTCAAGTGAAATAGGCTATGACGAGATTAAAGAGATTGCAATTAAAAACAAGAAGAAGATATATTTTAGATCAGAAGAGATAAAGGAAATATCCCCAATATACTATCCGCTTTCTATGGTATTTCTCGATTACATGCCAAAGAAAGGCAGTTACAAGAGCATGTCATGTTTTTTTGATGGCATCACTGGAGAGCTTGTCATCTGGGACGGAAAGATTTCAAGGACCGTTGGATTCTCTGAAATTTACAAGCTAAAATCTGATGAGAAGTGGTTTTTGGATTATCTCATTGACAGAGAAAATCCAACTCTTTCAGACATAAAAAAAGAAACTGGCCTTACACCAAGGAAGACCCATTCTTTAATATCAAATTTAGAAGCAAGAGGATTAATTGAGACTAAACAAAACGGCAGTAATATCAGTGTCAGACCCAAGCTTAAGTTTAAATTGGTCAGGGGATTTGAGGATAAAAAACTTAAAAAACTTGAAGTAACTCTCAAGAGCAAGGAGATATCTGGCAGGGTGATCGAGTCGCTTATATCCAAAAATGACGTCTCAAGGGGCATTGAAACCTTGGGCAATGCTAAGATATGGAGAACTGAAGAGGTATACCTCCCTTACTGGCTCGTTGTTTATAAGAACTCAAAAGGCAAGGAGCGGAGAGAGGTCTTCGATGCATTCAAAGGCAAAAAAGATGATGCTGTAAAAGACATTGTATTGATGAGGTTATGATCATGGAGATTGAAATAGACGGCAAAAAAATCGAGGCAAAAGACGGCTCCACATTAAAAGAAATATTTTCTAATAACAATATTTATTATCAAAAAGGAACTACGATAGGGATAGTAAAGAAGGAAACTGAAAAGTCCTCTTACCTAGATGAGTTTCTAGTTACAACAAACAAGGGATCATTTGTTATAAAACTTAAAGACACTGAAGAGGGGAAGCTATTCAAAAAAATATCAAAGCAGTTTGAAAATAAGATTGTCAGATGGAGGACATCAACACTAATTGCTATCGGTTCTGTTCCTACAAATTTAACACCTTCAAAGGAAGAAAAGACTTACAATCCTTGGGACGTTTTTTTCATACTTGC
Organism: Candidatus Methanofastidiosum methylothiophilum; assembly: GCA_001587575.1. Lineage (GTDB taxonomy): Archaea > Methanobacteriota_B > Thermococci > Methanofastidiosales > Methanofastidiosaceae > Methanofastidiosum. Next base: position 4,438 of record LNJC01000005.1, read on the forward strand.
AGGATTTGATAGTAATACAACATATATAGCCCTTTCAAAAAAGACCCAGAAGGGAAGCTACGGTACAAAGAACACTATTGGTAAAATAACTCAAGGGAGGCATGTTTTACCCGAGATTGAAGAAGGGGACACTATACTTTCAATTGAGCCTGTTGAAGTTTTTACAGTTGAAAAAGATTTTGAGACCACAACTGATCTTTTGTATAAACCAAAAAACGCAGAGCGGATATTCACACATATCTTAATAAAATTGAATGAAAATACTCCAATGGCAACGGAACACATATTTTCTCTCACGAAAGAAGGATTTATTTCAATCGATGAGGTGACAGAGTCTTTTGTCTCTTCTAAAGGACTCTTAGGATTTGATGTTCAAACAGAAAATTCCAATCTAAGAAAGAAGAACTCCGTTTCTGTTAGAACAGAAGGAAAAGACACAGGTGTTGTTTACATATATAAAAAAGAGAGAATCACAACACCAAATCACTCTGTTTCAGGGACGATTACTTTAGGTTCTGAGCTGATTGAAATGTTAAAGAAGGGGGATAAAGTTGCCGTCAAGACATCTCCCCAAAGCCTCTCACTTCTTGGACTGGCACAGAAAGAAGCTGAAGCAAGGCTAGCTTCAGAGGGCATTAAACAAGAGAGATCAGGTGATGTTTCTGACGAGGCTGTTATAGTTGAGCAGGAGCCCCCATTTACAGCTGAAATCCTAAAGACTAAAACAGTAAAGACTTTGGGTGTTGATATAAACAACATAATCGAAGTTGAGCTATATGAAGATAAAGCACCAAACACTGTAAAGTACTTTAGGAAAATAACTGGCCTCATCAATAAACCTATTGGGAAGCTAGATATTCAGTTTGCACATCCAAGCGTTTCACTTGTTGCTTTTGAAGGAGGCAGTATCGAGGCTGGAGGTCTTATCCCTGAAAATTCACCTTCTGAAGTCTCAAATAAAGGGGATGTCGGCGTTACAAACATGTCGAGGCAGCATAAAGGACTCATAGGCGTAAGATTGAAGGAAGACAAGGCATATGGGCCAACTGGAGAGGAGTTTGATGGTACAAATATAGTTGGTAGAATCGACCTTGACAAAGTGAAGATTGATTTCAACACGGAAAAGTCAATTTACATAAAGGAAATCAAAAAATAACGTTTTCTGTCGATATAATATTTCACTAATACCGAAATATTTATATATATTTTATTTTCAATTTATTATATCGTACCGATTATATCTCTTTTATCTGTATAAGTTGTCGTATTTGTAAAGGAGGAATTTAATGAAGCCTAGTAAATCTGTAGGTATTATAGGTTATGGCGCTTATGTCCCAAAGTACAGGATACAGAACACGGAAATTGCACGAGTTTGGGGAAACGATCCAAATCTTGTGCCAATTAGAGAAAAATCAGTTCCAGGTGCCGATGAGGATTCTGTGACCATAGCCATTGAAATTGCCAGAAACGCAATATTGCGGGCTGGAATAGATCCAAAAGATTTGAGAGCAGTTTGGGTTGGTACTGAATCCAAGCCTTACGCTGTAAAACCGACTTCAACAATAGTGGCAGAGGCTATTGCAGCCACGCCATTTGTCAATGCCGCTGACTGGGAGTTCGCATGCAAAGCAGGAAGTGAAACAGTTCAAGCATGCATAGCCTATGTCGGTTCTGGCATGGCAAAATATGCTCTTGGAATTGGTGTTGATACGGCTCAAGGGGCACCAAGTGATGCATTAGAATATACTGCAGCAGCAGGAGGCGCAGGATATGTTATTGGTGCCGCCAAGGAGAGCTTGGCTGTGATTGAGGGGTCTCTTTCATATGTTACTGATACGCCTGATTTTTGGAGGAGACAACATGAGCATTACCCAAAACACGGAAACAGATTTACCGGAGAGCCTTCCTATTTCAAACATGTTCTTAGTAGCTCAAAGGCACTAATGGAAGAGCTTGGAACAAAACCTGATGATTATGATTATGTTATCTTCCACCAACCAAATAGAAAGTTTCCCCTTGAAGTTGCAAAGATACTGGGATTTCCAAAGGAGAAAGTTATCGATGGGTTAGTTTCCCCATATATAGGGAATACTTATGCAGGCTCTGCACTTTTAGGGCTTGCCGCAGTGCTTGACAAAGCCAAAGAAGGGGACAGAATATTCTGCACATCATACGGTTCTGGCGCAGGAAGCGATTCATTTTCACTTAAAGTAACAGATAAACTTGCAGATAGAAAAGTAAAAGCACCTTCTGTTAAGTCCTATATTGAAAGAAGAGAAGAGATAGACTATGCACGCTATGCAAGGTATAGAAAGAAGATAAGGATGTGATCAAATGGACGATAATGTTGCAGTTATAGGAGTCGGACTTGGAAAAGTTGGCGAGCATTGGGATAAATCTTTGAGAGACCTTGCGCTAGAATCCATATGGATGGCGTTTGAAGATAGCGGCATTGACAAAGTTGATGCGCTTTATGTAGGAAATATGTCATCTGGACCATTTATTGAGCAGGAGCACCTCGGTGCTTTGATTGCTGATTTTGCAGGGCTTGGACCTATACCGGCCGTTAAAGTTGAGGCCGCATGCGGGTCAGGCGGAGCTGCTTTCATTGAAGGTTATATAGGAGTTAAATCAGGTATGTACGACTATGTGCTTGTCACAGGCGTAGAGAAGATGACTGATGTTCTACCCTCTAAAACTACCTCAATTCTTGCAAATGCATCAGACAGGGATTACGAAGCATTTCACGGTGTTTCATTTGTTGCACTAAATGCCCTTGTCATGAGGCGCTACATGCACGAATTTAATGTTAAAAGGGAAGAGCTTTCAATATTTCCAGTCATATCTCACAAGAACGCACCTTTTAGCAAACATGCCATGTATAGAAAGGAAATTACTTTGGAGGCTGTAATTAATTCTCCAATAATTGCAGATCCACTTACTCTTATGGACTGCGCTCCAATCTGTGACGGTTCCGCATCAGTAATACTATGCTCTGAGAAAAAAGCAAGAGAGTTTACAGATACACCTATCCTCGTATCTGGAGTAGGTCTTGCTACTGATACATTAGGAGTGCATGACAGAAAATACATGACAACTCTATCAGCAGCTGTTGATGCAAGTAAAAAGGCTTTCAAGATGGCCGGCGTTACCCCAAAGGACATTGATATAGCTGAAATCCACGATGCTTTTTCTATAATGAGTGCTCTATCCCTAGAAGATATGGGATTTGCAAAGAAAGGACAGGGAACTAAGATGGCGTTAGAAGGCCAGCACTATATTGGTGGGGAGCTACCAATAAATCTCTATGGAGGTCTTAAGGCAAGAGGCCATCCAGTTGGTGCAACAGGCGTATACCAGATAGGAGAGCTTGTCTCAAGCCTCAGGGGAGACGGGCGAGTCGATGCTGAAAAGGGATTGGCAGAAAACATAGGTGGCAGCGGAGCAACAATATCTGTATGCGTTCTTGAGAGGGGTGATTAGATGGATGTACCAAGGCACTGGAGGGAACAAGTAAGAAGGTACAGGCTTGTAGGTTCAAAGTGCAATGATTGTGAAAAACTATCATTTCCATACAGGAAAGTATGCCCAAAATGCAAGAGCAGAAATAATGAGAATTATCAATTCATAGGGAGAGGGAAGATAATCTCTTTTACAAATATAAATAGCCCTCCCAAGGAGCACAAATATAATCTTCCTTTTGCAGTAGCTCTGATCGAACTTATGGAAGGTCCAATTATAACGGCTCAGATAACAGATGCAAGAGCAGAAGAGCTTGAGATTGGAATGGAAGTTGAAATGGTTACAAGGAAGATAATGGAATACAACGACGAAGGCATAATATGTTATGGATATAAGTTTAGGCCAATCGTTGAATATGCCCACCCATGAGAGGATCAGATGGAAAAAGAAGAAATTTTGAGCAAGGTGCTAAGCGGTGAGATTAAGATATATCAATTAGAAAAATTTACTAAGACTCCAAAAGAAGCAGTAGAAATAAGAAGAGAGGTAATTCAAAAAATAAGAAATATTTCTCTAGATCACATTGGAAAGTACTCTCTTAATCCAGACAATCTTTTTGGGACTAACATAGAGAACATGATCGGGGCTGTCCAGGTCCCAATGGGAGTCATAGGTCCTTTGAAGGTAAATGGAAAATATGCAAATGGAGATTTTTATGTTCCAATGGCCACTTCAGAAGGAGCCCTTCTTGCAAGCACAAATAGAGGGGCATCTGTCATTACAGCATCTGGAGGGGCAGTAACTACTATTTTCAGAAACGGCATGACCAGAGCACCTGTTATAAAATTAAACTCTTCCAGAGATTTTCATAAAATAACAGATTTTATTCAGAATAACTTTGACGAAATAAAAAAGGAAGCAGAAAAAGATTCAAGATTTAGAAAGCTACAAAAAATAGTTCCATACCTTGTCGGAAGAAACCTTTTCTTAAGATTTGTCTATGACACTGGAGACTCTATGGGGATGAATGGGGTAACAATTGGTACTGATGCAGCATTGAAGCTTATTGAAGATAAATTCTCAGATATAAAGAGCGTTTCACTATCTGGGAATCTATGCACCGATAAAAAACCTTCCGCAATAAATCTAATTGAAGGAAGGGGCAAAAGTGTTACAGCTGAAGTTGTTATACCTGATAAGATTATACAGTCTAAACTTAAAACTGATGCAAATACGCTCATTGATGTAAACTACAGGAAAAATTTGATTGGCTCTGCACAAGCGGGCTCTTACGGATTCAATGCTCATTTTGCAAATATTATAGCCGCTATATTTCTTGCAACTGGACAAGATATCGCTCAAGTCGTTGAAGGTAGCCAAGGATTTACAACAGTTGAACAGGATAAAGATGGAGTATACTTTGCAGTAACTTTGCCTTCTCTTGAAGTTGCAACTGTTGGCGGCGGCACCAAGATTGAAACACAGAAGGAAGCGCTTAACATTCTTGGAATATCAGGCGGAGGAAAAAACAGCGGGGATAACTCCAAGGCATTGTCAGAGATATGCGCTGCAACTGTTTTGGCAGGCGAGATATCTCTCATTGGTGCACTTTCAGCAAGACATCTTGCAAAGGCCCACATTGAATATGGGCGATAAAAAGGCATTTTATTGGACAAATGTCTTATTATTTTTATTTGTTAAGTTAGAATACCCATTTTAATGATAAACTTTATAAAAGGTTTAAATTTCTTTTCTACATTATTATGGTGATTTTTTGATTCATATAAACACAAACTACTGCAAAGGGTGTCTTTTATGCGTGGAATATTGCCCTAAAAAAGTTTATGTTAAATCTGAAAAGCTAAGCAAAAGGGGCGTATTTCCTCCTGAAGCGAAGTTCTCTGAAAACTGCATAAAATGCCACTTATGTGAATTGATGTGTCCTGACTTTGCGATTATAGTGGAGGATAAAGATGACAAATGATGTTATTAGACTATTAGGTAAAAAAGATCTTTTTATACAGGGTGACGAAGCTGCAGTCTACGGTGCATTAATTGCAGACTGTAGATTCTTTGCAGGTTACCCCATCACACCAGCAACTGAAGTTGCAGAAGGGATGGCAATCTGGATGCCAAGACTTGGTGGTGTCTATGTTCAGATGGAAGATGAGATAGCAAGTATCGCTGCCGTCATAGGGGCTTCTTGCACAGGTGTTAAGTCCATGACCTCAACAAGCGGTCCGGGATTTTCACTGATGCAGGAATGTATAGGGTATGCATGCATGGCAGAAATACCTTGTGTCATTGTTAACGTTCAGAGGGGTGGCCCAAGTACAGGCCAGCCTACTGAAGCTGCACAAGGAGATGTGATGCAGGCTATGTGGGGAACACATGGAGACCATCAGTTAATAGCGCTTGCTCCAAAATCAGTCCAGGAAACACTTGATCTAACAATTGAGTCATTTAATCTCTCTGAGGATTACAGGGTGCCAGTGATACTGCTCTTGGATGCAGAAATAGGGCACATGAGGGAAAAAGTAGTGCTGCCTGAAGTCACAACTGTAAAAGTTGATGAGAGGGTCCCGGCAACAATAGGGCCTGACAAATATAGGCCATATAGAACTGGATTTACAAGACCTTCAAAAGTACCTGAATTTGCACCATTTGGGTCTGGCTACAGAACTTATGTAACTGGGCTTACTCATGATAAGAGAGGATTTCCTGTAACTACCTCTGCTGAGGTCCACGAAGAGCTAGTTAGGAGATTGATAGAAAAAGTCCAGGATGATATCGACGATATCTGGTATCACGAGACTTCATTTTTAGAAGATGCAGAAATAATAGTAGTCTCATACGGCACAACTTCAAGACCAGCTGTAAGCGCTGTCAAGATGGCAAGAAAAAACGGGATAAAAGTCGGCCATATTAGGCTAATTACTATTTGGCCTTTTCACTATGAGAAAATGAGAGAGTATTTGAAAAATGCACACACCGTAATTGTCCCTGAGATGAATCTAGGCCAGATGTTCCACCCCATAAGAGAAACAGTTGGTAAGGATACTAAAGTTGTATCTGCTCCAAAGATAGGGGGGGCTATACACACTCCTTATGAAATCTTAAAATTTATAGAGGGTGATGTTAAATGAGCTTTATTTCCAATGATATAGTCATAGACAAATATTTGAGAAAAGATATGCTTCCTACAATATTTTGCACAGGCTGCGGAATAGGGAGCGTAATGAACTTTTGCTTACGTGCAATTCATGACCTAAACATAGACATGAACAAGACTGTTTTTGTATCAGGAATAGGTTGCTCTTCTAGGGTTCCAGGATATATATACTCTGATGGACTGCACTCACTTCACGGCAGGGCAATAGCCTATGCAACTGGGGTTAAGCTTGCAAATCCTGAACTAAAGGTCATTGTATTCACAGGCGATGGAGACTGCGGCGCCATAGGAGGAAATCATTTTCTTCACGCAATAAGAAGAAATGTAGATATCACAGTAATATCAATAAATAATTTTATCTATGGAATGACTGGAGGGCAGGTAGCACCAACAACGCCCCTAAGGTCAAAGACAACAACAACGCCTTATGGAAACATAGAGTACCCTATTGACCTTTCAATGATGGCAAAGGTCATAGGTGCCCCTTATGTTGCCAGATGGACCACAGCACATCCAATCCAATGTATGAATTCTATAAAGAAAGCGCTTCAAAAAACAGGGTTCTCATTTGTCGAAGTTCTAGCCCCATGCCCGACTTCATATGGCAGATTAAATAAGATGGGGAATACTCTTGACATGACAAAACATTTCAAAGAGTCCACTATTAACATAAAAACTTATGAAAAGATGTTGGCAGAGGGCAAGGATACAGACAAGATGATTATCGGAGAGCTTGTAGACATAGAAAAAGAAGACTTTAATACTAAATATAAAAAATTCTGTGGTGAGCTAAAATGAAGGCCGGTATAAGGATAAGTGGATTTGGGGGCCAAGGAATAATACTGTCTGGTGTCATAGTGGGCAAGGCAGCGGTATTTGACGGATTAAACGCTGTCCAAACACAATCATATGGGCCAGAGGCAAGGGGTGGCTCGACTCGTTCGGAAGTAGTTGTATCTGACGAAGAGATTGATTACCCAAAAGTTGAATCTGCATCTGTTTCTTTGATAATGAGTCAGGAAGCTTTCTATAAGTATGCATCAAGGACAAAAAGAGAAGGCCTGATAATTTATGATCCTGAGTTGATCCCCGACAATAAAATTGAAGGAAATTTTAAGCTAGCAGAAATTAACGCAACAAGAATCGCATCAGAACTTGGGACAAAGATTGTGGCAAACATAGTGATGCTTGGCGCTTTCAATGAGGTTTGCAGCCTTATATCCAAAGATTCAATGATCGAATCCATAAAAGACAGCATACCAAAAATGCTTGACTTAAATCTAAATGCATTTGAGACCGGAATGAAAAAAGTAAATATAATTAAATAATATTTATTATTAAATAAAAAACTAATTTTTCTTAGTTAAATTATTATAAAATATAATTTATACTTTAAAAATATCAAGCAAAACCTTTTAAATATTATTTTAGGATACCCTATTATATCTTTTATCGGTGATTACATGTCAGAATTAATTGATAAAACTAAATCAATATGTCCTGTATGTTTCAATGTTATTAATGCAGATATAGTTGAGAAAAAGGGCAAGGTCATCATACAAAAGAATTGTCCGGAGCATGGTGATTTTGAGGATATTTACTGGTCAGATTATGAGATGTTCAAACATGCAAAGAAATACCATGTCGATGGACCAAAACTAGAAAATCCAAATACAGAAGTTAAAAATGGGTGCCCAAATGACTGTGGGCTATGCTCGGATCATTTTACTCCAACAGTTCTCTGCAATATCGATGTCACAAACAGATGCAATATGAAATGCCCAATTTGCTTTGCCAACGCTCAAACAGCAGGCTATGTACTTGAACCCTCAAAGGAAGAACTAATTGAAATGATGAAACTGGTCAGGGATGAAAAGCCTGTTCCATGCATGGTTGTCCAATTTGCAGGTGGAGAACCAACAATAAGAGACGATCTCCCTGAAATTGTTGAAGAAGCAAAGAAGTTAGGGTTTACTCTTGCACAGATTGCAACTAATGGAGTGCGTCTAGCAAAAGATCTTGAATTTTGTAAGGAACTTAGAAGGAAAGGCCTTAATACAATATATTTGCAGTTTGACGGCGTCACCGAAAAGCCATACATAGCTGCAAGGGGATTCAACGCACTTCCAATTAAACTTCAAGCATTTGAGAATTTTAGAAAATCCAATTTAACTAGCGTTGTTTTAGTGCCGACTTTGGTTAAAGGTATTAATGATGACCAGATTAACGATATAATACGTTTTGGTGCTAATAATCTTGATATAATTAGAGGTATAAACTTTCAACCCGTTTCATTTGCAGGAAGAATCGATAAAGAAGAACTTGAAAAGATGAGGATCACTATACCTGACTTTGTTAAATTAGTTGAAGAGCAGACAAACGGGGAGATATTGGCCGAAGACTTTTACACCCCTTCAAGCGTAAATGCATTTTCAAATTTCATTGAAGCATGGAGAAAAACACCCCAAGTTAGATTTACATGCCATGAGCATTGCGGTGTTGCAACATATGTCTTTATTGATGACGAAGGAAAGCTCACTCCAATCACTCACTTCATCGATGTAGATGGATTTTTCGGATTATTAAATGACTTAACTGAAAAGGTAGAGGCCGGCGGAAGAATAAACAAGACAATGGCGCTTGCAAAGATAACAAGAGAGCTACCTCACTTAATAGATCTTAAGAGAAAGCCAAAGAATCTAGATATCAAAAAACTTCTTTTGAGTGTGTTGAAAGAAGGGGATGTTGATGCGCTTGCTGAGTTTAGTTACCACACACTCCTTATAGGATGCATGCACTTCCAGGATCCATACAACTTTGATGTAGAACGGGTAAAGAGATGTGCAATTCACTATGCAGTTCCAGGAGGAAAAGTTATTCCATTTTGTACCTACAATAGCTTACATAGGGAAAAGATTGAAAAAAAATACGCCATACCTTTGGAAGAATGGGAAAAACAGAACAGAGACAAGAATATACAAACTCTCAGAAATCTTAAATCTCTATCATTTCCCTCAAAAAAATAATATTTTCTTTATCCCCTCTTTTTTCATTCACGGGAGTTTCCATTATCATCGGTATATTCTTTAAATATTTGTGATTTACTATTGCTTTGAATCCTTGAGGCCCTATTCTTCCAAGGCCAATATGCTCATGTCTATCTTTTTTTGAATTGATTTCGCCTTGAGTATCATTTAGGTGAATTAATTTTAGATTTTCCAGTCCGACTATACTGTTAAAATTAGAAAGAGTATCTTCGAGAGCTTCTTCGTTTGATATATCATAACCCGAGGTGAAAAGATGGCAGGTATCAAGAGTTATGCCGCATTTAAAATCGGTATTTTCAAGTAAAAATTTAAGCTCCTCAAAAGTCGATCCTAATACAGAGCCGCCGCCTGAAGTATTTTCAAAAAGTAGAGTAACGTTTCCAACATCCTCTTTTATGGAATTAAGAGATTTACAGATCTCCGATAGGCCATCTTCTTTGCTCTGGCCCTTGTGAGCTCCAGGATGTATATTCAAAAATTCAACACCAAGCCTGTTGCATGAGATAAATTCTTTTTTGATTGATTCAATTGATTTTTCTCTCATAACTGGATCATCAGAAGCAAGGTTTGGTAGGTATGAATCATGGACTACTATGGGCCAAACATCCTTCTTTTGATACCTATCTTTGAATATTTTCCCTAAATCTTCAGAAACTAGATTGAATCTCCAACTTCTAGGAGAATGGGTAAATATCTGGCAGCAATTTGCATCAAGGGCTTTTGCGTTATCGAACACCTTCAAAAATCCTTGGGCAACAGATACGTGGAAACCTATTCTATGCATAAAAATAATAAATTAATTATTTTTTATTTTGTTATATCTTCTAAAATTCTCATAGCTTTAGTAAAAGATGGCATTCCTGAAGTTAATAGAACTACCCTTAAAACATCAACTATCTCTTCAGAGGTAACGCCCAACTCTTTCATAGCGGACCTCATCTGTCTATCAGTTGCACTTTCATCACATCTTGAAGCAGCGATACCTATTGCTATAAGTTTCTGAGTTTTGTAATCTAAGGCTTTCCCTGTAAATACCGCGTCATTTAATTTAATAATTGCATCATATATTTCAGGATACTCTGATCTTATCTTCTTCATACCTCTTCCGTAGAATACTTCTTCTTTCATTTAATCACCAAAACTATAACATTACTTATACTTAAAAGGATTTCTATATATTAATTCTTTTAAGGTCAATAGCACCTTCTGGACACTGCTCGTGGCAGCAGTAACATCTTATACACTTATCATACTCTATCTTTGCTGAAATTTTATCCATCGTTATAGCTCTTTCAGGACAGCTTCTAACACAAACTCCACATCTTATGCATTTTTGTTTTATGACTTTCGGCTTTTCAATCAAAAACTTTGAGAATATTGGAAAGACCATATAATTGTAAAGAGAAATGGGATCAATAGATAACTTTCCATGATAGGTCCGTGGAAGGATAAAATCATTTATTGTAGGGATATCTCCAACAAGACTATACCTACCATCAGAAAGATTATTTTCTAACGCGACCTTTAAGTAAGGAATATCTTCATAGGATAAACCAATCAACTTACATATTGCAAGGTCCATCAAAAGAGAATCTTCTGAGCTAAGTACAATCTCTGTTTTTCTGGGTATACCTCTCATTGCAGGCCCATCACCTTCTAATGAAACTACCCCATCCATTATAGTAAGGTCTGGCTTTGTAATATTCCATACATCAAGCAAAGCCTTTGAAAAATCATGCACATCTCTAAATCTTGAATGGTACCTAGTTTTTTCCATACCTGGAACTGAACCGTACATATTTTTCACTGCCCCAGAAAGAAATGTAAGTGTATGTGTTTTCATTTTAGGCAGGTTAATAATGACATCTGCTTCCATTAATGGTTTTAAAATATCAACTCTTTTTAGGATAAGCCCATTTTCAATTTCAACAGTAACTTTAGAGGTATCCGTGTTTAGACAATCAGAATAATCTTTAAAGGCATCGGAGTACCCAGTTAATCTATATAGCGAGTTAAGAGATGTTTTCGTGAAAGGTATCCCGCTTCCAGGACTATCTATAACAAATGGATCTCCTCCGGCCTGAAGGACTTTCTTGAATACTTCAAGTACAAAGATAGGGTGTGTGACTATAGCCTTTGAGGGAGATGAGAAAACAAGTAAATTTGGCTTTAGTGCTACCCTATCGCCTTTTTTTACAAATCTCTCGATACCGCCCAAGTCATTTAGAGTTTTATTTATTGCCTCAGACAGATCTTTTTCGTAGTCTAGAGCTTTTCTAACAGATACTATTTCAGTCATTTTTCATCAGGTAAGAAATTCCTTCAATCAATAGATCAGTAATTGCACTCTCTACTTCCTTTTCAACTTTCTTTTCAGATGGGCTTTCCATTTCAGAGGCTTTATCAAGTAGTTTCCTGCTTTGAGAGTCTTCATAAATAAAAAGCAATACGCCCATTAGTAGAATAATAACCCCGGCAGCAATAAGTATAACTGATAAGCCAAATCCAACTAAGAATAGAAATAGCGATGAAAAAAACAAGCTGAAAAAGAGGATTGTTCCATCTTCTCTTTTTCTTCTAGCATCTTCCAAAAGCCTTCTATGTTTAAGGCCATAATAGTCAGGTTCCATCAAATCACCTTAAATCCTGGAAATCTTTTAAGGATCATCCCTTCTGTCTGGAATATCCTATTGTAGTCCAAAAATCTTTTTGCAGATAAAAGTCTTTCCTTGCTCTCCGCGTAAAGCTCTACAATTATATCATCTTTTTCAACACGATCCCCTACCTTATAATTTAACAAGAGCCCCGCGCCTTTATCAAAAGGAGCCCCAAGAATCTTTGCTACTTTGACAATTGTAGCGTTGTCAACTTTAGTTATATATCCAGAATCTTCAGATAATATAGTTTCTTTGAACTTTCCTAGAGGAATCTCTTCAGGCTTTATATCTGATTGGCCTCCTTGTGCTGCTATAATCTCTCTAAACTTTTCCAAGGCTTTTCCACTTTCTAGGATATCCCTTGCCATGGCCTTTCCTTTTCCAACATCAGCCTTCTTACCAAGTTCGAGTAGTATCGCAGCAAGTCCAATTGCTTTCTCAGTAAGGCTTCCACTTTGCTTTCTCTCTAATGCCATCAAAGCCTCTCTTGCCTCTAGAGCAGGCCCAACAGCATTTCCTATAGGCTGCCCTCCATAGGTAACTGCAACTTCAACATGCATCCCTAGGGCAGACCCTAGTTCTGTGAAATTGGAAGCAAGTTTTCTTGCATTTTCCCACGTGTTTACTTTTGTTCCTTCTCCCATTGGCATGTCTATTAGAAGAAATTCTGCGCCCATAGCATATTTTTTGCTCAATACGCTTGCAAGGATAATGGGTTCAGGGTCTATGTGGAGTTTCCTTTCAACTTCAACTATTTTTTCGTCAGCAGGAGTTAAATTAAGGACACCGCTCCAAGCAAGACAACCCCCTGTTGTTTTGACTATTTCCTTTAATTTTTCAGGAGGGAAGTCTATAGGGGAGATAACTTCTACAACATCTGCTGTGCCTGCAGGTGAAGTAATTGCTCTTGAAGATGTTTTTGGGATATAAAGACCTGCAGATGCAACTATTGGTATTGTTAATAGGGCGGTCTTATTTCCAGGAACACCACCTATACTATGGACGTCCATTATAGGCCCTTTATCAAATCTTATCATCGTACCAGTCTCTGCCATTGCACGAGTAAGATACTCTACCTCTTTTGTCGATGTTCCTAGGATCTGTGTCGTTGTTAGAAAACTCGATATAACTACACTATCAATATTTCCGCTAATAATACCGCCAACAAATTTTCTTACTTCTTCATTTGTCAGTATCTTTCCGTCTATCTTCTTTTTTGATATATGGATAAGCTCCATGTTAACATCTGGCAATACTTCAACAACTTCATTTTCTAGATGATTATAGTGTTTTGATTTTTCTAAAGGGATTCCTATAAATCCCTCTGGTATTAGATTTTTTGTCAAAACGGCAGACGATGAGTATGAAGAATCAGATTTTTTAACAATAATTTTTTCCCCAGGATCAATTCTTTCTTTTATAGCATCCTTAACATTCAAAAAAACAATATCTTGTGTTTCTTGGATATCAAGATATTTTATTTTAAGCTCCATAATAGCTATATTTTCCTCTATTAATAAAAGAGTTACTATTTTTATATAGATTCTAAATACGCATTTAGCGAGGAAGCTAAACCTTTCTTTTTTGATATCCTTCGTATATCCTCTAATATTCCCGAACCGTACTGGAGCGCTTTCTTTTTCCGATTTACTATTTCAGGAGGCGCACCTAGATCTGCTGCAATTTCTCTAAGAACATGCTTTCTTAAATCGTCATTTTTATCTCTTAAATTAACTTCTATTTCAAGGTCCATACCGATTTTCTTTACCTCTTTATCTAAAAAAGGAGACAAGAATTTAATACCAAAGCTTTCAAATATTTTGTACTCTCTTCGGACTAGTATTTCTTTTAACTCTGCCACATCCTTGTTTCTCAATTGAATTGGATCTTCACCTTTTACCAAAGCCCTTCTGTATTTATCATATCCAAAAAAAAGCTCGTCCGCCCCTTGTCCCGATAGGCATACATTAAAATTATTTTCTTGTATCCTTTTTGCTATAAGGTAGAACGTAGAGCCTATCAAAACATCAAGGCTATTGCGTTTCCCAATTATTTCAATAGTTTTTTCAATTCCGTTTACTATATCGTTATCCGACAAATTTATTACTTCTAACTGGCAACCTAACGATTCAGCTGCAATTTTTGAGTAAATAAGGTCTTTTGAGTTCTCATTTCCAATTGTGTATAATATGGGGACAGAATACTTTTTAGTTAACGCGGCTGTAATAAAGCTGTCAACACCACCAGAAAATGAAATGGGAACTTCTTTCCTATTTCCTACTAACTCGGAAACAGATTTTGAAAGATAATTAGCAAGGAGTTTCTTCTTTTCCATCACAAGACCTCATACTCTAAAAAATCTCCCTCTCTTGAATAGAAGAAAAAATTCCATCTTTCATAAGGGTACCTAACAATTATATGAACCTTTCCGTAATGAGAGAAAAAATTTAGATCCCTATCCGAAGGCAACCCATTATCCGAAGGGTGGGAGTGGACAGTACCTATAATGGACGTATCAATTGGAAGGCTAAAATGTGAAATTGTAGATGAATTCTTTCCAAATATACTAAAAGGAGAAAATACAACTTCAGAGATTACTCCTTTATCCTCCCTCAAAAAAGCAGCAAATTCGTTCGGATGAGTATTTTTTGCAGCGTGGGATATGAAATCTAATAGTTCGCTATCCACCTTTATCAAAAGATTTCATTCCTTATTCTTTATTCTCTGAATTTTCAACTCTTTCAATCTTTATCTTGAAAGGCAAGATTGGCGTTTTTATCTCCTTTTTCTCTTTTAATACTTCTTCTAGTTTTAGAAACTCATTTAGCTCCTTTTCAAGCTGATCGATTTTCTTGTCCACTAACTTTGAAGGCGAAACCGCAGTGTATTGTTCTGGATTTCCAGAGATTTTTTCAACAACCTTCATCTGTTCCATTGAAGCTAGAGATTCACGGCAAGTGCTTGGATAAATTGAAGTTCCCTCAGCAATGCTGTCGTACGTCGAACTTCCCTTTTTTAATAGATATAAGTATATTTTAACTTTTGACTCAGTATCCAAAAAGAACTTTAACATGTCCATTAATCCCTTATCTATATCACTCTTTTCTGGAATGCTGAACTTTATTTCCTTAGCGTATTCTTTCATTCTACCACCTAGTATTTATTTTATTTTTATTATATATAAGTTATTATCATGATTTTAGTGTCACAATCTTCTGATTTTTCATGAATATGACTTCGCATTTTGAGGTAAAGATCCCATTTTCAAAGATTCCGGGAATGTCATTAATGTCCTTTTCCATAGATTTGGGATTCTCCACTGAAGTAAAGAGGTCAATTATAAAGTTTCCATTGTCGGTCATTACTGGACCGTCTTTGTTACCGCCATCCCTTAATACAGGTTTTCCAAAAGCTGTCAATGCTTGAAAGACCTTTCTATATGCAAGTGGGAACACTTCAATTGTGACTGGGAATTTTTTTCCAAGTTTTTCTACTAGTTTTCTCTCTTCGCACACTACAACAAATCTTTCTGCATTGTAGTCAATTATCTTTTCCTGTAAAAGTGCACCGCCTCGGCCTTTTAGTAGGCACAGTGCGGGGTCAACCTCATCTGCTCCGTCAATAGCTATGTCAATATCATGCTCGTCAAGAGTAGTAATGGGAATATTTGATTCAACAGCCAAAAGCTTTGCTTGGAATGAAGTTGGTATACCATAAATGGAAATTCCTTCATCTTTTATTCTCTTACCAAGTTCTTTTATTGTAAATGCAGTGGTGCTTCCAGTTCCTAGACCAACAACATCGCCGTCTTTTACAAGCGATGCCGCATAAAGACCTACAGATTTTTTATCGTCCAATTTACTCACTCTTTATTTGTTTCTATACTTAACAGAATTTTCATAATCTTCCATAGCCTTTTCAAGCCTTTTAATGTCATCAATTAGATCTTTTGTCGTGTCGACTCTTGGATATGGCTGGTATCTATTGGAAGGTGCAGTCCTTGTTAAGGGCCTTTCTCTTTCGATAGGAGCAGGTATCGGTTTAGGTCTTACAGTTCTCTCTTGTGGTGGAGGCTTCTCGTCAAACTCTTCTTTTTTGATTTTGACTTTACCATTATTATTCTTGTTTCCAAAAGACTTCTTCCAGCTTGAAAGGAAGACCATTGAAGAATCTATTCCACATATGAAGGTGAAGATAATAAGGAATATGCCTAGATTTGAATTTCCCCACATGCTTAGCTTTTCTAGGGCAGTTGGTTCGGCCTGTCCCTTTACCGCTTCAATAAATACGCTATTTGGTGGAGCAGAGTAATATACGATAAATGATTTGACTCTTTCCGTTGTTTCTGGGGTAACTGTCTTTATTGTGTACTCATCTGGAACTTTAATACCATTTATTCCTGCATCTCCATATGGGTATGAAAATGATATGTTGATATTATTATTCTCAAGTAATATTGAGGGATCATTTGTACCTTTATCAAAAACTATCCAAAACTCTCCATAAAATGAATCAACTGTGGCATTTAAAGGAATTTGATAATAATAGTCCCCAACTCTTTTATAGGTAAGTGTCAAAAGTGATACTTTTCTATTTACATCTCCATCTCTTAAAAAATAAGAGTTAGCAGCGTTCATATAAAGTGGCTTAATTGAGCTCACTACACCTTTAGCTTCAGCAGGTTCTAAAAAAAATCTTTTTGAACGGTCAGGGTCATTTACAAAAGACATCTCCATTCTGTCGATACCAGAGTTCCTTGGTATGTACACATTCATTTTTAGCGTTATTGTATCTTTATTAATTATGAATCTTACATCTGAAATCCTAAGATTTTCATCTGGCCTTACGGTGCCTTCTGTCCCTAAAAATTTCATCTGAAATCTGTAGTGTTGAGAGCTAGACTCATATTCGGCTGCGACATATGCTATGAACAATGTCAATGTGAATAAAACTAGGAAAAGTGAAATACCCATTCTGAGCTTCCTGTTCATAATCTGCATTTTGGAAAAGAATATTTAAACCTTTCTAAAAAGATTAAATTATCGTCTATAATCTATAGCATTTTCTTTACATAACGATGATAATTAATAATTAATTATCAGTTTTTACAAATACTTATATAGAAATTTCTTAAATATAATTAAAAGAAAGTGATATTATGAGTAAAAATTTAATTGCAATACTCGGAATACTTGTCCTAATTTTCGGAGCGACATCATATCTCATGCTCACCGAGAATAAGGATTTGAAAGAAGATATCGATAAGCTTACAATTGAAAAAAATCTCCTAATAGAAGAAAGGGATACATTGAAGACAAAGATGGAAACAATGATTCCCGTTTCAGAGAAGAACGCTCTTAAACTTGTAGATGCCTATATATGGGAAAATGGCCAGAGGATCACGGGTACAAGATCATTTTCATTCCACCCCTACAGTCCAACATACAAGATAGCTGATAAAGATACTTTCTATGAAATTGAGGTATTAAGGGGAGTAGGAAAACTTGAAGGCAATAATCTAACTGTAAGCTATCATGCATTAAAATTTGAAGTCAGTAAAAATACTGGAGAAGTTACTTACAAAGGAATAGGAGAATCGGCATTTCCAAGTACAGTCTACATAAGAGTATCTTAGGTATATCCGCCAAATAGCTTGTTCAAGCATTCCTTACAATAAGTTTTCTTTTTTTCATCAATATCATAGATATCCTTAGAAATATTCATTGCGCATCCTGGGATCTTACAGTGATCAAGTCCTAAAGTGTGGCCAAGCTCATGCAAAGCTTCCTTTAGAGCCCTTTCTTTTATGAGAAAATCGCTCTTGAAATGATTTTTCAGGGGGGCAGTTGTTACAATTGCAATCTCCCCATCAACTTCAGCCTCACCAAAAAGAGTGCCTGTAAATCCAGATTTGTATATCTCAAAATCTACCAAAACTAAAACTTTAAGAAGAACTTCAGTTTTACCAAATTTTTTAAGAGATTCTTCTCTTCTTTCTTTTCCGAATATAAACAAACTCTGAGTATTGTATTTTCCTACTTGGGGATTATAAGCATTCGGCGGAATTTTATATATGGGAATCCCACCAGAATTTGAAATATTATAATAGCAACTCGCATTTATTCCAAGTGTACCCCACAGGAGATTTTGTAACTCCTTTTGAAAATCAGCAAGAAATTTTTCATCAAAGTTACCGGCTGCAGCGATTCTAATGTAGAGTTTATTATAAACCATTAAAGTTCATTAACCAACTGACTTAAAAAACTTACTAAGCTCTTTTTACTTTAAGCTAAACTATAAAAATGAAATTATCTTTTAACAATCTATGAAAAGATTCATTGTATTTGAAGGTATCGATGCCTCTGGGAAAGAAACACAGGCAAAATTACTCTCATCTTTTTTATCAAATAAAGGCTTTGAAGTAATGCTAACCCATGAGCCTATATACGATGAGCCAATCGGAAAAGTCATAAAATCAAATCTTGAAAAAAAGATTTCCCTCGCTTCTCAAACAGTTGCAATGCTCTACGCAGCCGATAGACATGAGCATTACCAGAAAATAAAGAAAGCTTTAGCTGAAGGAAAAATAGTGATATCTGATAGATACAAATACTCTAACATGGCATATCAAGGGGCAAATGGTGTAGATCCTAAATGGATTCAAGAAATAGAAAAATATTCACTTGATCCGGATATTATATTTTACATAAGAGTAAGGCCAGAATCTGCAATGAAGAGAAGGAAAGAAAAAGACCTCTATGAGGAAAATATTGATTTCCAAAAGAAAGTTTTTGACATATATGAAAGCCTCTCAAAAAAATACAAATTTATCACCATAGACGGTGAGCGAAGTATAGATGAGATTCATAAAGAAATATTAGAATATTTTGATTAATTATTTTATTCCCGGATATAATGCAAAATTCTTAAAACAAAACTCTTATAAGTAGTGTTACGAAATAGCCATTAGTGTTATGGTGAGAAAATGAAAGTAACTACGATGGACTTTGATAATATGTCTTCCAAAGAACTTTCCAAAAGACTTTCTGAGTTTCATGGACATCTTGGGCCTTATTTAGTACTCGGTGCAAAAATGGGCCTCTATGCAAAAAAGACCCTTAGCAGCTCCCCATTTGAAATTTCTGCTGAAATTACAATGCCTCTAAAACCACCTCTTTCATGCACAATCGATGGAATTCAGTTCACATCTGGGGCAACAACTGGGAAGGCAAATCTAAAAGTTTCTGATGGTCTACCTATAAAGATTGTTTTTTATAAAGAAAATGATGGTATTGTTATTGTTCCAAAACAAAATATACTAGAAATAATTAGAACTAGGGTGGGTCATGAAGACCTTGAGATGCTTGCAGAACAGATCATGGAGAAAGATTATACTGAACTTTTTGAGGTTCAAAAATGGACAAAGCAGTAGAGTTAAATTCAGTAGATACCACTTATGAGGGTGAAAAAATTCCTTGTTTAAAGGGCATTAGCCTTCAAATAAAAAAAGGAGAATTCATAGCAGTAATTGGTCCGAATGGCGCAGGCAAGACTACTCTCCTTGAAACTATAAATGGGCTACTTGAATCAAACAAGGGTGAAGTCAAAGTATTAGGAAAGGCTTTGAGAGGCGACGGGAACGATATAAGAAAATATGTTGGGTACGTGCCTCAAGATTATTCTATTGATGAACTAACTCCTTTTTTAGTTTCAGATGTTGTCTTAATGGGTAGATATGGAAAGATTGGATTATTAAAACCAATAACAAAAAAGGATAGAGAAGTAGCCAAAAACATGATGGAGTATATGGGAATTGATGGTATCTCTAAAAGACCTATAGGAAAACTCTCTGGTGGCCAAGCACAGAAGGTAATGATTGCAAGAGCCCTTGCAAAGGAGCCAGAAATTATACTAATGGATGAGCCTTTCTCAAATCTTGATTTTGAAGCAAGAAGAGAGGTTTCAGATAAACTAATCCACTTCCATAAAAATAGAGGTATGACTTTTGTAATTGTAATTCACGATATAGCTTCAATTCCGAAGGCGTGCAACAGAGTTATAGTGATGGACAACGGAAGAATTGTGGCGGATGGAAACAAAGAAGATATCTTGAAACCTGAGCTTCTTGAGATGGGATACAAGGGAATCGTATGTTAGAAATCTTCTCTACGAAAATAATTCTTTTTGCGATTATAGGTGCCATTCTAACTGGCTACACCTGTTCGTTGATGGGCACCTTTGTAGTTAGAATGAATCTCTCTTCACTGGGGTTTGCAATGTCTCATGCAGCATTTGCAGGAGCCGCTCTTGGGATTTTTTTAAGGAAAGATCCTCTAATTTTTGCTTTACTTTTCTCTACTTTTGTATCCTTAGCACTAGGACCTTTAGCTGACAAGGCAAAGTTAAAGACGGACGTTGTAATCGGGGTAATTTTTTCTCTGTCAATGGCTTTAGGATTATTATTTCTAAATCTTTCTCCAGACACCGCGATGTCAAGCACCGCCCTTAGGATACTATGGGGAAGTGTTTTAGGGATGACAACAGCAGACATAATTTATCTTCTAATCATCACAGTAATTGCAATATTGTTTGTAATTATGTTCTTTAAGGAGATAAACTCAATTCTTTTTGATAGAAAACTTGCAAGGGCTTCAGGAATCAATGACAAGCCATTTTACTATCTAATTCTTTTCTTAACAAGTTTAACTGTAGCTTTTTCATTGAAACTAGTCGGAGGATTACTTGTTTTTGCTTTGATGATAAATCCTACTTCTTCAGTATATCAGTTTTCATATGACATGAAAAAGATAATACTATTCTCCCCAATTGTTGGGGTAATATCCTGTCTATTGGGAATGCTGATGTCTTTTTCACTTGATCTACCAACAGGATCTTCAATTGCCATTGTTTGCTCAATTATATTTGGAATTTCGGTCCTTATTTCCCCAAAAAGGAGAAAAGGGTAGATATTAGCAAAGATATTTATATTTGGTAATTTAGAGTTATGGCATGACAATAGTTTTATCTGTATTAAATGAAGGAGAAGTATTTATAGTAAAGGAACTTGACCCGAAGACGATTACTTACTTAGAAAGAAATATTGAAGGATTAATGATTAAGACTGATAACTCACAAGGCGTAGTTGGATTGAAGTATATCACGCTGCCCAAAGGATACAAAATTAAAATTGAAGATAAATTAATCAAAATTAGTTTTCCAGAAGGAAAAATAAAAAAAGGGCCAATAAATATAATTTATTAACATCTAAATAAGTCCTTTTCTTTTTCTCTCAAAAGTTCTTTTGAAGAGCCCTCTCCTTTTTGATACTTAGAACCTCTGATAATAACTGCAGGGATACCTTCGTTAGCCTGCCCCATAAGAAGTGACGCTGC
The DNA here is from genome assembly GCA_001587575.1 of Candidatus Methanofastidiosum methylothiophilum. GTDB lineage: Archaea > Methanobacteriota_B > Thermococci > Methanofastidiosales > Methanofastidiosaceae > Methanofastidiosum. The sequence goes on from LNJC01000005.1 coordinate 26,168, forward strand.
TGAAGCAGCTTCATCTGCAGTTGCTATTTTGGAGGATTTTAATTCATACCCATAAAGATCCTTTTCACCTGCTCTTTTCCACAATGGCTTCATACCTGAAACTCCTATTGCGACTCCAATTGCACCACTCCTAAATGGTCTTCCTTGAGTGTCTGATATTATAACCGCAACTTCTTTACCTGTTAATTTTTTAAGCTCTAATCTTATCTTTCTTGCTTCTTGATCTGGCTCTTTTGGCAAAAGTCCGACTATAGATTCATCACCACAAACATTTGAGACATCTATACCAGCACTTGCACATATATTTCCATCCTTTGTTTCGACTACAATAACAGTGTCCCCTATCTTTAGAACTTCCTTGGATTCATCGAGAATTAGTTGAACAAGTCTAGGGTCCTTACCTGTTTTTTTAGAAATTTCTTTTGCAAGCTCACCAGGATTAATTTTTTTGGTGTCTATAACTCTACCCTGAGATTTAGAAACAACAGTTTCACAGATAACTACGATATCATTATCTTCGAGATTTATTCTTTCAGAAATGATTTTGGCAAGGTCATCTTTTTCTTTTATCAGGGGTATGTCTAAAACTGGAATTATTCTTATTTCATCTGTCAGTTTATTCACTCTCTTGATTTCATGGCGATTTCCAGATATTTAAACACTTTTTTATTTTTAAAATATTTGGCCAATTATTTATAAAAATAAATACAGCCCTTATTTTTTGCGATATCCCTATTTTTCTTCAATAATGAAAAGAGGATCTCCGTAATGTATTTCGTCCCACTCTTTTACCAATACTTTCTTAATTTTTCCATTAGCGTTCGCTGCAACTGGATTTTCCATTTTCATCACGTTGATAAATACTACAGTTTCTCCAAATTTTACATTCTGACCTTCTTTAACAACAATACTCTGAACAATTCCGGGTATAGGAGCTCTTAAAATCCTCTCAGGCATACCAGTAATTTATATTTTTAAATATAAATAAATTTTGATTAAAATAAATTTAGAAATATTGTAAAATAAAAATATTCTATGCGATAGTTGCTAGAACGTCTCCTGTCTTTACAACGTCCCCTTCTTTTACATAGACTTTCTGTAAGACTCCAGAGGCCGGAGAAACAATCTCATTTTCCATCTTCATAGCAGATATTATGAAAAGGACTGAATCTTTTTTGACAGGTTTCCCAATCTCTCCAATTATCTTTAGAACTGCACCGGGCAAAGGCGCTCGTAAGGCTACACCACCGTTTGTATGTGGCTGTTGACTTGTTTGCTGTTTTGTCACTTCCTTTGGGGCAGCTTTTTCAACTTCCTTATGTTCAACTTTTGGTGTTGGTACTTTGTTCTTTCTTGTCTCAAAGAAATTAAGCACTATTTCAGGGAACAGCGCGTAAGATATTACGTCTTCTTCTTTTTCGATTTTGTCCTTCACTTCGTCTTTGAATTTTTGGTATGAAGGTTTCTTTAATTCAGGTGATTTTTCGTAAGATACTTTTTCATCTCCAATTATGATTTTCTGAATATCTTTGTTTATAGGCGCAGCCGGTTTTCCGTATAATCCTTTAACATAGTTCTTAACTTCGTTTGGGATTAACTTATATCTCTGGCCAGAAAGGACGTTCAAGGTAGCTTGGGCGCCAACAATCTGACTCAATGGAGTTACTAGTGGAGGGTATCCTAATTCTGCCCTAACTTTTGGAACTTCGAGAAGTATTTCGTCAAGCCTGTTTTCTGCATTCTGCTCCTTAAGCTGGGATACTAGATTTGACATCATACCCCCGGGTATCTGGAAATGAAGTATCTGAGTGTTAACTGTAAGTGAAGCTTCACTAAGAAGACCCTTGTGCTTATCCCTTAATTTTTTCAAGTAATTTGCAATTTTGTAAATTCTTTCAATGTCTAGGTCTGACTTGTGTTCGGTGTTTTCAAGCATTGCATACATTGTTTCTACGCCGGGTTGGCTTGTTCCAAATGAAAAAGGTCCTATTGCAGTATCTATTATGTCAACACCTGCTTCAATTGCTTTGAAGTAGCTTGTTGGTGCCATTCCACTTGTGCAGTGCGAGTGCAAACAGACAGGTAGGTCAAAATTCTCTTTAAGTGATTTAACAAGATTATAGGCATCCATTGGATTAATTAATCCTGCCATATCTTTGATACAAATAGAGTCAATTTCAAGTCCAACCATCTCTTCAGCTACCTTGATATAGTATTCAATTGTATGGACTGGGCTTATAGTGTAGCTTAGCGCACCTTGTGCATGCCCTCCCACCTTTTTAATAGCCTCGATAGGAACTTCCATATTCCTTATGTCATTTAAAGCGTCAAAGATTCTGAAAATATCAATCCCTCTTGTAAAAGAAGCCTCGACAAACTTGTGAACAATATCGTCAGGGTAATGTTTGTAACCAACAAGATTCTGGCCTCTCAAAAGCATCTGGAATGGTGTTTTAGGTGCTTCTTCCTTTAACTTCGTAATTCTCTCCCATGGATCCTCATTTAGATATCTTATGGCAGAGTCAAAAGTTGCCCCGCCCCACATCTCAAATGAATGGAAGCCTACCTTATCCATTTCCCCAACAATCTCTAGCATATCCTCAGTTCCAAGCCTTGTGGCTATAAGAGACTGATGCGCATCCCTTAATGTTGTATCTGTTATTTTGACCTTTGGCATAACAATATCCACCTAAAACATAAGTAAAATCATAAATTTACTTCTAATTAGGAGCCTATGAATTGGATTAAAATCCCGTTGTGTTATTAAAAGTAGGGTTCATACTTATGGGCTCCATAATATCTATATTAAATTGATTTGAAATCATTTAAAAATATTACTGTTAATTTTTTACTTAATTATTTATTTTTGTCCTATAGTAATCATATTAAAGATAAATTTTACTTAATTTTATTTGGAATTAACTTGGCACAAATTAATTTCTTACCAAGAATAATATCGTCATTAAAGACAAATAAAAACATTCCAACTGTTTTATCTGGCCTATATTAATCATGTATCTATAATTAAATATAAATATTAGAGGATAATAAACTATTTTATTACAAATGTATACAAATGAATATTATATTTAATTATTAATGGAGACTAAATATATTTAGGAGGTACAACATGAGAAAAAGAATAGGGTATTTGGAAGGTACAGATTCAAAGATATTAAGCTCTTTCATTGCTAAAGGCTACAACACCATGACCTTGGGGAACGGTTTAGATGGACATGGGAAATTCCTTGCACATATTGATCCAAACGATAAAATATGTGCGGTCGTAGGATATCTTCACAAGTTTTTGCCTTTAACAGATCAAAAGATCTCCCCAAATGATTTGCTTTATGCGTGCAGGCTTCACAACATTCCCGTGTTTGTGATGGTTCCTAAAGAGGTCATGGCCGAAGGTAAGAGAGCTTTGGAAGAGGTTTCAGACTTTGTAAACTTTGTGGAGCCCGAATCCACACTTGAAGCAATTCTAGAATTTTTAGGCAATAAATAAGCGTAGTTATTTAAATCTATTTTTTTTATTTTTTTTAATGTTCTCGAACTTTGACTTGAAAGAGATTTCAAAAGAACTATCTTATCTTGAACGGATGAGAGTAGATAAAATCTACCAACTAGGTAATGAGATAAGGATAAAGTTCTTTGGCAGAGGTAGGGAAGATCTTGTCATTAAACCCCCACTTGCAGTTTTTGTTACATCTTACCCAAAACCTGCTCCAAAAAATCCTACTTGGTTTGCAATGCTCTTAAGAAAGCATTTGAAAGCAATGTGGCTCTTTAAAATAGAGCAGTATGATTTTGATAGAATTTTAATGTTATCATTTGGGTTTTATGAGGAGAACAATCCTATTGTAAAATTTGTTTTAATTGTTGAGATGTTTAGAGATGGCAACATAATACTGGCAAATGAAGAGAATATTATAATTGGCATTTTATCAAGAGAATACATGAAGGATAGAACGCTCGCCCCAAAATCTGTTTATGCCTTCCCTGAAAAGAAGAGGGGATTTGATATTAGCGCCGATGAAATAATTGAACTTTCAAGAGAAAAAGAGATAGTAAGGGAACTTGCAACACAGCTTAATATTGGGGGACTTTATGCCGAAGAAGCTTGTCTTATTTCAGGAGTGGAAAAGTCTAGCAAGAACCTCTCTAAAGAAGAAGCAGTAAAGATCAAAGATGCACTAATTAAAATAGAAAATCTGACAAAGGACCCAATGATAATAAAGAAAAATGGAGAGGTAGTCGATATAACTCCTTATGATTTGATCTCTTATAGTGGGCCGGAATATGAGAAAGAGAGATACGAAACTTTTTCCAAGGCACTTGATGAAGTATATGGGAAGGGGGAATCTGAAGAGATACTAAAGGAAGAATTATCCGCTCATCAAAAGAAAATACAGAAATTTGAAAGAATGCTAAAATCACAAAAAGATCTCTATGAATCATATATAACCGAAAGAGACCTTTACAAAAAAATGGGTGATTTAACTTACGAGAAGTATCTAATAATCGAGGAATCGATAAAGGTCATTGAACAGGCAAAAAAGAACTATTCTCTTGAAGAAATAAAGAAAAAATTATCCGATAACAAATTAGTTGCAGATGTGGATTTCAGATCAGGGATAATAACATTTAACTTTGACATAAAACTCCCAATAGAAATTAAAAAAGATGTCAATGAGAATGCAAATCTATTTTATGAAAAGTCAAAAAAAATGAAGAGGAAAATAGATGGTGCAAAAATAGCTATGGACAACACTGAAGCCAAACTCTTAGAGCTAAAAGAAGAAGAGGGAGAATTAGAAGTTGAAAAACCCAAGGCGATAGAGAAGAAAACAAGAGAGTGGTATGAGAGATTTAGATGGTTTATATCAAGCGAGGGCCATATAGTCCTTGGAGGAAGAGACTCTTCTTCAAACGAAGTTATTGTAAAAAAGTATATGGAAGATAGTGACATCTATTTCCATGCTGATGCATACGGTGCGCCTCATGTAGTGGTCAAGGACGGTACCAAAGCAACTGAAGTAACATTAAACGAAGCTGCAATATTCGCAGTTTCATTTTCTTCTCTGTGGAAGGATGGCTATGGAGGAGGAGACGCATACTGGGTAAAACCGGACCAAGTAACAAAAGAAGCGCCTTCAGGAGAGTACTTGAAAAAAGGTGCTTTTGCAATTAAAGGCAAAAGAAACTACCTTAAATCTGTGTCAATAAAATTAACTATAGGAATTACTTCAGATGGCAAAATAATGTGCGGGCCAGATATCCCTATAGAAAAGCATACAGTTAAAAACGTGAAAATAATGCCTGGGAAACATAAGAAAGAGTCTTTTGCTAAGAGAATAGCAAAGATTTTAGAGACTGAAGATATAGATGGAATTGTTCAAGCGTTGCCACCAGGCGGGTGTGATGTAAGGGGTAGTTAAAAATGGATCCATATCTGTATGTTTTTCTCATATCTATAGTCCCTTGGATTGAACTCAGAGGAAGCATACCTCTTGGCGTAATAATGGGGCTTAACATCACAAAAGTATTTTTTGTGAGCTTACTTGGCGGAATACTAGTAATTCCGGTCCTTTTTGTAGCTTTCGACCATATATTTCCAATAGCTAGAAAAATAAAAATCATTGATCGTTTGTACCTTATCTGGGAGAATAGAGTACATAGAAAATATATGAAATACGCAAATTGGGAGCTAATTGGGCTCATGCTATTTGTAGCAGCGCCCATACCCGGCACAGGTGTTTATAGTGGTACTTTTATAGCCTTCCTTCTTGGACTTGAAAGAAAAAGATCTTTTTTGATAATATCATTAGGTGCAGCCATTGCAGGGATATTGGTAAGTCTAATAGCTCTTGGATTAAAATCCAACATGGTGTATCTAGGGGGTCTCTTTTGAGAATTGCTGTGATGTCTGATGTTCATGGAAATATTGAAGCTCTACTTGAAGTCTTAAAAAATATTGAATCACAATCAGTTGACAAGATAATATGCACTGGTGACTTAGTTGGGTATGGGCCTTACCCAAATGAAGTAGTGGATCTATTCATAGATCAAAAAATTTCTTCAACTCTTGGAAATCATGATGTTGCAACTTTTGATATGGAGTTATTGAATGACCTTGGGGGGATAGCTCATGAGAGCATCATGATAACTTTGGGCATATTAGGAAAAGAAGAACTAAATTATCTTAAAAAATTACCTAGATCAATTACTTGTGGGAATTTTCAGTTTGTTCATGCATCACCTCCAGATAATGTTCGTGGATACATAACAAGAAAAGGTGCAAATGAAATAATCTATCTATTCAGTCAATTCAATTCTAAAATATGTTTCATTGGTCACACGCACCTTCTTGCAAAATATTATGTAGAGAACAGTGAATTAAAATATGAATCGATTGGAGAAGGAAGAATCGAATTAGACAAAAATACTAAGTATATCATAAACGTTGGAAGCGTTGGCCAGCCAAGAGATGGCATCTATAAGGCTAAATATGTAATATTCGACGAGAATTCTTGGTCATTAGAAGTAAAATATGTAGACTATGATATAAAAAAAGTTCAAAATAAAATACTCGAACTTGGATTCCCGAAAAAGAACGCAGAATTTCTTGGACCTATATAACTAAGAGCTCTTTTGTAAAAGGTGTAAGTATTTTGGGCTTTCCATTTCTTACAACTACTGTATCCTCTATCCTTACCCCTCCGAAATCAGGGATGTATACTCCTGGCTCAATTGTGAAAACCATATTTTTCTCAATCACATAGTCACTTATCGGGCTAATCCCTAGAGTATCATGGGTCTCAAGTCCAATTCCGTGGCCTAGGGAGTGTATAAATTTTCCCTTAAATTCACTATTATCAATATAGCTCGAAACGGCATTGTGGACATCTTTAGCAATCGCCCCGGGCCTTAGTTTTTCTATGCCTAGAATTTGTGCTTCAAGAACGGTGTCATAGATTCTTTTCTGTTTCTGGTCTGCTTTTCTATAGAAAAATGTTCTAGTCATATCAGAGCAGTAACGATTATATTTTCCTGCAAAATCTAATAGAACAAAATCACCAGAGATTAAAGTTGAATCTGAACTCTCATAGTGTGGCAAAGAGGAATTTGCACCAAAAGCAGCGATTGTATCATAGGAAAGTGCTTCAGCACCATTTTTCTTTAGTTGAAACTCTATCATAAAGGAGAGTTCTTTTTCTGTTAGGCCATCTTTTAACATACCTGGAACTTCACTGAACGTTTTGGACGTTATCTCGGATGCTATTTTTATATTTTGAATCTCCTCTCTGTCTTTTATAGCCCTTGTAAAATTAATCTCTTTTGTAATATCTATTAAGTTCCCCTTGTAATTTTCCTTTAACTTTTCAACTTCAAAATATGTTACGGATGAAAAAGAGAGTCCAAGATTTTGTCCATTTATATGATCCTTGAGTAACTTTATTCTTTCATCTCTGTTGCTAAACACGTATATCTCAAAGTCACCTTTGGATTTTTCAGCAGCTTCTCTCTCCATAGTCGAAGTGAATAGTTTTGACCTGCCGTCTGGATAAAGAATCAAAAAAGATCCATCAAAAAGACCACCTTTAGCATTGCTGAAATAAAAGAAGTTTATGTCAGGATATGTTGATCTTGAAATTAAGACACAATCAACATTTTTCTTTTCCTTAGCGATATATTCAAAAAGCCTTTCGATTCTATTCTTCATCATAATCACAAACAGTAAATTATATAACAGAATTATCAGATGTCTATAAAAGAGTGATGTCCTGGTGGGATTATGGACGATAGAGCGCTAAAAAAAGATTTCAAGAAAAAAGCAAGTCAAAATTATCAAAAGTATTACGCAGTTGATACGTTAAAATCACTTGGTTTTACCAGAAAAGCATGTAAAAAGTGCGGCACCTATTTCTGGTCCGTAAAGGATAGGGATATCTGTGGAGATCCTGAATGTGAAGGGGGGTATTCATTTATCGAGAATTCCCCTGCAAAGAAGAAACTAGACTTCATCCAAGTCTGGAAAGAGATGTCCTCACTATTTGAGAAAAAAGGATACTCTATCATCAAGAGATACCCAGTTGTAGCGAGATGGAGGGACGACACAGATTTTGTCCAGGCTTCAATTTATGATTTCCAACCACATGTCGTGAAAGGTGTCCAAGAGCCTCCAGCAAATCCATTGCTTGTCCCACAGTTCTGTGTTAGATTTAATGATATTGATAATGTAGGGGTCACTTTAAGACATTACACCGGCTTTGTTATGATAGGCCAACATGCCTTTTTCCCACCAAAGGAGTTCTCTCAAGACAGATTTTTATCTGATATTTATGACTGGTTAAAAACTGGTCTCGGTATACCTTCAGAGGAATTGATATTTCATGAAGACGCATGGGCGGGAGGAGGAAATTTTGGGCCATGCATGGAATTTTTCTCTAGAGGATTAGAGCTTGGAAATCAAGTTTACATCGAGTATGAAGTTACACCTTCTGGGGGCAAAGAGCTTGATTTGAAGGTGCTCGATATGGGGGCAGGACAGGAAAGATTTTCCTGGTTCTCTCTTGCAAATCCAATTGGTTACGAAACAGTTTTCCCGACAGTATGTGATCACCTTTACAGAAGGACAGGTATTACTCCAGATAAAGAATTCTTGAAAGGGTTCATACCTTATTCTGGAATGTTAAACATGGACGAAGTCGAAGACATCGAAAAAGTTTGGGACAACATAGCAAAGAAACTATCCTCAGAAAAAGAGTATCTAAAAAAACAAGTTTTGCCACTCCAGGCAATATATTCAATTGGGGACCATTCAAGGTCATTGTTATTTGCTCTTTCTGACGGTGCCCTCCCTTCTAACGTTGGCGGAGGTTACAATTTAAGAGTAATCTTGAGAAGGGCCCTTTCCTTCATAGAAGGGTTTTCATGGGATATTGAATTACAAAAAGTAATTGAGGAGCATGCCAAATATCTCATGCCCCAGTACCCTGAACTCAAAGAAAATATAGACGATATATGCCAAATTATCTCTTATGAGATGGAGAAGTTTGAAAATACTAAAGACAAGTCAAGAAGGATAGTTGAAAGACTAAACGAAAAGGGCGAAGAGCTATCTGAAGATAAACTAATCGAGTTGTACGATTCACACGGCATTACTCCTGAAGTAATGGGAGTAAAACCACCTAAGGACTTTTACAAGAGAGTGACAGAAAGGCATGAGAAGAAGGAATCAATAGCTGCTGAAAAGGAAATTCACTACGAAATGCCTGACACTGAAAGACTTTACTATGATGGCATAACAAAGTTTTCCGCTAAAGTCCTAGAAGTTTCAGAAAATATTGTAATACTTGACAAGACCGCATTCTACCCAGAAAGCGGTGGCCAGGAAGGAGATAGAGGCTTCTTAAATGACTGTCCTGTTTCATATACTAAAGTTTCTGGGAACGTTATCTTGCATATAATGGAAAAGATCAACTTCAAGAAAGGCGATACTGTAAAAGGTTTAGTAGATGAGGAAAGAAGATTGAATCTTACAAGACATCACACTGCAACTCACATCATAAATGGAGTCAGTAGACAGATTTTAGGAAACCACATATGGCAAGCAGGTGCTGAGAAAACAGAAGAAAAAGCAAGGCTTGACATAACGCATTACAAGCTTATTGACAATGAAGATCTATTCAAGATTGAGAGAATATCTAATGAGATAGTTCTGAAAAATTTACCTATAGAAAAAGGATTTTTCCCAAGGGCAGAAGCAGAAAAAAAATACGGATTTAGATTGTACCAAGGAGGGGCTGTTCCTGGAAAGAAGCTTAGAGTGGTCAATGTCAAAGGACTTGATGTTGAGGCGTGCGGAGGTACTCATGCTGATTTCACAGGTCAAATAGGCCCTATTAAGATATTAAAACAGAGTAAAATTCAAGACGGAGTTGTAAGACTTGAATTCTGTGCAGGGCTCAAGGCGCTAGATGCAATCCAGGAAGAATCAGTTTTAATAAGAGAGCTTTCTGATGTATTTAAAGTCGAAAAAGATAAACTACTTGATACTGGAAAGAGATTTTTCAACGAGTGGAAGAATAGGGGTAAGGAAATTGAAAGGCTCAAAGCCGAAATTTCATGTCTAAAGAAAGAAGGGCTTGAATGTAACTATATAGAGTCCGATGGGATACTATTCATGGAAGAAAACGTGGATACTTCCCCCGATGAAATGAGAAAGATTGCAAGAGAACTTTCTGGCGATAACAAGGTAATTGTGCTGACAAATAACCAAGGAAACATTGTTGTATCTTGCGGTAAATTAGCAGTAGAAAGTGGACACAAAGCATGTGAGCTCATCAAGAAATATGGTAAGGGCGGAGGAAAAGATGACTTTGCTCAAGGGGTAAAAGGATAGATTTTAATATATTTTACCATATATTCTTTCATGAACAAAAAAGCAGTGTCTCCTGTCGTTGCTACAATGTTGCTCGTGGCCATTGCAGTCGCTTCAGTTAGCTCTTATTGGGTATGGTTTAGGGGATTTCAGACTCAAATCCAGAAGGAAGTAGAGCAGCAAGCAGGTGTTTCAACTTCGCTTAGACTTAATATTGTAAGTATTACAGACGATGGAACATATTATTACGTAACTTTGAAAAACTCATCTTCTTCTGAAACTCTAGAATTTCGCTCTATTCAGGATTTCATAATAGATGGTCAAAATAACTGGGAAAGCATACAACCAAGTTTACCAAGGAATGTTAACGCCGGTTCTAATATTACGTTTGTTCTAAAAAGGTCAACTAATCACAGATCTGGGGCCTCACATAGTTTTGTATTCATAGGCCACAGTTCAAGAGATCAAGCAGTTGCAACAATTTCTTATACAGATTCTTAACAAATTTGCTAAGATTTTTATAGTTTGATTAAAATTAAGTTCTGAGGATAAAAATGACCAATCTAAAGATTACCGCTGGAGAGATAATTTTTAAAGCGAGATTAGAGGAAGAAAATGCACCAAAAACTTGTTCTGCATTTCTGAAATTATTGCCTTTCAAAAATAAGATTATCCACGTGAGATGGAGCGGTGAAGCTGTATGGATTCCATTGGGGGATTTTAATCTAGGAATTGGATACGAGAATCATACGAGCCACCCATCAAAAGGAGAAATACTTCTATATCCAGGCGGGATAAGTGAAACTGAGATATTAATCCCATATGGAAGTGCCTGTTTTTCAAGCAAGATGGGCCAACTTGCCGGAAATCATTTTCTAACAATAACTGAAGGAAAAGAAAAATTACCTGAACTTGGTAAAAAAGTTTTGTGGGAAGGGGCACAAGATATACTATTTGAAAAGATATAAAAAATTAAATATTTTTCCAGATATCTTCTATCTTAACCCTGTGTTGGTTCATTGAATCTCTTTCTCTGATTGTTACTGTATTATCTTCCAGCGTCTGGAAGTCAATGGTGATTCCAAAAGGAGTTCCGATTTCATCTTGTCTTCTGTATCTCCTACCTATTGAACCAGAATCGTCGTAGAATACATCATAGCATTCTGAAAGATTATCGTAAATACTCTTTGCAACTTTCTCTAGGTCTCCTTTCTTTTGCAATGGGAATATTCCCGCTCTAAAAGGTGCAACGTCTCTTGGCAAAGATATCACTTTTCTGTCGCCTTCATCTTTATAGAATACATCTAGCAGTGCCCAGAAGTTTCTGTCAACTCCAAAAGAGAGCTCAAGAACATGAGGTATAAATTTCTTACCTTCAATATTGACATCAAGCCTTTCTCCACTTGCGTTCTGGTGGCCTCCAAGGTCATGATCAGTCCTGTAGTGAAGACCTCCCATCTCCTTGTAACCCCCTAGAGATTCAGTATATACTTCAACATCCCAGTGGATCTTATTATAGAATGCTCTTTCATCTGCAGAAAGTTCTCTGAACCTGAATAATTCTTTTGGGAACTTCATCTTATCAATGTAAAATTCCTGTATTTTTGCAAGATGATAGATGTAAAACTTGGGCATTCCAAAATTCTTTTCAAGGTCTGATGCAGTTATCTCATCAACTTCTCCAGTTGCCCTGTTCTGTAATGGGAACATTCTTAACTTTACATCTTTTATTTTGTCAAAATTAGGATGTTCTCCAATTGTATCTGGGTCAAAGAATATTTGGAGTTCTGCTTGGTTAAATTCTCTCAATCTGTAAAATCCCTGTCTTGGGGATATTTCATTTCTATATGCCCTACCGATAATTGCAAGGCCCATAGGAAGTTTTCCTCTTAAAGTGTTAAAGCTTCTTTTAAATGCTAAAAAAGCTCCCTGTGCAGTTTCAGGTCTAAGGTATGCAATTTCTGATTCCCCTGTTGCACCAACTGATATCTCAAACATCATGTTGAACATCTTCACATCAAGAAGGTGCCCTCCACACTTTGGACATGGTATATTGCTCTCTTTTAGTAACCCTGACATTTCGTCAGCAGACATACCTTCTGCACTTCTTTCAAGAAATTCTTCTACAAGGTGATCTGCCCTAAATCTTGAACGACACTTCTCACATTCGGTAAGTGGATCGTTAAAGTTTTCAAGGTGACCGGACCCAATAAAAACATTCTTTGGCATTATATTAGTTGCATCAATTTCAAAGAAGTTAGGATTTAATCCCAAGTAATGCCTTCTCCAAGCATTCTCCCATTTCCTTCTCATAAGGGTACCAAGATGACCATAATCATAAAAACCCGAAATACCGCCATAAATTTCAGAAGATGGAAATATAAAACCCCTTCTCAATGCAACATCCATTATCTCATCAGATTTCATGTAAATACCTCTGCTTTAGCAAAGAACAGCGAAGACGGCTTATAAATTTTTTGTAGATTTTTATTTTTGTAATTATCTCTTATTTATAAGATCAAGTAGTATTATCCATCGAGTCAGGGAGAGTAAATTTATCTCTTGTAATTCCTATCAACTTACGCGCTGCAATAGTAAGTGGATCTATGACACTTGATATAGGTGGCACATATGAAGTTTCTATTAAAGAAAGCTGGTGTGCGGTAACACCTCTGGATATCATAAAAGACATTGAGTCAATTCTTCCCTTTACTCCCTCTTTTGATATTATTTGAGACCCAATTAGTCTAAAGTTTTTATCAACTAAAATCTTAACAGTTATTATTTCTCCCTTAGGGAAATATCGTGCCCTTGTAAGTCCTTTGGCCATTGACTCTCTAGGAAATATTCCATTTTGTATGGCTCTTTTAGAGTTTACTCCAACAGCACCTATTTCTAGCTCCCCTATAATCGAAACACCTGGGCTTACTATAGGCGTATATACAGTATTAGTTCCAAGTATATTTTCTGCAACTGTGAGAGCCTGTCTTACTGCAGTAGAGCCAAGAGCACTCAAAGTAGGTCTAAATGTAACACCATCGATAACTTCAATACAATTTCCACATGCAAACACATTAGGTAAAAATATTCCATTTTTCCTTACCCTAAGGCAAGAATCTGTTATCAACCCTCCAGTAACACCTCTTTCTATACCTGATTCGACAACCATTTCAACGTTTGGCCTAACACCAACAGAAACTAAAACCATATCTGTTTTTATCTTGCCTTCATTTGTTATAACAGTAGTAACTTTACCTTTCTCCCCCTCAAATTCTATAACTTGGGTATCTTTGAGAAATGTAATCCCCATACTTATTAGATACTCTTCTACAATTAAAGACATGTCTGGGTCAAGTATTGAGCCCATTATATGAGGACTTCTTTCTATGACTATGACATCTTTGTTTCTTTTTTTAAACGCGTATGCCATTTCAAGACCTATTGCCCCGCCTCCGACTATAGTAATAGTATTAGAATTTTTCAAAGCCCTTTCAACTTCAATAGCCTCTTCAAGAGAATACATGAAATATATTCCTTCAAGATCAATCCCCGGTATATTTGGAACAAAAGGTTTTACGCCAGTTGCAATCACTAAAATATCATAAGGATAATTATCTTTATTAGTAATCACGACTTGTTTTTCTGTATCTATTCCTGTTACCCGAGTATTTGTTTTTATAGAGATGGCCATATCTTCGTAATGTTTGGGGGTTCTCATAATTAGATTATCAAAAGACTTAATCATACCTGAAACAACAAATGGTATACCGCAAGGGCTGTATGAGAAGTAGTTTCTATCTGAAAGCACTGTTATTTCAATATCCTTTGTTTCTTTTCTAACTTGGGATGCAACTGGCAAACCTGCAGGCCCGGCCCCAATAATAACAAGTTTTTTCTTCATAAGTAATCATCTTAGAAATATTATGAAATATGAGTTATGATTTGAAATATAAAATTTACTCCTATTTTTTAAATAAAAGAATCAATAACGTGGACAAGTCCCCTAAAGGCACGTTCTTCATCTTCAGCGCTTGATATAATGACAACATCGCCATTTTTAGGGCCAAATTTATCGTGAAGTTCTGTTTCTAATGTCCTACTTAAATTTAATTTTATTGTTGGGATTTTTATCTCAGGCCTTGTTTCAGGAAGTGTAAAGTGATTATCCTTAAATATCAAAGTGATGGCTGACCTTGCTCCGCCAAAGACCGCACTGTCCCTCTGGTCCATCCCGTCTTTTATTTTTGTAGAGACTCCCTTTATTATCGTTCCAAAGTTTTGATCATTTATAGTAAGCTCTTTTGCGTTGATTTTGCTGGGGACTTCAAACTGTACCGATTTCTCGAGAAAGTGTTTTCCTTTTGAGGTAAGTTTATGTCCAAGTCTTGAGGAGCTTATGTATTCTGAATCCTTAAGCTTAGTAAGTATGGACCTAATGCTAGCCTCATTTAGAAAGATTCTCTTTGAAAGAAGTTTTCTCCCTATGCTTTCCTCTTTCTCAATGATTTTTAAAACTATGAGAATGTCCGAATTGGTAAAGTTTGCCTGTGGGATTACCCTTCTTTCAAACATATCAATCAATTTGAGATGTTAATATATATTACTTTTGTTTAGAAAAATAGAAAAAAGAAAAAAATTATAGTATCATATCAAGAAGATATGAAAGTTGCTTTATTGGCTCGTTTAAGTCAGAAATATTTCCTGCACTTAGTATTAGTATGTCTTTTTGACCATAGATGTTCTTTAGGTATATCATGCCTTCAGAGTCGGTGAAATTTCCGATATCGTAAACTCTCTTTATTTCCTCGTTGTTGTCTCTGTTTCCAATAAGGATTAAGTTGTATTTCGCTCTGTCAGAAGCTGTAATTTGTCTGTCTGTTCTTATCAAGTTTGTCGGTTCTACTTTGACGTTGACCGTTTCTTTCTTTGGAACCAGATCAACTCTCTGTATCTTGTATTTGACATAATATTTCTCTTCATCGTAATCTTCAACATATACCCTAAAGTACCTGTCCGGGCCCCAGAAAATAGTGCCTTCCTTTAGACAGTCAAATGGTATCGGGTCACAGAGCTCTATTTTTATAGAGCGGAGATCCTTTGTACAGTCTTGACACCTGTCAACGTATGGATTATAGAGATTTTGATCGTTCATTAAAAATCTCAGTTTCCATCTTGAGCCATCATTTTGTATATAGTTGCAGTCACAGTCGTCAATACATCCGTAGTCAACGAGCGTGTAAATATTGAATCGTGCAATCATATGCTTCTTTATGTTACCGTCAATATTTTTCTCTAAATCATGTTCCATTCCAACAAATGCAACATCTGCACCTTCAATTGCAAACTCCACCTCTTCTTGATAGTTATCGCAGTCAAGGTCTTTGTTGTATTCAATTACACATTGGCAATCTAATGAAGTAACACCTGAAGAGAGATTTGCACCTGGAGTTGGGGTGAAATGCCTTATTGCAGAGCCATAGATCCTTCCTGTATTTTTATCTTGGAGGACAGCAACAATTCCACAGTAGTTTGTGCCGCAAAGATTAATCTCTGTTCTGTATACGTCGCCATTTTTCAGATCTTTCCAGTTTGTATCTGTAACTTTTTCACTACACTCCGTTGTCCATTTATTGATGTTCTGCCAGTATTGTGAATTTACAAGTCCAGTAGCAACAGGTACGGAACAATCACAACTTATGCTCCACACATTTAAGTATAGTTCTGTATTTGGGAGATCTTTGTTTAATCTTACTGAAACGAGCGCTTCTCTGTCTTTTGTTGTAGTAAATCTCTCATTGTCCATATTTGTGTTTATTATTATCTTTGCATCACAACAGCCGCTAACATTAGTGTCATAGGCGGCCTTAAATGCCTCATAGTACGCTTCTTCAGTATTTGGGGGTATTCTTTGGATAGCTTTTGATTTATTTCCATTAAATATCAAAGTAGGGTAGTTTAGTGTTGCGTTATAGTCGTATCCATATCCGTAGATATAGGTATAGGTCCAAGTGCCATCATCGCCCATACCAAAATGGTCGCTTGCCTTGCTATTGTATAATGGATCGGTACCCGACTGAGTCATATTTGAATGAAATATTAGGGGAGTAATATCGCAAAGGTATCCTTCCTGCTTCAATTTGGAAATTGCTTTTGTTGCAGCATCAGACTCTGCTTGAGAGTCTACAAAGAGTTCTGCTAGAACATTGTCGCAACAGTTTATTTTCATAATGTGGGTCTTAACAATACCTTCTGGATCCGTAACTTCAACTGTTACTTTTTTCTCACCTAGGTAATCTCTTCCGGCTTTGTGGTCAAAGTTTACAGTTGTCTGGTTCTTGTCCCAGTTAATATCAACTAACTTTACTTTGTATTTTCCGTAAGTTTTTGTTTCGCCAACTTTGAATTCTTCGTTTTCCCAAGTTCTTGGAGTTCCATAGAATATTCTACCTACTGATTTATCCGGGAAGATTTCGTCTTCGTTGTATTTGTACATTCTCAGTAAATTTATCTGACGATTTAGCAGGTTGTAGCTTGACGTTGCAGTTGAGTAGCTTTTACCTCCTGTTTGGATAAAGTCTCCTGGGAGCGTTTCTTTAATATCTTCAATCCAGTAATCCAGGTTCTTTAGAAGATTTTTGTCCTGTCCTGAGCTCTTATCTGCCCAAGTGAAATCTACATAGTAACTATTTCCATAAAGAACTGAAAATGACCTACCCTTCACCTCAATCTCATAAAGTGAGTAGGGCATCGCAGGATTTGGAGGAGTTCCATACCATGGATTTATTTCTATGAGCAATGCATTTGTTTTTACCGGATTGGTCAATGAAAAGCCATCTGTTGTTTTTGCTGCACTCCCCGCTCTCGGCCAACCTCCACTAACCGGTAACAAAGTCCAGTTTCCAGTTGGACCATACATCCACAAAGGCGGTCCAGGGCTATAAAGAGTATTTGGACAGTAGGAATTAAGATAATATATCTGATACCCTGCAGCAACAGGAAAATTCTCAAATGTAAAGTTTAAATCTGAGATCTCCTTGAAATTGTTGAACTTAACTAAGATAGTAATTGGTTCATACCAAGTGCCCCAAAAATCATAACCCGTTCTTCCAACTATCCTAGTGTTTCTATCCCCATCAAACAAAGCCTCTACACTTTCTACATAGAAGGAGCAGTTAGGCCACGCAGGTGTGGGATTTCCTCCATGAGAGAAGAAATATGCAGGTGTTGTAAAGCTCCTCATATTCCAGACCCAATCTGGATTTGACTTTATTCCAGTGTAACCAATAGCAACATTGTCGTTATCATCTTCAGTAAAATTGTCCGATTCCCAGATTACCCTTTCCTCGGCACCTGTAACACTATAATAAGCCTCATTTGTAAGTTTAGTAACAACTTCTGCTACTCTCTGTATGTCCTTTGCAGTTGCCTTTTCGCTTAATACTATCAAAGCCTGGGGATTTCCCTTTTCATCAATAAAGAAGTCCCTTCCAGGAAGCTCCTGTGCGGAGTATTTTGGTACAATCGATATTACAAACACCAATAATAAAAAAATAGAAATAATTTTTTTCATTTGATCACCTAACTTTGAAATGCATCTGTATATTTCCATTCTATTTTCATACCCTCTGTTACCTTGGTATTAGAAATACCAAGTTGGGAGTAGTTTCCACCTATCCAGTACTGCCAGTATCTACCTGTAGATCTGTTTTCTGCAAGACCTTCTATCGAAGTCACGAAAACACCTAGGGCCTGTATGTTGTAATCAAACTTCATCCCTGAAGCCTTCATCGCATCAAAGATTGTGGAGTCCCTTGGAACCTTAACATCTTTCCATTCTTTGGTGTAACCATTACCAAAATCAGCCGTAATATTTACTGAGATAGTGTTCTTATCTTCTGTAATTGTGGTAGTCTCTGAAGTCGCCGGTGCTTCCGATGTTATGCTTATCTCATCTTTTTGAACGAACAGGTCACCGTTATTGTCCTTCCACTTCAAAAGTAGAAATTGAGAATTACCATATTTTTGTAAGTTTTCAGAATCTTCTAGGATAAGCCCTGCTGCAAAAGTACCTTCTCTTGAAGCGCCCCAAAGCACCAAGATATTGGAGTTATTTGATTTTCCAAAGTAAATAATGCCTATATCTTCTCCCAAACCTATTTTTGATTTTGATATGGAGATGTCCTTGGCAGTTATTATTATCCTATCCTGAGTTTCTTCATACCTTATCCCAAAAACATCGTTTAGCTCCTTTGTCTTGGAATTAATTTTAGGCCCACCTATTAATACAAGAGATTTGTTTGTTGGGGCTTCAAAGTCTAATGAATTTGTACTTAAAACACCCATCTCCTTAAAACTTTTTGAAACTGTATCCCTTGTGAGAAGGTCAAGTGAGTTTGCATTCTTCCCAGTTACAAAGACTGTTCCATTTGAAAATACAGAGGGCACGTCGCCTATACTACTCGCCACCAATAGAGAGGGCAACTGTACTAATAATATAAATAATACAAATGGAACATAGAAATTTCTAAACTTTGCTCCTTTCATTTCATTTTCCTCCAGTTTAATATTGCTATATGGATGGTGTGGCCATCCATATATATAACTTTCGGATTTTGGATTAGAAAAGGTTAAATAATACGGATGGCTAAGCCATCCAGGGATTAAATGCTCGAACTTACATACAAAAGAAAAAGATCAGTGTTTCACGACACCTCTCCATTTTTAAAAATAACATGGCTCTCTTCAATTCTCTTTATTTCCATAATTTTTGAGCACCCCATAATACTCCTTGTTCTCTTCTTATCCTCATTATTCATGGCCGCCATATCAAAAATATTCTTAGAATGGTCAAGAGTGATGAAGCTAGTTGTATACTTTATACCGTTTGTAATAATGTTTAATCTAGTTGTAAATGCAAATGGCGAGACTGTTCTCTGGCAGTTGCCATTTAGAATCCCAATTTTTGGTATACTTAATATCACGCTCGAGGAGCTTGCATTTTCCCTTACAATGTGCATAAGAATAGCGGCAATCCTTGGCGCATTTGCAGTTTTAAATCTTACAACTGATCCAGACGATCTTCTGAGGGCCGTAACAAAACTGAGACTCCCCTATAGGTCTGTTGTCGTTACATCCCTATCAACAAAATTTGTACCGGTTCTCTTTTCTGATTTGAAGAACGTCCAGGAAGCTCAGAGGTCAAGGGGCGTTGATTTTTCCAAAGGAACTCTTAAACAGAGAATAAAAAAATATGGTGCTGTATTCTTTCCCCTCCTTTCAAAGAGCCTTGACAGGAGCGTCCAGATTGCAGAATCAATGGAGTCCCGGGGATTTGGGAAATATGAAAAGAGAAGTTTTTATAATGATACTAAACTTTTACCTTCAGAAATTCTTCTGATATTGGTATCAATCGCACCTCTAGTTATATCGCTGTATATGGTATCCCAGGGGATAGGCGTCTTTAAGTTCTATCAGACAATTGATCCTCTGATAAAATCTAATTCCGAGGCATATTACATTATAACAATATTATTGGCCCAGATTTTCCTATTGCCCCTACTTAAAATCAAAGGACTGATGGCCTATGATTAAATTCAAAGATTTCTCATTTTATTATCCAGATTCTTTAACCCCATCTCTCGATAAAATCAATGTTAGAATAGATGAGGGAGAGTTCCTTGTAATTACAGGGCCTTCTGGCGGGGGCAAGTCAACTTTCTTGAGAGCTATAAATGGGCTCATACCAAACTTCTACGGTGGAAAAATAACTGGGGAAGTATTAGTAAAAGGGAAGAATGCATCAGATACCCCTACAAATCAGATGTCTGAGATAGTAGGGATGGTATTCCAAGACCCAGAAAATCAATTAATTTCAAATCAAGTCGAGAGGGAGATCGCATTCGGTATGGAGAATCTGTGCTTTTCAAACGAGCTCATGAGAAAGAGGATAGAGGAGGCTCTTGACGCAGTAAACATTTCAAGATTAAGAAACAGAGTAACTTCTGAGCTATCCGGAGGTCAGAAACAAAAAGTAGCCATAGCTTCTTCACTTGCAACCCACCCCGAAATACTGTTGCTAGACGAGCCAACATCTGAGCTTGATCCTAGAAGTGCTGAAAGCGTTCTGAACGTCATAGAGAAAATAAACGATGAGCTCGGGCTTACAATACTTTTGGTCGAGCACAGGTTAGAGAGGGTAATTCACCATGTGGACAGGATGCTAATGATTGATAATGGAAAGCTGATATATGATGGAAGTCCACGAAAGCTTAGATCGGCTAAAGTAGAGAACTGGAAAGTTGGACTACCCCCAGTAACAAGACTCTCATTGCACTTTAAGGACAAAATAGTGAATAACGGGATGCCGCTTACAGTTAAGGAAGCAAGGTTTTCTCTAAGAGACGTGCTAAGCAATCCAAAAAACAAAGTTTCATGGGAGAAGAAAAATAGCTCTAGCAGAGTTACTATTTCAATGGATAAAGTATTCTTCTCATACGATGGCGAAAAAGATGTCTTGAAAGACATATCCTTCAATGTTTACGAGGGAGACATGATAGCTCTCATGGGAAAGAATGCAAGTGGGAAGACGACTCTTGTAAAACTAATGAACGGCCTTGTAAAACCAAGAAAAGGTAAATTGCTACTTTTCGGTAAAAAGATCAGCGATTATTCACTGGGCGACCTAATACAAAAAGTTGGCATAGTGTTTCAGGATCCAAATCTACATCTTTTCAACGACACAGTTCAAGAGGAAGTTGAATTTGTCTTGAGAAATCTTGAGATGAAAGATGAACTCGTTAAAAAGAAGACTGAGGATATTTTAAAGAAGTTCAAGATACACCAGTACAGAAATAGCTATCCGCATGACCTCTCAGGCGGTGAAAGACAGAGGGTTGCACTTGCATCTGTTTTAGTATCTGAGCCTGAAATACTGATACTTGACGAGCCCACAAGAGGCATGGACTACTACTTGAAAAAGGAACTAATTTCTTACTTAAGAGAAAAGGCCAAAACAGTAATTATGGTTACACATGACATTGAAACTGCTGCAGAGTTTGCGGACAGAGTAGTATTACTAAGCGAGGGTAGTATTATCTCCGATGGAAATAAGAGAGATGTTCTGTCTAAAGCACTTCTATTCTCCCCTCAAATAAATAGACTAGTGCAGCCTTACACAAAATATGGGATACCTGAAGACACCCTTACTGTAGAGGAAGTATTAGAGGTGGTCGGATAAAAAAAAATGACATCTTCCCTCTAATCTTTATTGGTATTGGAATATTACTTTTTGGGGGCGGGCTAGTATTTGATGATTCTAGGACAATAGTTAGGCTGTGGCCTTACGAGATAATTCTAATATTTATCCTTGTCATAATTGCATTTGTCCACCAGTTTGAAAGAAAGGAGTTTAGTACAAAACAGCTTACATTGATAGCAATGCTTTCGGGGATATCCGCAGTATTGAGAATCCCATTTTCTAATTTTCAGGGAATCCAGCCATGCACCACACTCATAATTTGCTCTGGGCTTGTTTACGGCCCAATTGCAGGATTCTTCGTCGGGGCCCTTACTCCATTTGTTTCGAACTTTTTTTTGGGCCACGGTCCATGGACACCTCTGCAGATGATAGGCTGGGGATTACCTGGACTTACAGCCGGATATCTCGGGCGAAAAGAAATTAATTTTAAATTGATTATATTGTTTTCAGTAGCTTGGGGATTTCTTTACGGCTGGATAATGAATATATGGCACTTTGCATTCTTTGTTAAGCCTCATACATTTGAAACTTTTATCAGAACATATGTATTAAGCATTGGCTGGGATGTTAGTCATGCAATTGGAAATGCGCTTTTCATGGGAATAATTGGAGAGAGAACAGTTAGAATACTTACAAGGTACAAGAAGAGATTTACAATCGAAAGAATGTAGTTATTCTTTATGGAGGACAGTCTTACTTTTACAGAAATAGCAAATGTGATCTTTCACAGGATAAAAAAAACATTTACACTTTGGACAGTATTCCCTGACATCTTTTGGATAATTAATTATGACTTTACTCTTCAATTATAACTACCCCTACTTGATCGCTATCTGATATTGCGGTAACGATAGATAATAATTTATTAATCTTTTCATCGTTTAAGTCTTTGTTTAATATCTCAATCCGCAGCATAGGCACTATTTCTTTTTAGATAGTTATTACTTGATTCTAAGTCAGAGAAATACCTTTCATAACATTCTTCACAGATAATTAGAATTCTATCATTTAGTTCACATTTACAAATGATGCATTTGTTATCCATATGGATGGTGTCGCCATCCATATTTATAAGTATTTCTGTTATTTTTTATTGAAAAATCGGACGGGGAAAAGTTTATAAATTCCCTAAAATATTCACTTCTTATTAGGCAAGCCGCGGTCGCCTAGCCTGGGAGGGCGCCAGACTGAAGATCTGGTATTCCGCTGGTTCAAATCCGGCCCGCGGCACTCTTGCTTCTTTAGTTCATTTTATGAATATAGTGTTCTTTGGCCTTATTTTAATAACATTCTCCTCCAATAGTCTAAAGTCTATTTCAAGTTAGGCAAAATCTTTAAAAGTTAAATACTATTAAAATTTAAAGTTGACTAACGATAGTGGTGATTACCATGAAAAAAATAATAGCTATATTGATAAGCTTGTTATTTGTTGGAAGTACTTTTTGAATAGCATCTGTTTTGGGTGCCAGTTTAAATATAGACTCAAAGGATTTTACATTTCAAGGATTAGATACTCGAAGGGGATGTATTGATGATGCAAGCGCCAAGGACGATTCATTATATGATGCATATGACGGCGCATTCTATCTTTTCATAAATAAAATAGACTTTACTGACTATAATTATAGATATCATTCAAGCACAGGTGCTTATACCACAGAAGCAGGCGGTAGGGAGTACGTCTTTGATAAGGTAACTTTGTCGGGGCTTACTGTATCCAGAAAGTTCTATTTCCCGGAAGACAGAAACTGGGTGAGATGTCTTGAGATACTTTATAACCCTACAGGTTCACCTATAACTGTCGATGTCATAATAAAGTCAAATTTAGGGTCTGATAGTTCTACAAGGGTTGTAATGACCTCAAGTGGAGATAAGATAGTCGATAAGAATGACTACTGGTCAGTATCTGATGACCAGTATGGCGGACACCAAAAATACGATCCGTCACTTGCCTTTAATTGGGATGGGCCTAACGGTGCTAAAAGGGTAGACTCTGTAGAAGAGCTAATGGATACAAAGGACAATCTTACCTACAGGTGGGACAAAGTCACAGTAAATCCAGGGCAGACTGTTGTCCTGATGCACTTTGGTGGGCTTGGTAAGAACAATAATGAGGTTATAGCAATTGCACAAGACCTTTACAACTACAATGACTCCAAAATGGAATACGATCTCCAGGAAAAAGATTTAATAATTAACTGGTATCCACAGAGAAAAAAATCTCTTCCAATGGCAAAAATACTTGATATCTTAAAAGCCAACAAAGACAAAGAATAAATTTATTTTTTTCTTTTCTCATAATTTAACTTCTAATAGTTCATTTTATATCTCTACTCCTTCTTCTTATTATCGGTGTTATTATGAAAGATGGAGTATTTTATGGTAAAGGTGTAAACAAAATAAAAAATGAATATCCTGAAATATTTGAAGCAATAGTAAAACTTGACGAAGCAGTTTTCACTGGACGGGCTCTAGACTATAAGACACAAAAACTTGTGGCCTTAGGAATAACAGCGGCTAGAGCAGATGAGAGTGCAACAAAAAAACAGATGATGTCAGGGATGAATGAATTTAACATAACAAAAGATGAAATAGTAGATGTCCTAAGAGTTGTCCTACTTACCTCAGGAATGCCTGCATTTAACAAAGGAATGAGAATTTTAGACGAGATAGAAAAACAATAATTTCTGCCTTTTTTAATTAATCTTAATTCTTATATATGCCGAACTCAATCTATGCCATAGATCCAAGAGAGTGTTTACATGAAAGATGTTGAAATAAAGTGCCCTCATTGCGACAAGAAGATTATAATCCCCGAGAGTCTTCTATTAAAAATTATAGAAAAATACCAACAGGATAATCTGGTAGAAAAGCAACATGAATTTTCTGCACCAGTAGATCAGACGCAAGATAATAATGTTACCCCGGAACTAGAGAACGAGCTTACAGTGAAAAAAGAGCAGCTAGCAGAAGTAATGTCAAAGCTTGAAAGAAACCAGGCTGATTTCACGAGAGTCGTTAAGAGGAACGTGAAGCCTGAGGACATGTATCGGATACAGAAGGAGAGGACAATTCTCATGCAGAAGGCAAAGAATCTCCAAGAAGAAATAGCAGCAATAACTAATCAACTTGGCAAACAAAATAATAAATCAAGCAAGGTAAACTATCTCTAATCTAGCCGTATACCTCTATATCTGAAAGTTCAAACTCTTTATCGAATATCCCTATATATTTCAAAATGTCCAAAAAATGATTTTTTATCTTACTTTTTTTTCCCATACGGGAAGTAAGCAAAGAAAAGATAATTTCTAGTTTTTTCATTTATCCTTGTCCTTCTATCTGGACCATATAACACGCTAGAGATTATCCCTGTTCCATCAATAGTTACAATATCCCCTGCTTTAAGTCTCATCTCTTTGTCACTGATATTGATATAGGTTTCGTCACCTTTAGCTATCTTAGTATTAAGCTCTCCCTCAACAAGGTCAAGGTCATGGCCAGCTGTAAGGTACATATTCTTTAATTCTGCCATAAACATTGACTCAACAACAGTATACTGGGATGGGAAACTCTTCCCTTCAGCTATAGATTTGATCTGGTATTCAATCGGGTATTTGTTCCCAAACTTCTTAAAAAACGTGCTGTATTTCGTTATAATATCTGACTCTAGATAAATTTTAGAATTCTTCCGTATCTCTGATTCAATTTTTCTCTTTTCTATTTCAAGCTCTTCGCAAAGCTTCTTATTTTCTAAATTTTTTACTTCCATCGTTGCTACTTTTAGCATAGGAAAATAATTTGAGAGTTCATCTGATAAGTTTACATTCATGAAACAAAGTATCTATTCTAGTTTAAATTTTTTGTTAAAGAGTTTTCAGTAAAGATTTTATAGTTCTTTGTTTCTAACTTGGTGGTGATAAAATGATATGTAAAAATTGCGGGAAGGAAATAGATGACAATGCTAAGTACTGCCAGGAGTGTGGCTCTTCAACGGCAAAGAGAGAAGAATTTTTTGTCGATGCAGACCACCTGGTAGAAGAAATAAAGAAGCTTTTTGATGAAGGGATAGCTACAAGGATAATAATCAAAGATGAAAAGGACAGGACTCTTTTAGATATACCAGTAGTTGCAGGTCTTGTGGGCGCAGTAATAGCTCCTTGGCTTGCGGCAGTTGGGGCAATAGCAGCTATAGCTGTCAAGTGTAAGATAGTAGTTGAAAAGAGAGAAGAATAAATATTTTTATTATTTAATTATAAGATAGGAGTAGATATTTAAATTAACATTGATTTCACAATAAAGGTGATAAAATGACTCTTTCTGAGGATATTACTATTATTGAAACTAAAAAAATTGATGTCGATAGCCCAATTATACTTGAAGGTGTTCCAGATATGGGACTAGTCGGATCAATTGCAGTAAGTCACATGGTTTTGGAGCAAAACTTTGAAGAAGTAGGATACATCAAATCTGACCTCTTCGCACCTGTAATGGTAATACATGAAAGAAAAGTGTTAAATCCAGTTAGGATATTCCAAAAAGGTAAGATAATAGCTATCTTGTCTGAAATTCCAATTGATCCAAAAGCAGGTTTTCTACTTGCAAAGAAACTTACTGAATGGTATAAAGAAAAAGGTGCAGGACTTGTGATTTCAATAAGTGGAACTCCAATACAAGAGAGGCTCGACATAGAAGAACCTGAAATATTTGGGACTTCAAACAATGAAGAAATATTGAAAAAAATGGAAGAATCCGGGGTTAAGATTTTAGAAGAGGGATTTGTATCAGGATTTTACGCACTCATTATTAAAAATTCCATTGAATTAAATCTTAACTCGTCAATATTACTTGCCCAGTGCTATCCAAGTTACCCTGATCCTGGGGCAGCCGCTTCAATCCTAAAGACATTAAACAAAATGATTGATTTGAATATAGATGTGAAACAGCTTACTGAACAGGCTGAAGAACTAAAGGTGAATTACAGGACATTGATGGAACAGACCAACGTCTCCATGCAGAGGGAATCCAAAGTAGAAGTGCCGACTATGTACAGGTAGGTCATATGATAAGAAGGTACTATATAATAAAGGAAACTCCCAATAACACGTTTAGGCATACCTACTGGCGTGTAAACTACTGCGGGTGCAACAATGTAGAGCCCCTTATTGAGTACAGAGATACTAAAGAAGCTCTTTTTGCAACTTTGGACATGCCTTGCGTGGAAAAAGAAAAAATTGAAGTGATCTCAGAAGAAAACTGTGTCAGAATTTTCGCACCAACAACGAAAGGATTTTGTTTTAGTAAAGATATTAGTCTACCATTTTTAACAGAGCCTGAGAAAGTTACAGCCACCTTCAAGAAAGGGGTACTGCTACTTGAAATACCAAAAAAAGTAAAGCACTACAAAGTAGAAATAAAATAAATTAAAAATAGTTTATTATAATATTAATTTTTTTCAACTTGTATTTCAACATCGTCGATATACCATCCACGGTAATCATTTGCAAGCTCATCGCTCATATCAAAATAGAAGCTTATCTCGACAACTTTGCCGTTGTACTTAGAGATATCGTAATTTTTCTGAAGCCACTGGCCCATCTGGTCATCGTAAAGCTGGCCTAAATCTTCCCATTCAATATTCCCGACTTCCCTTATCTGGACAAATCTCTGATCGTAAATTTTTCCCATACTTTCGGTCTGGTACCAGTACCAGAAGGTTAAAGAGGAATTAGTTGAATATTTGAGATTAATCGGCGGAGAAATAAGCCTACCGCTGTTAGCGGTCCCAGAGTCATAATTTCCAGTAAGTTCATTTCCATACCAAAAACTTGAAACTCCACTGTTTGCGTTTTTGTAATGTGACTTTTCGTTTACTATATGCCACATTCCTGTAGCTTCCCAACCAGCTGCGCCCTTTTCAAAATTATATGCGTAATTGTTACTGAATACAGGAACAGCAACTATCAAAGATAATACTGCAATAGATAGCAGAGCAATTCCAATCTTTTTCATTGAAACCACCTTCATGTTACAAAATACCCCAGACCTAATTTATAAGTCTTTCTCCAAATTATTGCTATTTATTATAAAATTATTAAAATATATTTTTATTTTCAATTATTATTTATGATAATCAATAAAACAAATTATAATTTAAAAAATATCCTTAATTCAGAATATTTATACTAATCTTGAAAAATAGTCAAGAACTTGAATGACTAAAAGGGCGTATATTATAACTAGTATAATCAAAAAGAGTATTACTTTAGGTTTTTTCAAATTAAACAGTATCTCGGGATTAATAAAAAGTCCAAAGAATAATAAAAATAATCCAAAAAGGTGACTGGGTATGTAAACTAACCCTAGATATGCTAATATATTGAATCCCATAAATGCAAAGACAGTAATGAATAACCCTAATGTCATTAGAAATTCTGATATCTTTCGTAGTTTTGATTCAGCTACCACTATAATACCTATTTTTTAGTTATTTCTTCAAGTATTCTCATGCCTTTTGTAAAAGCAGGCATGCCTGATAGTAAAAGGACTACTCTAAGAACATCGACTATTTCCTCTGGGGTAGCTTTTAACTCTTTCATGGCAGAACGCATCTGTTTTTCAGTGGCAGTTTCATCGCAGCGAGAAGCCGTTATCCCAATTGCAATTAGCTTCTGAGCTTTGTAATCAAGAGCTTTCCCAGTGTATACCACTTCATTAAGATTTTTCACAACTTCATAGATATCCAAATATTCCTTTTTTACTTTCCCCATACCCTTTCCATAAAACACTTCATACTTCATTTTATCCCAATTAATGATTGTTTTTAATATATATAAGGATAATTATGGCTGTGGGACATAATTAACCTGCATTCAGATTCAAAAGATTGTGCCAGAGCACGATGCAGGAAACAGTGCAGTT
>LNJC01000006.1 GCA_001587575.1 Candidatus Methanofastidiosum methylothiophilum
AGCTCGAGCCCGTAGTACTGGGCAATCTTATGGAAGTATTGGACAAGGAGGTTGAAAAATCATCATTTGGTAACAGGCGAAATTTTTAGCAGATTACACAATCTTAAATAACTTTTCAATAACTTTAAATACCTTTTATATATCAAATTTTTATGGAATTTAATATTCTCATTTGCGGAGTAGGAGGTCAGGGCACTATACTTGCTTCTTATGTTCTAGGAAACGCAGCACTCAAAGAAGGGCACAAGGTAAGATTAGGTGAGATTCATGGCATGGCCCAAAGAGGCGGGTCTGTTGTTTCTCATGTAAGAATGGGTGATGAAGTCTACGGGCCAGTTATTCCTCAAGGAAAAGCAGACATCTTAATTGCATTTGAGCCACTTGAAGCTTTAAGAAACATTTCATACTTGAGAAAAGGTGGGAAAACAATTTTAAACACAGAGAAAATTAATCCAATCTCTGTCTCCCTTGGAGAATGTGAGTATCCTCCAATAGATGAGATATTGTTTATTCTTTCTGAAAAAGGTAAAGTCTATCATTTTAATGCAACTGAAATTGCAAAGGGATTAGGTAATCAAGTCGTCATGAATATGGTCTTGATAGGAGCGCTATCTCTTCTTGAAATACCAATAAAAAATGAAACTCTTTTAGAAACTATAAAGGATACTTTATCTAAAAAAGCAGATATAAATTTGAAAGCTTTCGAAGCTGGAAGAAAAAAGATAGAAAGCTTACTTTAAGTCAAATTATCCCTATTATACTCTCCCCTGCCCTTACCATATCTCCAACTTTTACAATTGTTTTTAATTTAGATGGATAAATAATTACTACCTGTGATCCAAGTTTAATTCTTCCAATTTTATCTCCAATCATTAAAGTTTGACCATCGTCAACATAACATTCAATTCTTCTTGCAACTGTTCCTGCAATCTGGACTGTAACTGTCCGGGTATTTCCATCAATAACGACTATATTTCTCTCATTCTCTGTAAAAACTTCTCCAAAAGCAGGATAATGCCCCCCTTCAATATATATAACCTTACTTACTTTGCCAGAAATAGGGGCCCTGTTAACATGAACATCAAAAGGCCCCATGAAAATAGACACCATTGTATAATTCTCTTCTATAATTCCCTTCAACTCAGGCAGATTAATTTTTTTACCGTTTTTAATAGTAAAAGGAACTTCCCCAATCTTGACAGTATCTATTGACATTATTTTTCCATCTGCAGGAGAAATAATAATGTCATTTTCTATAGGAATTGATCTTTCTGGGTCTCTGTAAAAGCTTATACTAAAAATAACAAATCCAATAAGAATTAGACTAAGAAGAATAAATGCATTTTTCCTTAATTGGGGCACCACAAATGTTAAAAAGATAGGCATTTATTTAAAATTAATCGTGATTGGTGTTCAACTAACGAAAACTATTATAAGCTATAGATACTGAATATTGTTTGTTAAGCCTAGAGGTGGTTCCATAGTCTTCATAGAAAAAGTCACAATGAAAGGATTCAAATCCTATGGTAATAAAACGCTTACACTCCCCCTCTCAAAAGGATTCACCTGTATAGTTGGTCCTAATGGAAGTGGGAAGTCAAATATAACAGACGCAATATGTTTTGTTGTTGGAAGAATTTCTGCAAAATCCATGAGAGGAGAGAGACTCTCAGACTTGATATTTAATGGAACAGAGGATGAAAAAAAGGCCGAAGAGGCAATTGTTTCTATTACTTTTAATAACGAAGATGGCGGATTTCCTATTGAAGAGAAAAAAGTTACCATATCTAGGGCAGTAAATAGTAAAGGAGAAGGAGAATACCGGGTAAACGGAAAAAGAGCCACCAGATCTTATGTTTTAGATATATTTTCTTATGTTGGTATTAGGCCAGACGGCCATAATATCGTCATGCAAGGAGATATTGCACATTTTATTAATATGAATCCTGTTGATAGAAGAGGAATAATAGAGGAGATATCGGGGATTGCAGAGTTTGACGATAAAAAAGAAAAAGGATTAAGAGAACTTGAAAAAGCCCAAGAGAATATTACTAGGGTCGAACTTGTAATCTCTGAAGTTAAAAATCGTCTTGATAGACTACTAAGGGACAAAAAAGATGCCGAGAGATACCAAGTGATAGATAAAGAGATAAAACACAAATGGGCTATTTATTACCACAGTAAATTAAGAGAGTTAGAGGACAAAAAAATAAAACTTGAGTCAAATATAGAAAAAGGCCAGAAAGATATAGAAGAATTAAGGGGCGCCGTTTCTAAAATAATTCAGGATATTGCAAATAAAGAAAAAGAACTACTAGAACTAGATGACGAATACAATCGCAAAATGGAAATGGACAGTATTAATATAACTAGAGAAATTGAAAAGATTAAAGGAAATATTTTATCAATTAATCAATCTATTGACTATGAAAAAAAGGAACTTTCATCTCTAAAAAAGGAAATCGATGAAACAAATAATGAAATAGCTGAAAACGAACTCAAAATTAAAGAACTTTCACAAAACAAAGCGAATCTTGAAAAAGAAAGTGCAGAAGTTGAAATATTAATCAAAAATAAAGAAGCTGAATATAGAAAACTTTTAGATACCCTTTCAGGCAAGGACGGGATGTTCCTAAAAATCAAAGAAAGCCTTCTTGAGGCAGATAGAAAGCTTGAAAAAAATAGAAAAGAATATCTTTCATTAAGCAAGGAACTCGATTCTTATAATGCTTCAGTCTCAATTCTTGAACAAGATAGAATAAGAATAACATCCGATATCAAAAAGATAGAGGATAAATTAAGTGGCATTGAAAAGAAATTGAAAGACAATGAGTTAAGTCTTATAAATTACGAGTCTAATATTAAAAACAATACTAATGAAATTATTTCTCTTAAT
Source organism: Candidatus Methanofastidiosum methylothiophilum (assembly GCA_001587575.1). GTDB lineage: Archaea > Methanobacteriota_B > Thermococci > Methanofastidiosales > Methanofastidiosaceae > Methanofastidiosum. Next base: position 2,897 of record LNJC01000006.1, read on the forward strand.
AAGAATCATCAAAGTCTGAAATCAGAATTGTCTCAAATAGAGTCTGATTCAAAACAGTCTTTATCTCAATTTGAAAATTTAAAAGCTAGAATTAATGTAAAAAAAGAAGCTCAAAATGACATTACAGGCGGACAAAAAGCAATCGCCGAAATATTAAAAGCCAAAAAGGACAAATTGATACCTGGAATTTATGGAACTATTTCTGAACTCGGCACCACAAAAGAAGAATATAGTGTTGCTCTAGAAGTTGCAGCAGGATCAAGACTTACAAATATAGTGGTAGAGGATGACAACGTTGCAAGAGAATGTGTTAAATTTCTTAAGAATTTAAAAGCTGGCCGTGCTACTTTCTTACCTTTAAATAAACTTGTTACACCAAAGATATCAAACGCCCCAAAGACTAAAGGAGTCGTGGGACTTGCGATTGAACTAGTTTCTTTTGATGAGAAATTTAGGAAAGCCTTTGAATATGTATTTGGAAGAACCTACATAATTGATAATATTGATGTTTCTAAAACTATAGAAAATACAAGACTTGTAACACTAGACGGTGACCTTGTAGAATCAACGGGTGCTATAACTGGCGGATATTACACAAGAAAAAAATTCTCTGTTTCATTTAACATTGAAGAAGATACTTTATCCCTCAAAGATTTAGAGAAGAAATTATCTGAATATGATTTGAGAAAACAATCAGTCAAAAAAGAAATAGAAAAAATAGAAGAGATTTTGGGTAATCTTAGTATAAAGAAGGCAGAATTCTCTTCTGAAATAACTAATCTTACTAGAGAAAAAGAGGAACTTACAAAAGAAAAGAACTCTTTAAATAAAGAAAAATTATCATTTGAGAAATCAATTGACGAAATAACAAAAAAACTTGAAAAACAAAAAAGTCTTGCCTCCGATACCAAAATTAAAATCGATGCATTTTTAAAAGAAATAAGTGCACTTGAGAAAGAAAAAGCCAATGTTGAAAAAGGCATTGAAGATTCTAGCAAAGGCGAAATAGGAGAAGCACTTGAAATCGACCTGAAAGATCTCCGAAGTAAATATTCAGAAATTTCTTCCCAAATATCATCAATAAATTCAACACTTGAATATCTTAATCAAACTAATACTAAATTTTCTGAAAAAATTGTTTCAAGAAAACCTCAAGAAGAAATACTTTTGAAAAAGATATCTGAATTAGAGGGTAGCTTAAAGGAAACAAATGGAATCTTAAAAGAAAAAGAAAATGATGACATTTCAATCAAAAAAGAACTTTCCTCCTTTAATCAGAAAAAGAAGAGTCTTGCTACCGATACTTCTAATTTAAGAATTAAAAAAGATACTAAAACAGAAAAGATTTCAAAATTAGAATCTGATCTGAATTTGTGGAATTCAGAAAAAAGGACACTAATAGAAGACATCGCCGAATTCTCCCGACATGCTTCAGACTACGAAACACCTCAAGAATTTTCTAAGACCCCAGACAAAGTTAAGATTGAAATCGAATCATTGGAAAAGGAAAGAGAGAAACTAATGCCAATTAACATGAGGGCAATCATAGAATATGAGGAAGAAGAGGGCAGATACAATACTTTGAAACTCAGAAGAGACACGCTACTTGAAGAGAAGAATGCAATACTTAATTTCATAGGAGAAGTTGAAAAAGAAAAATCTGAAGTTTTCTTAAAAACATTTAATGAAATTGCTTCTAACTTCTCAGAGATCTTCTCAGAGATATCTCCAGACGGAACAGCACAACTACTATTAGAAACAGAAGGTAATCCCTTCGATGGAGGAATAATAGTAGATGCCAAACCATTGGGTAAAAATGTAAAAACTGCCGTATCCTTAAGCGGTGGTGAAAAGGCCATTACTGCACTTTCCTTAATATTTGCAATTCAGCGATACAAGCCATCTCCTTTCTATATCCTCGATGAAGTAGATGCAAATCTTGACGATTCTAATGTAGAAAGAACGGCAGACATGATAAAGAGACAGGCTGAAAAAACTCAATTTATTGTAATTACCCTAAGAGAAGGAATGATGTCAAGAGCAGAAAGATTATTTGGGGTATCAATGTACAAGAAAGGACTTTCTTCAATGGTCGCACTTGAAGTTGAGAAGGTAGTTAAACAGGAGGAGGCATTAGCCTGATCCAAGAGGATGTTCTTATCCCTGAAATAGGGCCAATAGACGTTCTTATGGATCTTGTCCTTTCAAGGGAGATAGATCCTTGGGACATTGATATAATAGACCTTACAAACAAATTTCTTGAGAGAATTAGAAAATTAAAGACTCTTGATTTAAGAATCTCAGGTAAAACAATTCTAACATCATCCATTCTTTTAAGAATGAAAAGTGAAGAAATGATGCGAGAAGAAGATAAAGAAGAAGTAGATGATGAGTTTTTTGATTTTTGGGAAGATATTGAAAATGCTGAATTTGAAATTGATGATATTAAACCACCCTTGAGAAGAAGAAACGTCGGTAAAATGACTCTCCCAGAACTATTTGAGGCTCTATTAGATGCGTTAGAAGACGGGGAGAAACCAAAAAAGAAAATAATAGCCAAAATAGGGCCACAAATTTATCAGATAGATGAAATAAAAGCCGATATTAGAAAACAGGTAGAAAAACTATATCAGCATCTTCTTGATTTAAAACAAATAAGTGAAGTGATACCTTTTAGAGATTTACTTGAAGAGAGAACTCCAAGAGAAGTTGCAAGAATATTCCTTTATATACTATTTCTTTATAGTGATAAAAAAATAGATGTAACTCAAGAAATGATGTTTGGTGAAATCTTTATTAAAGTTCTGTAATTTTTTCTATAAATCCCATTTTATATAGTTTGTAAAAACTTGATATATCGAAAAGTTTCGGTATTTCCTTTTCTGTCACTCGGGCTTTTGTTTGCATCAATAAAAGAACCTTAATTTCTTTCTCTGAAAATCCCCTAAATTCTCTTAAAAAAGCAATATCGTGCGACTTTGCTTCTTCTGAAAGAACATAGAAAGTTTTCCCTAGTTTTTTCCTTGAGAGCCCTCCTTTTGGTAAGATTGAAAGGATAAAAAGAAGTATAGTAATAACAGTTGTTGCTTTTAATATCGGTTCAATAGTGTTAAGGATATCTTCTCTTATTACTTCTACATATACCGAGGATATTTCAATATTTACAGATGCATTGCTTGCTAGTAAGGGATCAGTTTCAAATATTAAGTAATATGTTTTTGTTTCTTTTGGAACATACGTAAAATTAAGTTTATCAACCTGATAGAAAAATTCTATCGGTTTAATCGCATCAGGGTCTTTTAACCAAACCAAAAATCCTTCCAAGTCAGTTAGTGAAATATTTATCTTGCCAGAAGAAGATAGAACTATCTGGTGTATAATTCCCCTATTTAAAGCAACTGCTATATACTTTGGATTATCTCTAGACACGAAAAAGCTATCACTTAACTCAATTTCTTTAATATTTTTTTTAACTGCCTTTTCTTGCCCAGAGTAGTAAATATATGCTAAGGGTAATTCTATAAAGAAAAGTACAAAAATAAATATTATCAAATATCTATATCGCATTTTCACACCCATAGCATTTCAGAGCTCATAAGCCTCATCATCTTTTTTCAGATTAGCTTTCTCATCACGCTTAATAGAATAGTATTTTAAAATATATAAACTTTGTTAAAAACTAGTTTTGACGTTTGCTATCAACTTTTCTTTCATGAACAAGTTCAAGAATGTCCTCAACGTCTTTGGATGATTTAATTTCCTTTTGTGTGAGTATGGGCACTCCCTTTATATTTTCCTTTATTCTCTTTGCATTTACTACAAACATTGCGTCTTTTTCTGTAATTTCAGAGATGCTTGCTACAATCTCTGCTTTCTTTTCAAAGATGTATGTTTTAGTGTCAGATATACCTGTGATTAGAATTTCTTTCTCTTTTAAGAGAGCATTAAAAGGAGTTCTCTTTGTAGGAAATACTTCAAATCCTTTATTACTTAAATCTCCTAAAACAGTCTTTTCAAGATCAGATCTTGCAGCTTCAATGGGATTTTCTGGGATATTTTTAATCTCCTTTTTATCATCAACTTTAATTAGGTATATCGGTTTAGTTATGCCTATGTCTAACTCTTTTTCTATTTTTATGACTGAATCAATACTAATTCTTTTCTCTACATTCTCAAATTCATAAACGGAGCTTTTTGATACCCCTAGTAACTCAGCGAGATGACCAATAGACATACCTCGTTTCTCTCTCTCTTCTCTAATCAAACTCCCGTCTACCTCAACAAAGAAACCTCCTCTATCTGCATATATTAAAGGCGGATTACCTTCTATGAAAAGGTCTTCAAGAGTGGTAACGGAAATACAATTAACGCCATGTCTTGAATAAACAGTGCTGTTTTCAATAGAACCAAGTTTAGTCTTTGCACCGACTACTAGTGGCGTAGCTTTAAGAGCTTTAGAGAGAATTTTAAGATCCCATGCATGCTCTTCAGAAAAAGTATCAAGATTTGCTAAAGCTTTTATTATAAGGACTATAAGATTTCTTCTTGCAACAATATCAAAGGAGCATTGAACCCTAGATAAAGCTACTTCAAATCCTCCTTTTTTCAGTGTTTCAACAATACTGTTCAAAAGCTCTTGCTTCTCCATAATATTAAAGCTATAAGAAAGGTTATATAAATATATACCCTCAATTTTTTGTGATAATCGGGCTCGATGACACAGATTCTGTAAATGGAATGTGTACAACTTATATTGGAACGCTGATTGTTGAGGCGATAAAGGAGATAGATAGGAATCTAATTATAGAACCACCAAAATTATTACGTTTAAACCCTAATAATCCATATAAAACAAGAGGAAACGGAGCAGTTTCTTTTATAGTATCAGGCACATCAAACACAGAAGTCCTTGAAAGAATTAAGTCTATTTCTTTTGATATAATCTCAAAATACTCTGAATCAGGAGATAATACTAATCCTGCAATTGTTTTCCTAAATGAAAATTCAATAACAGAAGAAATAAAATTATTTGCAAAAAGAGCCCTACACGAGATGCTTTCAATAGAAGAAGCTATTTCCTTATTAAATAAAATTAATGCAGAGTATAATTTCATTGGAAACGGAAGAGGGTTAATAGGTGCTCTTGCTTCATGTGCATTAGAGCTAGAAGACTTTACTTATGAATTAATAGTATATAGAAATCACAATAAAAGAGGAAAAAAATGTGTAAGTGAAGAAAGTGCAATGCAAATTGAAAAAAGATATTCCCCAAGAATATTCTCTAGTTATGATTTAAAGAACAAGAGAATGGTTATCTCTCCACATTCAGATTGCCCAATTCTATATGGTTTAAGGGGTGAATCGCCAGAAATTTTGATAGAAGCTGCGTCGTTGATTGAATCTGAAACTCCGTATAAAAGAAATCTCTTTGTAACTAACCAAGGTACAGATATGCATCTTGAAGAAAAGGAAATTGCTGATGTAAAACCGTATTCTTCTGTAATTGTCAAGGGCATAGTTTCTAAAAATCCTTACACTGTGCCAGGTGGACATGTATTTTTTGAAATATCAAACAGTAAAAAACTTATATGCGCCGCTTATGAACCCACAAAAGAATTTAGAAATATTGTACGAAAACTCTCCAAAGGCGATACAATAATTGCTTATGGTGGTGTATTAGACACTGAACATGGACTTACAATTAACCTTGAAAAAATAGAAATAATCACTTTAGCCGAAGTTCAAAAAATAGAGAAACCTATATGCAAAATGTGTAATAATCCAATGAAATCAATAGGCAAAGATAAAGGATATCGCTGTAAAAAATGTCATACAAAAAATATGGAGGCTTCAATTATCAAACTTCCAAGGGATATTAAGATTGGAACATATGAAGTTCCAATGTGTGCTAAAAGGCATCTATCAAAACCTCTTTTAAGATACGGCAGAGAGAAAAAATTTGAAGAAGAAAGATTTAAATTTAATTATACTAATTTTGATATAAGCTTTGAAGGGATATAATGTTTTTTACAGCATCTGAAGAGGATATTAAATCAGGCAAAACTACTGATTTCTACTTTATCAACACAAAAAAGATTCTCGAAGAGAAGAACATAAATAAAAAAGTTGTCGTTGAAGTAACTGCTTCTGGATTACCTAACGGATATAGATGGGGTATTCTTTCAGGCCTATATGAAGCTCTTTTATTACTTGAAGGGTATAATATTGACGTGATTGGGCTTGATGAAGGATCTCTTTTTTATTCACAAGAACCTGTCATCACTATAGAAGGGAATTATAAAGAGTTTTGTGATCTCGAAACAGCTTTATTGGGCCTACTTTGCCAATCTTCAGGTATCTCTACCAAATCTGCAAGACTTAAGAAAATGGTAGGAGATAAACCAATATTAAGTTTTGGCGTTAGAAGAATGCACCCCTCAATTGCCCCTATGATAGATAGGGCAGCTTACCTTGGAGGACTGGATGGATTTTCTTGCATAGGTGCTGAAAAAATTGTAGGAAAGAAGGCATCAGGAACAATGCCACATTCACTTGCTTTGATAATTGGAGATTCTAAAGAGGCTTTTATTTTATTTGACGAAATAATCGATAAAAATGTCCCACGAATAATGCTTGCAGACACATTCTGCGATGAAAAAAGAGAGGCATTGATAGCTGCAGAAAATATCAAGAATCTTACTGGCGTAAGGCTTGATACCCCGGGCTCAAGAAGAGGAAATATGTCAAAGATTATCCAGGAAGTCCGATGGGAGCTTGATATTAGAGGATATAAAAATGTCAAAATATTTCTTTCTGGGGGGCTAGATGAAGAATCTTTTAAATCATTTAAAGATGCAGATGCATTTGGAGTAGGAACTTCAGTTTCAAATGCAAAAACAATTGATTTTGCACTTGATATAGTCGAAGTAGAAGGAAAACCATTCACTAAAAGGGGAAAATTGAGTGGCAAAAAGACTGTCCTTAGATGTCCCAAATGTATGAATGGTAAACTAGTCTATGGCAAAACAAGTGACAAATGTGTGTGTGGAGAAAAAATGAAGCCTATTCAGAAAGAATTAATGAAAAAAGGAAAGATCTTAATCGATTTTGAGGATGTTAGCGATATAAGGGCAAATGTCTTAAATCAAATTAGCAAAGTTGAATTTTAATGAAAGTTCTTCTCGCAACGGCATGCGGCGCAAAAAAAAACAAAGGTAAAATGCCAGCAATAGATCTTTACAAATCTTCAAGAATAAAAGCTGTTTATAATAGAAAAAATGGCGCTGACTTTGCAGTTTTAAGTGCCAAATATGGACTTATGCCACCAGAGAAAATAATAAAGGATTATGAACAAATTCTTGATTCTAAAGGTATAAAGAAACTCATGCCCCAAGTTATAGAGTTCATTAGAAAATACGAAATAATTGTTTTTTTTAAAGGAGGTTCTAGGGAAGAATATAGAGAACTCATAAAAACAGCATCAGAAACAATAAATAAACCATTAATCCTAATAGGAAATAGAAATCAAGAAGACATTGGAAAACTTGAAGATCTCTTAATAAAATGTACTAAAGGCGATCTATGCAATATCAATGAAATTGCAGAATCTATTGAAACTTTTAATATTCCATAGAAAACTATTTTAAATCACATCAGATTTTATTTTTATGAATCCTCTTCTTTTAAATCCATTTCGAGAGGAGGCCAAAGAATATCTTGGGATTAGTTTTGATGAAGTTTCACAAGATCTATTAGATTTTGGAATAAATAAAATCAAAACTGAATTAGATAATACAAAAGATAGAAAGTACTTATTCCCCACTGGGCCTGACGAGAAAACAGACATTATATCTTTTTATCTTTTCTGTCAAGCCCTTTCAAAAAGACCTTTTTCAAGCGAGTCAAGATTGTTTGCTTCTACATACGCAAAAGTATATAGGCAAAGATTATCTGAGTTACTGATTCAAGAAAGAGGTAATAAAGAAAAAAAAGAAGAAATTATAGCCACAATTAAAGATATAATCGATGTTATCCTGTTTAAATTTCCCGATATAACTGAGATTCTTAGGCATAGGGCAGAGTCAAGTAAGAACAGAGATAAAAAAAATTCAAATGTTATTACAGAAGAACCTTATGTCACAATAAAAAATTTAGATATTAAGATTACAGATGAGGTTATTAGAGATTTGGAAAAACTGAAACTTATTAAAATATCTGGACAATCTAGAGATTCATATCTTCTCCCAGAATATCTGATAAAATGGACCGACGCTGAAACTTTAGTAAATTTAACTGAAAGCTATATCCTTAATGGGTACATAGTAGTAAACGATAGTATCCTTCTAAAAACATTTGTTAAAAAAATGGAGCAAAAAATACTGAACTACATAAAGAGCATCGCTGAAAAAACTAAAGATGTTAAACTCCCAATATATGATGAAATTTTTAGAGAAATATCAAAGATATCTGGATTCCTTTCAGAAATTGAAGTCCAGTCAGAAGAGCTTAACCCTGAAGTATACCCTCCATGTGTCATCAAAGCCTTATCTGGAGTTGGGGCCGGCGACAGAAATTATGCAATTACTTTATTCTTATCCTCTTTTTTATCTTACTCAAGGATTATACCTTCAACTAAAATATTCTCAAAGGATGAAAAGCCTTCTCTTAATGAGACACAGATTAATATACTAATAAATGAAGTCATTCCTTTGATTTTGTCTGCCGCCAACAAATGCAATCCTCCTTTCTTAGAAGATCAACCTCAAGAAGAATTAAATATATACTACCACCTTGGCTTTGGCCTTGCATACCCTACGCTGGATAACTTTGGGAGAAGTAAATGGTATATCCCTCCTGGGTGTGCAAAGGTAAAGGAAAATGCTCCAACGTTATGTGAACCGGATAGCTTCTGCAAGATGTATTTTTACGAAGTAACAAAAAAAGAACTACTTGACACTCTTAAGGGAAACACGCCAGGTGAAAAAATTTTGCTAACATTAAAGGACAGGATGAGGACACTTAACGAAATTATCCAAAAAACTGGATTACCTGAAGATGAAGTAAAAAAACAACTTTTGGCCTTTGTTAAAAATAAAACAGTTACAGCCAGAAGAATTAATAATCCTTTTATGTATTATCTAAGAAAAAAACGGGCTCTAAAGAGAAAAGCGGATATTATTCGCTAATTATTGTTTTATCCGAACATATTTTATTATTTATTTATTTAAATAAATATATGACGAAAACTATTTAAATACTGAAATCATAAAGAAATCATGTTTTTATCTATTTTGTTTTTTATTAATTTAAGAGTAGGAGGGATATAAACGAGTGAAGCCATAATCAAGGAAGTAAGTTTCTCCGAGACAACTAAAGACCCCAGAGCACAAGTTGTAATAGTTGGAAATCCATGTGAGATAAATGGTGTAAAGAAATTACTTGCTCTCACAAAAGACTTCAAAGAATTTTATAAAGACCGAGATGCAGATTATCCACATTGGCCAAATAGAATTTTTACTGTTGCTGTTTTCTGCAAAGAAAACTTTTCTCCAAATTCAATACCATCGTATGTTGAAAAAGATATGGGTCTGCCTTTAGAAGAAGTTACTAAGATGAATATCTCAAGTGGAGTTTTCTATGCATATACTGACAAAGAAGTTAGATCGAGAAAAATTAAAGAAGTATCAAAATATGCAAGAGGTAACTGTAGGCAGTGTTCTGACTTTACAGGAGATTTCGCTGATATCTCTGTGGGAAGTGTAGGAACACAGACAGGATGGTCGACTGTAATTTTAAGAACAAAAGAAGCAAAAGACTTATTCAAAAAATTAGTTGACCATGATCTCATAGAGATATCAACAAATGTTCAAATAGAAGAGCTAAACAAAGTAATTGATCTGAACAACAAACAGTCTAAAAAATCAATTAAACTTGCCCAAGATAAGGGATTCAAACTTCCTTTTGTAGATTTAGAAAAAGATGATAATTTAGAAGGATTTATTGAAAAAGGACATAAAAAGAAATTTATGGATTTAGAAAAAGAAATTTTGCAACCGGGGCTTTGCGTGGCATGTGGAACATGTGCACTTGCATGTCCATGTTACAATATTGAAATACTTGAGGATGGTAGACCTTACGGTATTAGGAGTTGTTTACCCGATTGCGGATGCTGTTATATGGCATGTCCAAGAACACATTCTTTCAAGAGTATACTCTTAAAGAATCAGGAAGAGCCTGAGATAGTTGCAGCAAGGGCCAAAAATCCGTCATCTCACAGTCAAGACGGCGGGGTGATAACAGCCTTAATAATATATGGTCTAAAGAATGATATATTTTCAAAAGCCGTCGTTGCTAGGGCCGATTCAAAATGGAGGGCATATCCATTTGTTACAAACGATCCTTCATTCCTGAAGAGGGCAGCAGGTTCAAAATATTCAATTATCCCACAAGTATATGGATTAAAATATGGAAGGTGATCTAATGGTAGATTTAGGTGTTGAATTTTTAGGTGTTGAATTTAAAAGTCCAATTCTTCTCTCTTCAGCCCCGCCCACTTTGGATGCAGATCACATTAAAAGGGCTGTGGAGGCTGGATTTGGCGGTGGAGTTACTAAGACTATTTCATACAGGCAATTCCATGACCCAAAACCAAGATTTCAAGGTGTAAAAGGAAGGAACAGATTATTTGGAATGCAAAATATAGAGCATATTTCTACATATGTTTTTGACTGGTGGAAAAAAGAGTTTAAAGTATTAAGAGAACTAAAGAAAACTCACGGAACTCCAATTGTTGCAAGCATAATGGCAGGCACAGACTTAGATGAATGGGCTAAGCTTGCAAGAGATGTTGAAGCACAAGGAGCAGATATAATTGAACTAAATGTATCATGTCCACATATGTCAGATAGTGCAATGGGGGCTTTCATAGGCCAGGATTGTCCATTAACTGGTGAAGTTTCAAAGGCCGCAGCAGAAGCAGTAAGCGTTCCAATTATGACAAAATTAACTCCTAACGTTACAGACATCGCATCAATTGCAAAGGAAGCAGTAAAAGGTGGAGCTAAAGGAGTGGCTGCAATTAACACAGTATTAGTCCTATCTGGAGTGGATATTAACACTGGAAATCCTCTTCCTGATGTATGGGGCAAGGGTGGATTCGGGGGATATTCAGGGCCAGCGGTAAGGCCAATAGGTCTTAGGATGGTTGGAGAAATTGCAAGACAAGGTATCAATATCTCAGGGATTGGCGGAATTGAAACATGGGAAAACGTCATTGAATACATGATGATGGGCGCAGGAACAGTACAGCTAGCCACAGCTGCAATGTGGTACGGATTTGATATTGTAAAAGGCTGGAACGAGAATATCTTAAATTTTATGAAAGAGCATGGATATGACTCTCTAGCAGATTTGAAAGGTATCACACTACCAAAAATAACTGATCTTGAAAAATTGGATTACATTGATGAAGTCTATTCTGATGTAGACACTGAGCGATGCATAGATTGCAGAAGATGTGTTACCGCATGTAGAGACGGAGCTACAAATGCAATGAAAAATCCAAAACTTAACGATGTAGACTATGAAAAATGTGTCGGATGCGCACTCTGTAAAATGGTCTGTCCACAAAATTGCATTTCGATGATTATCAAAAAAGATAAAAAATAATTTATTTTTTCTTTTATTATTTTACTTCTACTGAAGCTTCTGGATTAAAAGGATTCATTCTTACCGCTAGAGAGAAAAGATATGGGTACTTATTTTTTAGATGCCCCATATACTCAATCCATTCATAGATAAGTATGATATATGCTCTTTTCATGTCCCCCTGTAAATGATTTAGATCAGCATCTGCGCATTTTTTTAGATCTTTTCTTAAGGATAGTTCTTCAGTTAGATGAGTTACTGCCCAAAGAAGCTCCGTGAATGAATCATGTTCTAAAAGATTAGGATTTTCAAGAAGCCGTAGCATAAACTCTCTTTTTTCCAATAAAAATCCTTTAAGTTTTTCTAAATCTCCTTTTTGCATATCAATTTCATAATGGATCTTCTTAGCCATTTCAAGCTTTTCAGGAAATTCTTTTTTATCCCACCTATCGATATCAATAAAGTTGTCTTTTACCTGATCAAAATTTTTATCAAAGTCATTAAGACGATCCAGAAGAGTTCTTCCCATTTCGATAAAAAATGTTCCAACAACCATATTCATCTTTTCCATAATTGCCTTCTTATCTCTCATAGTAAGTAATTCATGAATTACCAGTGTTACCATAAGGACTTCAATGAATACAAAAGCAATATCCCCAATTAAATATATGAATATGTGGTGCACATCTCTAAAAATAAAATAGTGGAATATATACACCAAAGCCGATAACAAGACAAGAATAATAGCCCACTTAAGTTGCCATTTTACGTTTCTCATGAATCTTTACTTTTATTTTGTAATTTAAATATTACGATTTAATTAATTAAAAAAATAAATAATTTTAAATTATATTGCTTCTTCGTCAATCTCTCCAGTTCTTACACGATATACTTTTTCTACAGGGCTTACGAATATTTTACCATCACCAGTTTGCCCTGTTTTTGCACTTTCGATTATTGTGTTTACAACTTTGTCTACGTACTTTGTTTTAACAACTAGTTCTATCTTTATTTTTGGCAAAAGATCTATATGGTATTGTCGTCCTCTCCACTGCTGTGTAACGCCCCCCTGTTTTCCCCTACCTTTTACTTCTGTTATAGTCATTCCAACGCATCCAAGTGAATCCAGTGCAGCTTTGACATCTTGTATTTTTTCAGGCCTGATTATAGCTTCTATTTTTTTCATTTTTCAGCACCTCACATCTTAATAAAATCTGGATAGGAGTCTCCACCAAACTCAGTTATATCAAGTCCTTTTATTTCTACCTCTGCTGGAACTCTTAGACCTATAGTCATATCTATAACTTTTGCAACTATTAGTGCTGAAACAAACACCAGTCCAAAAGTGGCAACTGAACCAATTAATTGAACGAACAATTGTGATGCTGATCCAGTTGTTATTAGGCCGTTAGCACTGGAGAATAAACCAACACTAATAGTTCCAAAAAATCCACAAACACCGTGAACTGAAATTGCACCTACAGGATCATCTATCTTAAGCTTTGCTTCAATAAACTCTACTGCATATACAACTATTATACCTGCAATTAATCCAATTACAAGTGCCCACTGAGGACTTACAACAGCACAAGGTGCAGTAATTGCCACTAGCCCGGCAAGTATGCCGTTTAAAAACATACCTATATCTGGCTTTCCACCTTTAAATTTGGTAATTGTAAGTGCCGCAATACCTCCCCCAGCAGCTGCTATATTTGTTGTTATTGCAATTAAAGGAACATTCTCAGTCAATGCTAATTCGCTTCCTGGATTAAAACCAAACCACCCAAACCAAAGTAATAGGCATCCTATAGCCGCAAGACCTATATTGTGGCCAGCAATCGCTTGAGGTTTTCCATTACTATCAAACTTCCCAAACCTTGGGCCCAAAATTATAACTGTGGCTAGAGCAGTCCAACCACCCACGCTGTGAACAACAGTTGAACCTGCAAAATCATGGAAGCCTAAACTAGAAAGCCACCCTCCTCCCCATATCCAGTGAGCTATAATTGGGTATATTAACCCAACTAGTACGACCGAAACAAGAATATAGGCACTAAACTTTATCCTCTCAGCAACTGCCCCACTTACAATAGTAGCAGATGTTGCAGCAAACATTGCCTGGAATAGGAAGAATGCCATTGCTGGTATCATAAGCCCAGGCCAAGGACTTGAATCTAATCCATTAATCATGAAATAAGACAAATCACCAATTAGCTTCCCTTCTCCAGAAAATGCCAATGTAAATCCTATTACCATAAAAATTATGCTACCCATGGCAATAGTAAAAACATTTTTTGTGATGATGCTTATAGTGTTTTTAGATCTTGTTAACCCTGCTTCTATTGTAGTAAATCCAAGGTGCATAATAAATACCAGAAAACTGGCAATTAACACCCACATAGTATCTAATAGATTGATTTCCATAGACATTTTTATCACCTTATTAGTTAAATCTCCAATATATTTTATATATACTAAACATATGTTTAATATATGGATAAAATTGAGATATTAAATCCAGTATTTATTACTATTGCTAATCTTATGGCTATATTAGGCCTAATAAGGCAATAATTTAATATATTCTGTCTTAAAATAAGAATTATGCTATATAATATACGCATCAAATAAACATATGAACTTGAATTAAGGCCTTAAATGTTCACAAGTTCATTAAAAGATGAGAAATTCAAATATTTATTATTATAAAATTTAGTTAAATGTCTAGACCTTTAACTTCAGCTGGCCTATAGGAAAATAAATCACTAAATTCTCTTTTCTCAATCATACTAAGAATATTTTGTTTTTTCTTTTCAATTAATCTTATCGCACTACAAGAGTTTAGATCTTTATCTCCCTTTAAAACTATCAAAAAATTTTCAGATAAAGGGATTGTTATTATTTTTTGATCTTTTGTTATAACAGATACTGACTCTGGGATTTGGCCTTCTATTCTTTTAGCTGCATCTATTACCCCTGACATTCTTGCAGCTATACCTTCATTTTGGTCATTTTCTTCTTTAACGGCAATTAAAAGACCATCTATTCCCATTATAAAAGCATCTTTTATCATCTTATTTTCAAAAGTAAGATTTTTCAAATGCTTAATAAGTATGTCTTCCCTCATTAGACCACATATGTATTATTTCAGTTTTTATTTATAAGTATATTTAACAAATGCTTCAGATAACTTTAAATCTTGAATTAATACATTTCCCCTATCTTAATGGTGTCACTATATGGCAGAAGAATACGAAGGCAGCGGGAATATTAACTTTAGAAGAGATGTGATTATTCTAATTGGATTCACCATCGGTATTGCGGTGTTACTTGATTATATCGGTCTTACCCAAAATCAAGTTATAGCAACTTCAATATTGGCAGCTACAGTTATAGGAACTTTACTTTTTTGGAGCTTCAGAGTCGCGATAGCATTTCTTGGTGTATCAACGTTATTGTTATCAAGAACACTTGATATCCCTCATTTGATTGAATTCGCGTCACTTGAAGTAATACTCTTCTTAGTTGGTATGATGACTCTTGTCGGAATGTTGAAAGACGTTGGATTTTTCAGATGGCTGATGATCAAAATAGTCAAATTGACTAATTTTGAAGCACATCTATTATTAGTTGTTTTTTGTTTGTTATCGGCATTTCTCGCAATGGCCATAGATGAAGTTACTTCTATTATTTTTGTAACAGCAGTATTATTAGAAATAACAGATTATTTTGATGTCAATCCTGTTCCATATGTTATCTCATGTGTAATGGCAACTAACATTGGTAGTTCTGGGACTGTATTAGGAAATCCTATTGGGATATTGATTGCAATGAGAGGAAAATTGTCATTTGAAGATTTTATAATATGGGCATTTCCTGTTGCAATTGTCTCCTTAATTGCAACTATTGCAATAGTTTTATTCTGGTATAGAAAAGATGTTGCACTCTTTAAGTCTAAAATAAGATTAAAAATGAGGACAACTGAAAAACTAGCCTTCCAAGACGAATGGGAGTTCGTGCCCGATAAAACTGAATTTAAAATAGGTGTTGCAATATTTATATCTACAATTGCACTTATAGCGATGCACAAAAGACTTGAAACTGTATTTGACCTTCCTCATAACACTCTTCTTTTAGCCGCATCCTTAATTGGGGCAAGCATGGTCATGCTATGGAAAAGAACAAAAGCTAGAGAATATATTGAAAAGGACGTAGATTGGTGGACGCTTATATTTTTCATGATGCTTTTTGCAAAGGCAGGAACATTGAAATTTACTGGCGCAACAGATATACTTGCACAAGCAGTTGCCGGAATTGCAGGATCTCTTCCTATTCTTACAACAATGGTACTATGGTTAGCTTCTCTTGGTTCTAGTCTTCTTGACAATGTAGTTCTAGTTGCTGCATTAATACCAGTTGTCGAAAGTTTTAATAATCTAGGAATTAATACTTTTCCATTATGGTGGGCTCTTCTATTTGGTGGTTGTTATGGAGGTAACATCACAATGATTGGGAGCACTGCAAACATCGTTGCTTTAGGTATATTAGAAAAAAGAAAGAAATATAGCATGAGATTCATGAAATGGTTATGGATAGGGCTTGTAGTAGGGGGGATATCAACATTTATTGCCAATATATTATTGGTATTCCTGATTCCCTATATGCCAATAAGGTGATAATATGAAAATATTGATGTGTACCGATGGATCTTTCTATTCCGATAGCGCTTTGGCTTATGGGGCGCAACTTTTTTGTAAGTCTCAAGAACATGAGGTAGTTGTTTTATACGTTATGCCAAAAGTCCATGAAGAATTCAAGTTTTATGAAAGAAAGTTCAACGAAGAGGTAAGAAAATTAAAAGAAGTTGAACTAAAAAACGTTGAAACAATGGAAGATCTTAAAAATCTTAAGCCTGTTGATATTAGCTTTAAGATACTTGAAAATGCTTACAAACTTTTGATGAAATTTGGATTTGAACCAAAAACAAAAGCTAGATCAGGGTCCCCTGCAAATGAAATCTTGGCCGAAGCAGAAGAAGGGAAATATGAGTTAATAATTATGGGCCAATACGGATTCTCCAAAGCAAAAAGATCCGCTCTAGGAAAAGTTGCCTCAGCAGTTGTTACAAATAGTAAAGTTCCAGTTCTTATAGTAAAATAATATTTATCTATTTTTACTTAAATCGCAGAAATACTTAATCTTTGCACTATGTTCCATCATAGTTGTGTGAACATATGCCTCTTCTAGTATCTTACCAACTGCAAAAGTCCCATGAGCTTTAACAATACATCCTTTATGCATTTCAAGAGCCTTTGCTGCATTAACTGCAAGTTCTTTAGTACCAATATGGCCGGTAACTATTGGTATTTCATGGAAAAAGAACTTTCCTTCAGAGTCATAAGGCTCAATAGACTTGTCGTTTAAAATAGATTCTATTACCGCAAAAGGGCAGTGCGCATGTATTATAGCTAAGGCTGAAGTTCTTTTATAGATTTCCCTGTGTACTATTGTTTCGCTAGAAGCTATTAGATCAAGAGACGAAGGTTTATGAAGGTCAACTGTCACAACAGAAGCTTCCGTTATCTCATCAAGCATACATCCACTTCTTGTAACTGTAATACTATCGCCCACTCTAACACTAATATTGCCAAAATGTGAGCTAAGATACCCTCCATCAACAAGTTTTTTACCGAATTTAGCTATTTCTTTCCACATAGAAATTTCCCCTCATTTTTTAAGTCAAGCGATTCAAGTCTTTCAATAGTTGGGACCCCATTTTTCCAGCCCCTATATAAATAATATTCATTCAATACAGAATTAAATTCTTCTTTTGAAATCCCATCTGTTCCAAAAAATCTTTCAGGAAGCGTATCTTCTGCATAAGTCATATCTTCTCTTAGATTAAATAATCTTTCAAGATTATATATTCTCTCTCCAGTTTTTATGAATTCTTCAGAGGTATATACTTTACCAACACATGCAGAAAGTAAATTCGCATATTCTTCTTCAGATAAGGCAAAAGAAGAAAATTGACACATTACTAGAGAATGAATACTTGCAGATACATTCTGAAATATTTGTATAAGCCCACTTTTCCCAGAAAACGAAAGTCTATCAATAAGCTTTGGTTTACCTAGTATTTCTGGTGCTACCATATAAGCCCTTAAGTGACATGCCCCTCTATTAGAAGTTGCATAACTCAAAGCAAGGCCTAAAACACCTCTTGGGTCGTAACCAGGTATTTCTAATCCTTTAACAGACATTGAAGATTCTTCTTTTCCTTTACCTTTAGAGTATCTAAATGACCCTTTACTCAAAGGCCCACCTTCAACTATCTCTTTTAGTGGAATTTCAATATCCTTTTGACCTTCTAGTTCTAAATAACAGCTTACAGCGTTTCCTGCAGAAATTGTGTCAACACCATAATCATTACAAATATAATTTGCCTGTATAATCTTCTCAATATCATCATTCATAGAGTTTGGTCCAAACATTGCAATAGTTTCATATTCTGGTATTTCTATATCTCTTTTCTTATCTTCTCTCTTGCATGCTATGAAACAATTGTAACATGTTTTCTTTTTTATGTCATAGTTTTCTGATATATATTCCCCAGACACCTTGTAAGCATTTTCAAAATGGACTTTTCTAAAATTGTCAGTTGGCATTATTCTCATCGTATTTATGAGATTTACAAGTGAGGGAGTGCCATAATATGCCAATCCCTTTGAAGCAACTGGCGACGCCTTTAAAAGTCGCATGGATTCCGATATGTATTTCTTCATTTTTTCATTATCCGATACCAGAATCTCTTTTTTTCCTCTAACTATAAGTGCCTTTAATTTTTTTGAGCCCATAACAGCTCCAAGGCCACCTCTGCCACAAGCATGAGTATATTCGCTCATTATTGAAGAAATAGGAATTAATTTTTCACCAGATTTTCCTATACATGATACTTTATATCCTTCATCTGATAAGATTGACGTAGTTTCCTTAACATTTTTACCCCAAATATCTGAGGCATCTTTAATATCGACATGACCATCATCGATTTCAATATAGACCGGGTTTT
The DNA here is from genome assembly GCA_001587575.1 of Candidatus Methanofastidiosum methylothiophilum. GTDB lineage: Archaea > Methanobacteriota_B > Thermococci > Methanofastidiosales > Methanofastidiosaceae > Methanofastidiosum. The sequence goes on from LNJC01000006.1 coordinate 21,615, forward strand.
CTGAAGCCCCTTTGATTATGACAACATCATAACCTGCCATTCTAAGTTCTCTACCAAAATAGCCACCCGCGCTTGAATCAAATACTGTCCCAGTTAAGGGAGATTTAGAAATAACTACATGCCTACCGGAAAGAGGAACTATAGTTCCTGTAATAGGCCCAGTTGCAAATATCAAAATATTTTCTTTTGAAAGAGGATCAGTGTTTGGAGTAAGCATATCAAATAGTAATTTAACCCCTATGCCCCTACCCCCTATAAAATTAGTTACATCTTTCTTTTCAAGTTTCTTTGTTTCTATACTATTAGTACCTAGATCAATTTCAAGAAGGTTTTCTATATGGGGCAAATCAATCTCCTTTTCAAATTAAAATAGGCTAGCTTAAGAAGTTTTCTTTTCAGTTCTTTGCGATTTATTGGACTCATGTCATGACTTTCGCAATATTAAAGCAAATATATAAAAAGACTTTTCTAAAGTTCAACTGTCGGGCATGAATAAGCAATTCAAGATGAAGAATATCCTATAAAAATAGTATTAATGTGAGAAAATCAATGATATTTGTTAATCCAAAAAGTAATATACTTGTAAATATAGGGATTATATTAGCTTTGAAGTTAATATTGAAAATGTTCTCTCGAGGTGCAAAAATAGATGGACAAGGACGAGTTCAACATACTTATAGTCGATGACGAAGAAACCATAAGAGAAACTCTGAAAATGATTTTAGAAACAGAAGGATACACAGTATTAGATGCAGATAGTGGCGAAGAAGCAATAAAAATATCACAAAATAATAAAATAGACCTTGTTCTACTAGATCTAAAAATGAAAGGGATGTCAGGCGAAGAAACTCTAAAAAATATTAAAGATATAAATTCTGAAACAATGGTCATCATTTTAACTGGCCATGCATCTCTCCATTCTTCGATGGAAGCTATTAAATATGGTGCTTATGATTACTTAAAAAAACCTGTCAGTCTAAATGATATAAGAAATGTTGTTTTCAAAGCTTATGATAGGTGGAAACTAAGTAGCCTGATTAAACACTACAATTCTGAACTCAAAGAACGTTATGTAAAGAGAAATAAAGAGATAATTTCTGTAATTACATTATCCGAGAGGTTAAGAGAGATTGATTCACTTGACAAAGGAGCAAAGTTAGTAGTTGATACAATTCATGATGTTGTAGGCTTTGACAAAGTAGTTTTCTATGGTACCGATAGCCAAGGTAATCCAAGAGTATTAAATAAAATAGGATTTGATAAAAGAGAAGCAAAAGAAATACTTGGCATCTACAATAATTTCAAAAACAATAATATTGATAAATCTTCAAAGAAAAGTTATTTTTCACCTATATTCTTTGAGAAGGATATTATAGGGGCATTTTATGTTGAGAAACTAGAAACAGATCTTGAAAGAGAAGATCAAAATCTTATTAAGTTACTTTCAACTGAAGTAGCTTCATTTCTCCTGAGATTCAAATACAACATTGCCACAAATGGAGAAGTAGAGGCACCTTTCCCAATTAAATATGATATACCGCCTGGAAAATCTTTTATAGTTTACGAAAATAAATATGAAAAAAGTTTTGAAATCTTTAAAGATCTTGTAACACACAATGTTTCTGGCCTTGCTATTACTAGAACCCCCCCAGACTCTTTGAAGAAAAAATACGATTTAGAAAAAACTCCATTCTTATGGTTATCTAAAATAGAAGGCCAAAATACGATTTCTCCAATTTACCTTAATAGCATCATTACTTTAATTACAGATTTTTTTAATAAATGTAAAGATTCAATCGTGATAGTTGAAGGAATTGAATATCTAATTACCCAGAATAACTTTGATACAGTGTTAAAATTTATTCAAGCATTGAGAGACTTAGTAATAATTGAGAATTCAAAATTAATAATACCTTTAAATAAAGATGCATTTAGCCAAAAAGAAATTGCGCAAATTGAAAAAGAACTTGAACTTTTGAAATTAAAAAATTGAGAAAATCGCATGCAACAGCCAAATCTTTTTAAATTATCTGATATCTTTTATGGAGATTCAAATGGATGACCAAATAAAGGATGAAAAGTTAAGAAGAGAAGTATTGGAACTTATTGAGGACACAAGAAATCATATTCCTAGAAAATCTGAGATGAGGGAAGCTTTAATTGCCAGGTCATTTATAGTATTTGCCCTCGGATGCTTAACTGGAATAGAAATGTACACAATTAATCTATTTTTAACTTCTAAAATAGAAATAAGTGTAATTCTCTTAATGTTCTTCTTTGCAGTAGGATTTTTAATCGGAGTTTTTGTAGAAAAAATAGATTTATTAAATATAAAATCTAAATATGGCCATCTAGACTATTGATTTTTTAATATTATTTTTGCTATATTTCCGTAAGCTGGCCTTGTAATTGTAATACCGATTAATAGGCCTATTATTGTAGTCACTGCAAATCCTCTAAGCATACCCAAACTTAAATATGCAAGAGGCGCCATAGCTCCTATTGTTGTAAAGGCTGAAGTGAATATGATAAAGAAGGCATGCTCCACTCTCTTTTTGATGCTCTTCCTTTTCCTCTTCTCTCCACCCTTCTCCATTATAGACTCGTCTGTAATAACTATCTGATGGTCTACTCCAGTACCTATTGCAGCAATTATACCTGCCATCGCTGCAAGGTCAATTGTCCAGTGAATAACAGATGCAACTCCTAGTATTATGATAACTTCTGAGAAAGAAATTAATAGTATAGGCAAGGCTATATAGATCTTTCTGTATCTTATGAAGACAATTGCCGCAACAGCAAGAAGTGCAGCAAGACCTGCTATTAATACCTGCCTAATAAACTCTGAACCAAGTGTTGGGGAAATAAAGCTCTTTCCAGCAATGTTTGTTGCAACAGGAAGGGCACCAGATTGAAGAATAATCTTAAGCGATGAAGTTTCTTTTGCAGCCTCTGGAGGAGTTTCTGAAGTTCCAGTAATCACATAAGCAGGAGTTGCAGACGCTTCACCAGTAGCAAGATCTTCTGAGAGTCTTGGCGAACTCATAAGCCCAACGACTCTTGTAAAGTAGGCATAGTCGCCTTCATTTTCTGCCCTAGTTTCTCTTTCTGTCTTAAATCCCATATCTCTTATTTGATTGAAAATGTCTCTTCCAATTTCATTTTCATCTGCAAGAATAATTACTCTTTCTTTAGTACCTACGTAACTTTTTAGTAGATTTGGTATGTCAGCTTTATTTGTATATGCTAATAATTTAATATCGTTTCCAACTCTCTTCTCAATTGGAAAGGGATCTACTATTTGAGGTATTGTAACCTCTGCATCAAGTCCCGAAATATTAAAGTCTAGAGGAGATACGGTGAGTGAACTGTAAATGCTATTATTCATTACTATAACTGAATTAGCAGGCCTATCAAGGAACATATCAACTGGATATCCGCCTTTACCCTTAGCAACATTGGCAAAGTTCTGGCCTGCTTCCCTTGTAATTGTAAAAGGTACCTTCCATTCAGTAACAGGTTGATATCTCGATTGGACGATTTCTGGTGCATCTACCCTTACAATATCCGATCCTCTTACTGCAACTACTCCGTCAATTCTTGCTTCATAAACTCCTTGTTCTTGAAGAATTTTGATTACACTTGCTTCTTTTTCAGCTGAAGTCCCTGAAACCTCAACCATTATGTTTGAGTCCCCCCATGGCCTAACATTAACATCTGAAATACCAAGTCTGTTTAATCTTAGTTCAAGCCTAGTAACTGTGTCTTGCATTACATCTGCTGTGACCGCCCTTTCAAGTTCTAGGGTGACAAGAGTACCTCCTTCCAGGTCAAGGCTTGTAGATATACCGTTAAAGTAAATTGCAGTAATTGAAAATATGACTGCAAGTATTAATATAAGCACTCTACCATTTTTTAGAATCTTAATCATTTTAGTTCACCCCTTTCTGCCTTCTAAGGGCATACCATTTTAGCACCCCTGCATTGAAGAGCCAGGTCATCATAAGGTCTCCAACAAGACCGAATATCAAAACAATTGCAATATCATCAAGTACATCGGAAGTTGAGAAAATGTAAAGAGCTGTCAACGCAACAAGTGTTGTAAAAGTCATTGTAAGCCCAGTTCTCATAGCGTTTCTCATTCTTTCATTTACGTCGTCTCCTTTCTCTTTAACAACTCTCGCAGTAAGAAGAATATCTGTGTCTACAGAATAACCTATTAACATCAAGACTGCAGCTATGGTGTACCTTGATAATTCAATTCCTGCAACTGACATAAATGCAAGGGCTATTAACATATCTGAAAATGCAGAGAAGACAACTGCGCCGGAGGGTATTGGCATTCTGAAGGCTATGAACACTACAATTGCCATAAATAAAAATGCGAATAATACGGCTTGGGTACCCTGCTTTAAAAAAGATGCGCCCAAGGAAGGCCCAATATTTTGGACACTTATAGCAACATCTGGGTATCTTTGATTGATGATGCTAATTAATTTTGCTGAGTCAACATCTGGCCCAGTTTCTACTATAAATCCTTCTGTAATTGGGCTGAAAATTGATCTTACCTTTATATTTGAATCTCCTAAATTAGTTATCAGGTAGTTTTCAATTTCTGGAGTATATTTAACCCCCTGAACTGTAGCAAGAGTTCCCCCTCGGAGATCAACCCCTAAATTAACTCCAACAGTAGAAATTATAATAATAGACAATAATACTAAAATTAATGGGATTATTATTAATCTTTTATAATTATATCTTGTAACGTCAATTCTATTAAATATTTTTTCAAACGCCTTCATAAAAGCCTCCCCAAAGGAAAACTCTTAAGAACTATTTAAATAACTTTGTATCATGTATTTTGACAAGCTTATACCCCTAGGATTTATAATTGTTTTTATAGGAATTGCCATAATAATTTCTGGAACTCTTTTGTCAACATTTAGGACTGGACAACATAACGAGATTGAAACAGGCGGCGTCATACTAATCGGACCGATTCCAATAATATTTGGCAACTCAAAACCACTTTTACTTATTTCTATAATAGGGGCAGTTGTTCTTATGGTAGTTTATTTTATTATTTCAAGAGGTGAATTATTACGATAGCAGAAAATGATAGAGTACTTTTATTAGATCCAAGAGGGAAAAAATACCTTATCACCGTAAATAGTAAGATATTCCACACAAATCTAGGAAAACTTGATCTTTCAGAGATCATAGGTAAATCTTACGGGGACAAGATTAAATCCCACCTTGGGAAAAATTTTTCTATTCTAAAACCAAATCTTATTGATTACATCTACATGATGAAAAAGATGCCTCAGACTATAAATCCTGACGATGCGTGTCAAGTAATTGCAAACACAGGAATATCTGCTGGCGATACAGTAGTTGAGGCTGGCGCAGGATCAGGCGCCATGACTTTGATATTATCCTATACCGTTTTTCCTGGAAAGGTCTATTCCTACGATATCAATGAACGTTTTCTTAAAGTTGCTAAAGAAAATATTGATGTATATGGAAAAGGCAATGTAGAGTTTAAGCTAAAGGACATCTATGAGGGGATAGATGAAAAGAATGTCGACCTTGTATCTCTTGACCTACCTGAGCCCCATAGAGTTGTTGGCCATGCATTTGAGGCATTAAGAGCAGGAGGATTCATATTTTCATTTTCCCCATGCATCGAGCAGGTCATTGATTTTAGAAGAGAATTATCAAAATATGATTATACCGAAGTCAGGTCAATAGAGACTATAATAAGAGAGTACGAGGTAAAAGAAAAAGGAACAAGACCAAGAACTAGAATGCTTGGGCACACTGGCTATATGTCATTTGCAAGAAAAGCTTAACTTACCACCAGACTTCTTTCTTTCCTGCAAGATACCATACAACATTGGAAACAAAATGGACAAAAGGAGTTATTATTATAGATATAAGGACTACTTCAAAGGAAGGAAGGCCAAGAAGAGCAACCAATACTATCGCACCAAGCATGAAATCAAGCTGGTCTAGAAGGGGTGCTGCATCTCCACTTTCTATATTGACTCTCCTTTTTATGAAACTTCCAACAATGTCTCCACCAATTGCACCAGCACCCATCAAAAATCCTCGCAGTAAAGCATAACCTAAAGACGGGAATGGAAGAGCTATATGCTGTAGTAGACTTATAATCACACCTGCTAAAATGCCGACAAAAGTACCTTTTATAGTCTTACCCTTGCCAAATAATCTTCTACCATCCGAAAGAACTCTCCCGCCATCAAGCGGTGGACCGCCTCCCCAAACAGCAGGCGCCATATTAGCAATGTAAGGCGGCAGTATAAACCAGATGATGTTGAATATCAAAAGAGGCGTTATTTCGATCATATTGGGTCTCGTTAGTTTTTTATAGCCAATGAGAGTTGAGTATTTAAACCTTTTTGGGGATAGTAATAATGATTAAAACAATTTATTTTGAAGATAACAAGGTCAAATATATTGACCAGACTCTTTTACCAGGCGAGTATAAACTTATATCCTGTACAGATGTTAAGAAATTGGAAACAGCAATAAAAACTCTTGCAATTAGGGGTGCACCCGCAATTGGAGTTGCAGGAGCATATGGGATTGTTTTAGGTGCTTTAAGTTACAAAGGGAACAGTAAAGATGAATTTTTTCATGCAATTAAAGAAGCAGAGAATATAAAAAATGCCAGACCTACTGCAGTAAATCTCATGTGGGCAGTAGAGCGCATGATGGGCTATTTTGACTCTATAAAAAATAAATCTATCGAACAAATAAAAAATGAGCTTATTTTAGAGGCTGAACGGATTAGAAAGGAAGATGCGGAGATTAATAGAAAAATGGGGCAATACGGACACCCCCTTATTTCTACTGGAGATGGAGTTCTAACACATTGCAACGCCGGGGCACTTGCAACTTCTGAGTACGGCACAGCACTTGGAGTAATCAGAGCTGCAGTTGAGGCCGGTAAGAAAATTAGAGTATACTCGGATGAAACAAGACCATTATTGCAGGGTGCAAGGCTTACAACATGGGAGCTAAAACAAGATGGAATACCTGTAACCTTGATATGCGACAACATGGCAGGTATTTCTATGAGAAGAGGGTTGATCCAGAAAGTAATAGTTGGTGCTGATAGGATTGCTATGAACGGAGACACAGCAAATAAGATTGGAACATACCAGGTAGCTGTTTTGGCCAAAGAAAATAATATACCATTTTATGTTGCAGCGCCCATATCAACTTTTGACCCAAAAGCAAAAACTGGAGATGGCATCCCAATAGAGGAGAGGGATGAAAACGAAGTTACTCATATTGGCGGAAAGAGAATTGCAACTGAAGGAATAGATGTCTTTAATCCTGCATTTGATGTGACACCTGCAAAATATATTTCAGGAATAATAACTGAAAAAGGGGTATTGAGGCCACCTTATGAGAAGAGTATAAAGGATTTATATGCTATTTGATTTTTCCATTGCTTCTTCTATAGTTTCCCATATGAGTTGCAACTTTTAATCTGAGCACAGCTTACTATATACGCCGTTTTAATCCATCTCAATAATAATTGGAAGGTGTATTTTTCCATAGAATGACTATTCCTATTTGTTATATGATATTAACTTTCTTAATTCAAAACAAAAGATTTATTTATACATATTCTATTGAGTATAATATGGGCCAAAATACTATACTAAAACTAATTCAATCAAACGAGACTATAATTAAAAAATATGGCGTATCCAGAGTTGGTCTTTTTGGTTCATATTCTACCGGATTAGAAACTCCTAAAAGCGATATTGATATCTTAGTTGAGTTCGAATCAGGGAAAAAGAATTTTGATAATTACATGGGTCTAAAGTTTTACCTTGAAGATTTATTTCAAAAAAAGGTCGATTTAGTTATAAAAGAATCAATTCGCCCTAAACTAAAGGAAAAAATATTAAAGGATGTAATCTATGCCTAGAGACGCCTTAATTTATTTTGAAGATATCTTAAATGCGATTGAAAAGATCGAAAGATATGTTCTCTTGAAAGAAAAAGAGGATTGTGATTTAGAGTTAGTTGAAGATGCTATTTTAAGAAATTTAGAAATAATAGGCGAGGCTATAAAAAATATCCCAGACGATATTAGAAATAATTATCCCGAAGTTGAATGGAGAAGCATAGCAGGACTTAGAGATATTTTGATTCACTCATACTTTAGTGTAGATGGAGATATATTAAGTGAAGTAGTTGAAACTAAGCTCCCTGAACTTAAAGTTCAAATTGAAAGTATCATTGAAGAGATAACTAGAGTATAATTATTTTACCCAGTGTTAACAGTAAAAACTCCAAAGATTTATTTTTTAGAGTTGTAAAGATCTATAAATTCTTCTAGCTCTAATTCTAGATCTTCTTTTATAATCCTTCTAAGTAGACCTTTTGGCAATTCTTTATTGCCGTGAATTGGGACTGTTGTATATCTACCATCTTCAGATTTAAGTCGGATGTGGGATTCTTTTGTTCTTATTGTATTAAAACCAATTTTTTCTAAAAAAGAAACTAGTTCTTTACCACTGATAGGTGGTAATTTTTTCATTGTAATAATTCCAGTTCCCTAAAACCTATAAATTTATTTAAATCGTTTGGATTTTGATCTTCTAAACAAAGCTCTATAGCTTCTTTGATGTTTTCCATTGTTTCTTCTATAGTTTTTCCATAGGAGTGACAACCTTTAAGTTGTGGGCAACTTACTATATATACGCCGTCTTCATCCATCTCAATAATAATTGGAAGATGCAGTTTTTCCAGAGTATCACCTATCCCATATCTGTTACTAAGGATATAAACTTTTCTAATACATATTTATCACTATTTTACCCAGTGTTAACAGTAAAAACTCCAAAGATTTAAAAAAATTTATCAAGATCTTTGTAAACTGTTTTCCTATGCCCAATCACTAAAAAAATTACTTTTTCATTTTCTATTGTTATATAATCCTAAGCACTCCTACTCTCTTTGAACGAATATTTTTGTAGTGTCTAAGGGGCTTTCCTCTTTCGGGGGATTCGCATATTATATCTATTGATTCATCTACTATTTTCTTAATACCTTCATTAAAGTGGACATAAATTGAAGAAAAACTTTTCGTAAAAAATGGTTTATACATGCCTTTCTTTCCAGAGTCTTTCAAGTTCAGACCTATCGACCAACTTTCCTTCCTCTACTTCATTTATGGACTGATTTATGGCTTTTTCCCAATCGGGATTTAGAATAGTTTCAAGTTCTGCTTGTAACTTATCTATATCTTCGACAAGCTCATACAAAAACTCTTTTTTAATTTCTATAGTTTCTGACGCCATACCATCTATCTTCTTTTAGTTGTTATCTTTTATATTATTTCCTATTGTTAACTTATTAACTTGTATATGATTCCTAGTTGTAATACTATTCTAGCCAGTGTTAACAGTAAAAACTCCAAAGATTTCTTAAGAAGTATTTGCATTGATAAGCAATAAATGCGAAAGCTTTAAATACTATTAACGATTAATGATAATGATACTAGATAACAGCTTATACATATATATGCCGAAAACTGATAATTGTTAATCATAGGGGTTAATTGATGAAAAGCATAACGATTAAGGGAATCCCAGACGATCTCTACTTCAAGCTCATTGAGTGGAAGGGCAAGATGAAGGCAGAGAACTGGGAGGATTTTTTGGAAAAGATGGTAAAGATGCTGGAGGAGAGCTGATTATAATGGTTTCATTTTTTGAAATTGAGAAAAAATCGTTTCATGATAACATATTTATATCGTTTCACATTAGGGAGGTATTAGCTTGAGATATTATGAACCAAAAATTGGTTTAAACTATGAGGTAATTAAGAGAATTGATTATATGGATGATAGCGTCAAGAATCGAAATCTTATGATAAAAAAACTTATCGTTTCAAAAAAGGAGGTAGATTTGTTTGAATAAGAAGATTTTAAGTTTTATATTTGGATCATTGTTAGTATTTAGTTTATTTGGAGCAATTGAGGTTCAGGAGGTGGCTGCTGCCAGCATGGCAGTCAATATTACTACAAGTGCCAATAACTATACTCAACCATACCTTAACAGCGGCAATATGCCAGTCACGGTTAGATTTTCTATAATTGTTACTGGTACAGTAACTCCGGCTTGGACTGCACTTTCTATCCAAGCACCAGCTGGGTATATTCTGGCTGCAGAAGGAACTCAACCAGCACCATCTGGATTTACAATAGATTACGCAACAAGTACTGCAGACGGTGTTACTCCAGGTGCAATAATGGCATACACATGTAATATTACTTCTACAGGTACTTATACAATTAATGTGGTCTTAGTTGGGGCCCCAGGTCCAGGAACACACTCATGGATAGTAACTCCAACTGGAGGAGGGCTTGCAATTGTAAATCCCTCTACCATAGTAGATAACACAGCACCCACTTATACAGTAACATATTCAAAAACACCAAATGTACCAGGCACAGCTCCTGCCCCAGGTACTTTTGGACTTGGTAATATTACAATTACAATTGTGGCAAACGAGCCAATTATTGCTACCCCTACAATAACTGTAACACAGCAAAATAGAACGCCTCAAAACCTTACTTATACCACTTCAACAACAAATCCGCCAACTGCAGGTAATTTCAGAGCCCAATCAGGAAGTTTCCCTGACACAACTTTAATTGCTACTTATGCTATTGTAAGTACAAATGGAGCAAATGATGGAATAGCTACTGTTACAATAAATGGTACTGATAGAGCAGGTAACATTGGTACTACAATTAATGCAGGCGTTTCTGGATTAGACGGGCCAACTTTTATTGTGGATTCTCAATGTAATAAGCCTACACTAGACACACCCTCCGACGGTGCTACTCAGACTTCAACAACTGTTGCTTTCAGATGGAATAAAATAACAGAAGCAGCCAATAATCCAGTAACATATACTTTACAATATTCTACAACTTCAAATTTCTCATCAAATGTATTTACCGTTTCTGGACCATACAACGATGCTACAAATACATTCTTAGGTGGTGGAACTGGATGGACCAATACGGCCACAACTAGGACATACACTGCAACTGGTCTTACCATGGGTACATGGTATTGGAGAGTAGCCGCAACAGACGCTTTAGGAAATAACAGCGGTTATACCACAACACCAAGAAGCCTTTCAATTACTTCTTCAGATACTACTCCCCCCTCCTTTAGAGTTCGTTATATTAAGACTCCTAAAATAGATTATATCGATACTCCAGATGTTGTCGGCGGAGGTGCTATGCAGATTAGAATTTATGCAACAGAAACTTTAAGAGCAAGTCCAACAGTGCAAATAAGATTGCATAATCAGACAACTTGGACTAATTTAACTGTAACTGGATCAGTACCTGGATCTATTTTTACTGCAACATATAATATCCCAACTGCTAGTACAAACAATGGATTGGCACAAATCACAGTTTCTGGGGAAGATGTTGCGGGAAATGTAGGAAATACAATAGCTGACGCATATTGGGACGCTTCAAGAGTAGGGCCAGCTTTTTTACCCACAGAGTTAGATTCTGACGGAGGATTTTTCTATGTTGATACAGCTACAGATTCTCCAAGTTTATCTAACCCAGATAATGGGTATGTAATTCCAGACAACGGCAATATCGCCGAGTTTACTTTTTATAAAATATCAGATATCTCTGCTGAAAGACCCGCAGATTCAGGACAGAATAATTGTATAACTTATCACATACAATACTCTACATCTCCGACCTTTGCCACTAATGTAGTTACTCAGAGTGTTGACATTGACGAAGCTCTTTTAGCTCCGGTATTCTGTGCAACTGGCGCTGCCACTCCTTATAATAACTGGAGTATAACTGGTATTTTTAGAAAACACACCTCACAGGCACTTTCAAATGGTACTTGGTATTGGAGAGTTTGGGCTACAGATAGACTTGGAAATCAGAGCCCATACTCAGAAACAAGAAGTTTCATTATTTCAACAGTATCTCCAAATCTATCGTCGCCAGCTGATTTATCTTTAATATTAGATAGCGCTCCAACAATATCGTGGCATGCAGTTCCTTCAGCAGTATCTTATAATATTCGATTGTCCAGAGGAGATACTAATTTCTTAGATTATACATTATACCCTGATGACATAGCTGTAAATATATTCTTAGCCACTGACGATGCAGTTCCTGCAACTGTTAATATAATAGATTATGCAATTACTACTTCAACACCCCCCAACCCAGCTATAGGCAATCTTGAAGATGGTGTATGGTACTGGAAGGTGGCATCAAATCTTGATGTAACAGCATATTCTGAAACTTGGAGATTCACAGTCGATACAACAGGTCCACCTGCGCCAAATTTACTTACATTGAATAACGGTCAAGTAAGTCAGAACAAGAGACCAACTTTTACATGGGCCGCAGTTTCAGATACAAACGACCTTTCAAACCCTGTCAGATATTATATTGAAATATCAGGGGATCCAACTTTTCCTGGCCCTCCCGGTAATACTTGGCCAGCAACTTATGCAGCATGGAAAACTAACACATATAGGAGGGGCCCCCTAACTACACCTTCGTTTGTTCCAACTGCAGATTTCCCTGAAACATTATTGACAGATCCCGGGGCTTCTTATTATTGGAGGGTATATGCAGTTGATTCAGCCCTTAACGTTGGAACTAACTCTGTTACTAGAAATTTCCGTATTAGTACATCTCCACCATTATTATGGGGAGACTTTCCTGCAGGATCTACGCCTGATCCTCCAGTATGTGAATCTCCCTGGCCAACAGGGTGTCTTACCGGCGACAACACTGCAAGAGATCAATTAGCACTAGCACTTAGATCGCCTTCAAATGGATTTACCCTAAATTCAAGCAATCCACAACTTGAGTGGAGACATTCTAGATGTGATTGCGTCGTAAAAGAAATCTCAAGTTATATAATCCAGTATTCAACAGATATAACCTTCCCTCCAGAAAAAACAACAGATGTATCAGGAGTATTCCAAGTCTTGGGTATCAATACTGACAACAATCTTTTCGTCAACATGGGATATACAATCCAAACTCCCTTATACAACGGAACATACTTCTGGAGGATATGCGCAGTTGATACTGCTGGAAACAGAACTCAGTTTACCGCCCCATGGAGCTTTACAGTTAATGTTCCAAACAATGAGCAGCCACCACAATGCTCTGCAACACAACCATGCCCAACAGGATTCACATGTCAATCTGGTGTCTGTGTCCCAGTTACACTAGCTCCTGGAAACTTAACAATCACAGTACAAAATGCACAAGGCACAGCAATAGCTGGTGCTACAGTTACAGTTGACGGAGTAGCTCAAACTACAGATGCATCAGGTCAAGTAACATTTACAAATCTCTCTGGTGGAGCGCACACAATAAACAATGTAACAGCTTCTGGATACACTGACTTTGGAACAAGCACAGTAACAATTAACGGAAATACTACACAAACCATAACTTTGACAGTCCCGGGTACAGAAGGATATATCTGGGGATCAGTCTACTTTGACCAGATAGGAACAGGCGCACCAAACATCATGATAGATATTTACAACCAGTCTACAGATGTTAAGGTTGATAGCAGACACACAAACAGTGAAGGAAAGTTCCAGTCATCACCACTGCCGTCAGTAGGCACATACTACATTAAGATCCCAGCATATGAAAAGGAGCTAAGGGATTTACAGCCCACATCACTTACAACTGGAGAAAAGATAATCATCCTTGAAACAAAGGGAACAATCACTGGAATAGTCCAAGACGATACAGGCCAGATAGTTTCTGCAGCAACTGTAGTATTGAAGAAATTCCCAGGAGAAGAGTTTGTCGACACAAAGACAACAAACACAATAGGCCAGTTCTCATTTGATGCACTGCCAGGAACATATGTTGTAACAATCTCAAAGGCAGGATACGACGCATACACATCCTCATCATTTAGCGTCCAGTCAAGACAAACTGTTAACTTGCAGTCTGTCCTTGGAAACATAGTACTAAACTCAATAAGGGGAACACTGACAGTATCTGTTAGAGACGACAAAGGTGCAACAATTAACACTGCAACAGTCACAGTTAGGTCAAGCGCAGGAGCAGTTGTTAGAACTCTTACTACAACAAACGGTACAGCCTCAGCTCAGTTTGCACCAGGTGCATACAGGGTGTCAGCAGTAGCAACTGGATTTGCGGAAAGCCTTCAGCAGACAACAAACATCACATCAAACCAGACCTCTTCAGTCTCAATTACTTTAGCACCCGCAACAGGCTCAATTAGAGTAGTTGCAAAGGATGCAAGCGGCGCACCATTGGCAGGGGCAAGCGTATATGTAGACGGAGTGCTTTCAGGAATCACCGATTCAAATGGAGAGCTACTTGTAACAGGACTTAAACTTGGAACACACAATGTCCGTATCACAAAAGGCGGATTCACTACAGTAGAAGAGCAAGTCACATCCGGAGAATCAACAGTTGTCATTGACACTGCACTTAGAAGAAACTACCTTCCATATATCCTACTTGGAGGTCTAGCAATCCTCTTAATTGGAGGAGGACTTTACTTCTTCAAGTTTGGAAAGAAGGGAGCAGGACCAAAGAGACCAATGATGCCAAAAGGACCAGCCTTACCAGCAAGACCAGGCGCACCAAAGCTTAGACCTCACAGACACAAAGGTGGACTACCACCATCCTCAATTAAGATAAAGAAAAAGAATCTTTAATTTTTTAATCTTTTTCTTTTAAATTATTTATTTCTCATAAATAGTATATTTATTATTAGTCTCTTAACATTAGATTTATAAAAATAATATTTCATTTCTAATAGAGGGATACAAATCTCAAATGATAATAGCTTCAACATAACAAGAGAATATGAACTCTCTCCTAAACTCAGAATTAAATTACGTAAATTGTCAAAGAAAGATAAGGCACTTTATTCTCAAGTTATAAATAAAATTAATGAAGTTATTAACAGTGAAAATCCTAAACACTATAAAAATCTAAGAAATGATTTAAAAGAATTTAAAAGAGTTCATATTTCTCATTTTGTATTACTTTTTAAAATAAATAAAGATAATAGTATTAAATTTGACGATTTAGAACATCACGATGTAGTTTATTTACAAAATAGACTATAATTATCATGCAAGTTATCAGTTTACTAAAGGATTGGGTTAATAATTATAAATACAAAGATTTATTAGGATTAACATGTCAGTTTATCTTGAGATATGTATTGGTAGGTGTCAGAATTATGGTAAAATTATACCTTGAACTGGGGGAAAAACAGAACAAAATAGTCAATTTTATAAAAAAGCAACAAAGTATTGAAGACAACTCTGAAGCCATAAACTACATCATCTCAAAGTACAAAGAGGATTGCATTGATTTAGAAGTCAATCCTGATTATATTGACAAACTTTTGGAGATAGACCAGGAACCTGGAATTAAGTTTAAAACAATCGATGAGTTGCGTCAAATTATTGAGGGCGACTAAATATATAGCTGCCAAAAAAAAAACTTACCATTTTCTAGCTTCTTCCATAAATTCGTCAAAATCCATCTCTACACATTTACCATATTGTTATTTCTTAAGAATATAATTTACACCGGCACAAAGGCGGACTGCCGCCCTCGTCAATTAGAGTAAAGAAAAAGAATCTATAAAATTTATTTTTTTATCTTTTTCTATTTCTTATTTTGTAAATACAAAGATTTAAATATTATTGTAATAATTTTATTACATATGTTACAAAATTGTAACGATTATGAAATTATCTTGGCCCTTCTAAAAGGAAAGAGTCACATCAGGGAAATAGCAAGAAAGCTGAAAACAAATCAGACCACAATCAAAAGAAGGCTCGATGTACTCTATAATCAGAATATAGTTGACTACAAGGTAGAAGGAAAAAACTATGTGTATTTTATTAAGAAAAGCTTAGAGGCAAGAAGCTTTGTGATAATTTCTGAAAGCTATAACTTTATCTTGTTTTTGAAAAAATATCCTTATTTAAAAGGCATAATTAAAAAGATAATGGAAAAAGAAAACATCAACATGGCAATAGTTTTTGGATCATACGCCAAAGGTATTTCCACAGAATCAAGTGATATTGATATCTATATTGAAACAGAAGACCTTAATCTAAAAAAAGAAATTGAGTTAATAGATTCAAGACTAAGTGTTAAAATAGGCCGATATGAAAAGGAAAACTTATTAATAAAGGAGATAGAAACAAATCATATTATTGTAAAAGGAATTGAACGTTTTTATGAAACTAACAGATTTTTTGGCTAAACTTATAGTAGTTTTAAGAAAGTGAAAATAGTTATAATTAAATAGTATAAGGTGTTCTATAAGTCTAGAGGAATCATATGGGAACTACTGAAGGGCCAGAATTACTGGAAAAAATTTACAATGAAATAGTTCTGATAAAGGAAGAACTAGACGAAATCAAATATGCGCTAGTGAAAGAAGAAGAACCAGATGAAGATGAAATTGAGGAACTAAATGAGTCCTACAAAGAAATGAATTCTGGGAAAGCAAAAAATTGGGCCGATGTAAAAAAAAGTCTAGGATACTAATGTTTAAAGTCAAAGTTTTACCAAGGGCAAAAAGTCAGCTAGAGAAATTCAGAATAATGTGTAAATAAAGATTGTAGAGATGATAGATAGCCTAGAATTTACTTATTACCCTAGTAAATACGATGTATCAAAGTTAAAAGGACGTGGACATACTTATCGCGTTAGGATTAGTAATTATAGAATATTTTATTTTGTGGACTTTCAAAATAAAGAAATAACTGTTCTTTATATTCGTCTAAGAAAAAAGGCTTACACAAAGAGATAAGAAGACTAATAAAAACAAATAAGTTTTTACTCGCCTTTCTAATTTCAAAAAGTAATGTCTGATGTTTTTTTATAATGTTGTGGTAAAGGCGGACTTTCGCCCTCATCAATTAGGGTAGGAGAAAAAGAATCTTTAATAATTTAATTTTTTCTCTCTTTTTCATATTCTTATTTTAAGGCTTCCAGACTTTCAAAAAATCGACCCTTTCAAAATCGCTGTCGTTTGTCGCTATATTCTTGATGTCATAGTATTTGCAACTGGCAGCGTGGATTGCATCGTTTGGTAAAAGTCCATATTCTTTCGATAAGTCAAATGAAAGTTTGGATATCTCTTCACCAAGTTGTAAGATTTTAATTCCTTCATACATATATAATTCTTCAATCACCTTACTTGATTTTTTAAGTTTAGGAATTATACTTGGATTTTCTTTTAAATAAATTTTTGATTTAGATAGGTCTAATTTCTTTGTTTCTGATATTTCAATCATTATCAGTTTATAGAATAATTCACTAATAATTAATGGGGATACATACCCTAGAACTTCTCCATACTTTACTTTTGAGATATACCCCTTACAATCACTACTAAATTTATTATTTGATTTTATCGTGTAAAGAAATATGTTTGTATCTATGAAAGCATCTTCATGCAATAGATTAATATTTACACTCAAAATATGTCCTCGTCTTCCAATATTTCTTGGAATACTTCATCAGAAACGTCAAAACTTATGCTAAAAGCGGATCTATCAGATATTTTATCGTCTATTTTAACTAAAACTTCCTTATCCTCTATGTCAATCTTCTCCAGAGGATAAATAATTCCATTTTTTATTCTTGCATGGACAATTATTTCCATAAATATTACTACAATCGCATGTTTTTAAGTATTGCTATGATTTCTCATCAATCAAAATAAAGAAAAAGAATCTTTAATTTATTAATCTTTTCTTCTTTTCTTATTTTACACAAAACAAAATTAAAGCAATAAATATTTAAGACAATAGTATTATTATCTTTTAATGGAAACAGTTCGACAAACTATAAGGGTTCCTAAAAGCCATGAAGTTAAAATAAAGATTCCAGACCATATAAAGGAAAATGATGCTATTGAAATAGTTTTGATTTCTGGGCTAGAAGATAGAAAAAGAGGATTAGAAGAGCTAAAGAAAGCAATTGAAGACAAACTCTTTTTAGAAGATCTCAATGAATGCATTGACGATTTTAAATATGTTGATGCCGAAGGCTTGGAAGAATGAAATATAGGTGGAAAATCTTTCTTGCAGAATTAAATCCAGTTAGAGGCTCAGAGCAAGGAAAAACTAGGCCCGTTATTGTAATCAGTAACGAGGAAATGAATAATATATTACCTGTTCTAAATGTCTTGCCCATAACGTCTAAAAAGGAATCCAGAAAGGTCTATATAAATGAAGTTTTCCTGCCCAAAGGGATTGCAAACATTGATAGGGATTCAATTGTTTTAACTTATCAGATAAGAACTATAGATAAATCTAGATTAATTAAGGAAATCGGAACTTTAGAAGACGAGATAATAAAAGATAGAATATTGGAATCATTAGTTTATCAGTTAGGACTCTTATAATTATCAGATTCTATTTAGAAAAACTTTCAACATCTAGTCTGTCCATTCATAAGCCTCGTCTTCTACCATCTCGTCCCATTTTTTTTCATCAACTTCCATATGGTCCCTGAAAAAAGACTTCACAGGCTTTTTGTGTGGAAAAGCTATCACCACATCCCCAATTATTTTAACATCTTTATCAGATATCAGTTCAGATATCCTATCCTTTTTAGAATCTGATATAACCATCATATCCAATATTAAAAGAGATATATAAATATTTTCTTAAAAGAAGGGTCAAATTCTACTTTTACCATTTGCTAGCTTCTTCCATAAATTCGTCAAAATCCATCTCTACAAATTTACCATTTTGATATCTTTTGAAGGCCTCTTCAGTCCTTTTAGCAAATATTAGATCTTCTTCAAGCCCCTTAATAAAATCCGCCTTTTTAAGAATTAATTGGTCGTCATTTTTGATAATAATAAGCTTATCTCCTTCTTTAATATCATCTCTAAACTCAGAAGGAATAGATATTTGCCCATTTGATTTCATTTCAATGATTTCAACTTCCACTCTTTCACCATGTGTATTTTGATTATTAAATTTATAAATCTATTCTCAATTTTATGATTTCAAATTATTGTTATTTCTTAAGAATATAATCTGCACAGACACAAAGGCGGACTACCGCCGTCCTCAATTAGATTAGGAGAAAAAGAATCTATAATAATTTAATTTTTAATTTCCTTTTCTTTTTTATAATTTAAGACTACAATAAAGCTTAAACATTAATGTATTTTATAATATACATATGTATTATTAATTAAACAATAATCTAAAAATCACAGAAAATCATCTCAAAGTTATTTCTTTATTCACTTCGGGATATAACAAAAATCTCTATATCCGGGAAGTCCACAGAATTCTTAATATCAGCCCTAGGGCAGCACAATTAATTCTAGATTCTTTGGAATCGAAGGGCGTATTAGAATCTATTGTTCGTGGAAAGATTAAATCATACACATTAAGAAAAAATTCTATATCAAAGCTTTATCTAGGATTGGCTGAATCCTACAAGGCTATACTTTTTTTTATAAAAATCCAATGATTAGAGAAATTATCCCTAAGCTTTTGCCTCTAATATCTGGCATTGGACTCGTATTTGGAAGTTATGCAAAAGGGGCTCAAAATGTAAAGTCTGATCTAGATATATTCATAGCTGGCCAAGCTGAGTCCAATAAAATTAAGGAGATATCAAAAGCCTATAAAATTGGAATTAATCTAATCGTCTACCTTTTGATAAGTACAAATCCCTTATAGATAAGGATATTAATATAAAAGAGATAATTGAGAATCATATAGCGATTTCAAATATTGATGGATTTGTACGGCCGGTGACGAATTGAGTAAAATAATATGGTGCTTAAATCAAAAAAATGGTATAAAACTAAGCAAACCTAATCAAAACTTATCTAAAGCTTATATCAATGAAGCAGAAGAATTTTTGGCACATTGCGAAGGAGAATAGGATGAATAGAAATTCTATTAAAACTAATAATTAAAAAAGGATTAACATCAAATATGAGGGAGATATAATGCAACTTACTGAAGATGAGATAGTTAACTTTTATAATATTTATAAAAGCTTGTTGGTTTATGTTAATAAAAAGAAATCAATAATATTAAAAATTGTGCCTGAAGGATTCCTTTTTGAAAACGCTCAGAAAGTTAGAGATTATCTTATAAAAAATATGTCAATAATTGACCAGTATGTTACAGAAAATCCAGATCACCTTAGTAAAGAAGAACTTAAAATTGTTAGTTCTTTTAAATATGGAATATACGGTAATTTCTTTATAGTGAAGCATGATAAAGAGTACACATACATATTTGATCCAGAAAATAAAAAAAGTTACGGTATAGACCCATTAGATGGAGAGTTGGAAGATTTAGTACTTGATGGGTACAGTGGTCCAGTATTGGTAAATATGTTTCTCCTGCCTTTTAAAAAGAAAATTATTTTTGATGGAATACTTCTTTATAAAAACATATATTTTGGCAAAAATTACGAAAGGGAATTAAAGGCGAAATATGAGGAAGCAATACTAAAATACGGACTTATTACATCTTTTGACTATAGCAAATCCAGAGAAGTAAGTGAAGAAGAACTCTTGAGATTTTATCTAAAGAACGACACAAATAGAGACATGTTTTTTGATAATGTTATGGAAATACTTGAAAAAAATCCTTCTTTGGGATATATTCTTTATAGTGATGAATCGAAAAGACATTCAAGAAAAATCAAATCTTCTCTGAAGAAAAATGGGGCAAGAGGATATTTTGCTGTTCTATTTGACAGTGTCGTGGCAAGTGCATCAAATAAGAATGATCTTGAGGGTAGAATCTCTGAAGTTCTTCAAAATAATAAGAGGGATTGGATCTATATTTTTAAGATATAAATATCAATAAAAGATTTATATTAGAGTTTCATAATAATTTTATGAACTCTAAAAGTATTGATTTAATACCAAATAAAAAACTCACTAAATTTTGTAAAGATAATCATATCAAAAAAATGTCGCTTTTTGGATCTGCTCTGACTGATAGTTTCAATTCTGAGAGTGATATTGATCTATTGGTGGAATTTGAAGAAGGTCAGACCCCCGGTATTTTTAAAATATTAGAAATGGAAGAAGAAATATCTTCTCTTCTTGAAGGGCGTAAAGTTGATTTGAGGACGCCAAAGGATATTAGTCGGTACTTTAGAGTTCAGGTCATAGAAAGCTCAGAGGTACTTTATGCACAATCCTAGCCCTGACATTGTTAGAATAAAGCATATGCTCGATATAGCTAAAGAAATAAAAGTAGAGAAGACTTAGATATTGATGTAATATGGAGTAATGTAACTGAATACATACCCTCCCTTGAAGGAAAAAATTAAAATAATAGTAGAAGAATTTGATAATAATAAATAGATTAATTATTGGAGAATTAGTGATCATATGCCAGTTAATATTCAAGAAGAAATCGAGTCCTTAGTTAGGGAAGCGGCGTTCTTTGTAGAGGCTCAAGGAGAAGATGCATTTCCAATGTTTAGAACAGAAGGCAGGTTCCTCTATGACGATATCTATGTTTTTGTCTGGATAGTCAGAGCTAAAAGGATTATACGGCTTGTATTCCCACCCGACAACATGGGGGAAGATATAGAGATTACAGATATGACAGACGCTGGAGGGACAAATATCACAGAGATGATAATGAAGATAGCAAACAGCACTAAAGGCGAAGGATGGTCTGAACCTTATCTATGGAAGAGGCCAGGGGAGAATATTGACTCAGAAAAGATTTCATTTATCAAGAGTGTTACCAACAAGGGCAAGATGTATGTCGTTGGGGCAGGGCACTATCTGAAGTAATATAGCCTAATAATAAAAAAAGCTATGAAGCCCTGGGCGTGCCAATTTACTAAATTGTATAGCCTTAGGAGAAATGACTTATACTAACCTAAGATTTTACATAATATGGGCATTTACAACGAAAAAAATAGTTTTGAAAGAGAAATAGCCCGTGTACAAAGTGCTGCGATTAGTGATGAGAACAAGAATGTTATTCTCGAATTCAAAAGTTATCTTATTGCAACTAGAATTGGTATTTTAAGGACAACTAGGTATGTTAATATTTTGAGGCAGATATCTCAGCGCTACAACAGTAAAAATTATTCAGATTGGACTAAGAAGGACGTCATTGAAACTCTTGAAAAAATTGAGATGGAAGACTACTCCCCTTACACAAAAAAAGAATTCGATAAAACATTGAAGCGATTCTTCAAATGGAGCAAGGGAGAGAACTAGAGATGAACAAGTGAGTAGAAAAATTATTTTAATTTTTCATGGTTCTTTATTTTAAAGCTTATCTTGGCTTTTCCCCATTATTGTTACCAAAACTTGTTTACCTCACGGAGATCTAGTTATATTCATCAAATATTCTCTTTACCGCAATTTCTTCAGGCCTTTTAAAAATATGCTATGTCGTCTTCTATTTCCAAACCTAGGGGCATTCTTAATTCCTACCTCCAACATTTAGAGTCCATTCCAAGCACATCAGATTGATAATGCCACGCATTTCCTCTGCATCCCCAACAATCAGTATTGCGCTCACAATTCTTGCATTTGGGTAGATTATCTAAATCTCTCAAAGGTATTTTCAAGAGCATTTCAAAATTTTCCTTAAAACAATCAATGAATCTTCTACTATTTATATTGCCAAAGCTCTGCCTTATCCTAGAACAAGGCGTCAGATGCAAATTGTTTGTCACGCTCATCGTTGTTCCACAGTAGTATCTATCGACACATTGTGGTATAGGCGACATATCGGACCCATTTATTTTGTTCTTGACAACACTTGCAGCTCTAACTTCTTCAGGAGCAGGTGCAAATTCAAATCCAGAGTAAACAGGTTTGTAAACTACAAATGTAGTTTTGATTCCAAAATTGTGTTTGAAGTATTCCGAAGTCTCTTTATAATCGCCTTTGGTCTGTAGATTTGTCAATGTCACGCAATTATATATGTCATTTGGATCTTTTCCAAGATCAATTAGAGTTCTTAACCCCTCTAAAAGATTTATCCTGAACTCATTAAAATCATTTGAATGGAGTTTTTCATATATGGGCCTTGTAATACTGTCAAAATGTACACTTATTATTCCTTCTTCAGTGAGTTTAATAGCCTTTTTAGATACTCCTTTGTCTTTGAAGTAGTACCCGCTTGACCATATATTGTTTTTAATCCCAAGATCGTGGGCATATTTTAAGAGCTCTTCCCAGTCAGGATGGCATATGGGATCTCCTCCAAGCCACTCTATCCTTTTTGCTCCGAGGGTTGATGCATCATCAATTATTTCAATTATTTTACTTTTAGGAACAACGTTCCCAAGATTTCCTTCTAGTTTGGTATAGCAGTAGTTGCATTCCTGAGGGCATATGTTGCATATCTCTAGTTGGAGGGTGTACAATCTTCCTTTATCAAAGTAGGACTTCATTTCATTGTCCATAAAGAATAGTCTACTTATGTATTTATATGATTTTTTTATTGGTTATTTATCATGAAATTAATACTGAAATTCTAAATAGAGTATATTGGACTTACCTTAAAATTAGGCACTTTATAACTAAGAAAATATTATCCTCAGAATAGGGCGGTCTAAACTACTATCGGTTTAACTGAGCCGATTTCAATCAGCTTTGTCTTTTCGTACTTGTTCTCTACAATGTCAAACATTTTCCGGATATTTGTAGGCATATTTATCTCTGAGATATCCTTCTTTGAGGACTTCTTTCTTAGGGAATACTGATGAGCAAATGATCTTGTGATTGTGGTAACGCCAGAAAAGTCTATCACTACCTCACTTTCAGGCAGGGATTCAATATCATCAAATAGTGCATCCGCTATGTCCCTCAAAGCCAGGTCGTTTGATACCTCTTCACTAATAAAAATTATTTTATTTGATGTACTCATACATATTCGCCATTTTTTCATTTACTTTAGAAGATCATTTCCTTTTATCTATTTGTCCATTCTGTCAATGCTATTACAGGCCTCTTTGATCATACTGAAGGACAACAGATCTCGCTTTTGAATCTAGATAAGGCCATAATTGAGTTTAGTTAGTATTTAGCTAGTTTCTTGAATAAATCCTTTCTATCTTCAAAATTCTTGATATATGCTTCTCTAACTTCCGGCCTTACTGTTCTT
Source organism: Candidatus Methanofastidiosum methylothiophilum (assembly GCA_001587575.1). Classification (GTDB taxonomy): domain Archaea; phylum Methanobacteriota_B; class Thermococci; order Methanofastidiosales; family Methanofastidiosaceae; genus Methanofastidiosum. The sequence continues at coordinate 45,855 of LNJC01000006.1, forward strand.
TCTGGCTTGGGTTTAGGAATTAGTCCACACTTTTTAACTCTTACAGGCATATTAGAGGTTGATGAAGATTTATTTCTTATCTGAAATAAATTGACGATTCTGAATATAATTCTTGGACTTGAATTAATTTTAAGTCCACTAATTCGTTTATGCCTTATAGTGTCTCTTCCCATCATGATATTACCCTATGATTATGTTTTAAACATTTTCGATAAATCTGTTCATGTCTTCTACTTATTTATATATGGCTTGTTAAAATGATTTGGCCTTATTTATAAATGAGTTGTTAAAAATATTTTAAGTTATTTATAAATGAGTTGTTAAAAAGATATAAAAAGAGTAATGTTCAATATTGGTCATGGAAAAAATCTACGACATTAGTCAGTTGGCCGAGGCTAATAGATGGTGGGTAAATAAGAACAATATCTTAGATGATTTTAAGATTATAAACTGGGAAGAATCAAAGTATAAGTGGAGCCCTAATCTGAAGAAATATATAAAATTAGACAAGGACGTCATATATACCGTTCGTGGCCCAAGGCAAGTGGGTAAAACTACCCTCGTTAAATTAATCATTAAGGACCTCTTACTAGAAGGCGGAATAGATCCAGAAAATATTTTTTTCTGGTCTTTTGAGAGCAACAGCCCTCAAGAATTAAACAAAATTATTGATACTTATCTAAGGTGGAGAAGTGCCAAATCAGCCCAAAGAAAATATCTTTTTCTGGACGAAATATCTGCGGTAAATGATTGGCAGAAAGAAATAATGCATTTTTCAAACAGAGGAGATCTAGTTAATTGTTCAGTTGTTATTACAGGTTCCCACTCAATGGACATAAAATATTCAACAGAAAGGATGCCCGGCAGGAGGGGCGGTGATAAAAATGAGCCACTTGATAAGATACTTATGCCAATGAAGTTCTCTGAGTATGTAAAACTCGTATACCCCGAAATCCAGGAAGTATTATCAAAAAATAATTTACTTAGAGGCAGTGAGCGAAAGGAAAAGATATTGAATCTATTTGATGGTGAAATAGATTCTGGAATAGAGAACCTTTTGGTCTACAAAAAAGAATTAGACTCAATTTTTGATATGTACCTATATACTGGCGGAATACCATATGTGATAAATGAGTATCTTGTTGATAATGAAATATCTACAAAAACTTTTAATTCCTATATTGGCTGGATAATTGGGGATCTTCAAAAATATAAATACAAGGAAGATTACTTCAAACAGATCATAAAGGCAATTTTTAAGACAATGCCAAATCCAATCAGCTGGAACAGTTTAAAGGATTTCACAGATATTAAAACTCATACGACAGTGCAGGACTACGTATCTGCTATGGAGGATATTTTTGTAGGAAATATTGTCTATCCGCTATCTCAAAAAAGTGGAGGGCCAAATCCTGTAAAAAATAAAAAGATATACATTTCAGATCCGTTTATTTTTCATGCACTACATGGCTGGGCACATGCGGAAAAAGATTATTATGAAAACCTAAAAGCCAATTTGTTAAATCTAGAAATGAAAAGCAAATTGATTGAATGTGTTGTCCATAATCATTTATGCAGATGGTCTTATGGTCTAAATCCAAGAGATCTTTTTGACCCCAAAGATCATATTTGTTATTATAGGGACAAGAAAGAAAGAGAAATAGATTTCGTTGCCATTTACGGAGATAAAATTTTTCCATTTGAAGTAAAATATCAATCATCCATATCAAATTCAGATTTTAGTAATTTTTCTTCGTTTAATCGTGGACTACTTATCTCAAAGGATCATACAATGAAATATAAAAACTACTACTCCATGCCCATATCGCTGTTTCTATTAATGATATGAAACCCCCATACCAACAATTGCGCATAACGTTAATTATGCGAATAAATTATACATTTGTGTTTTATTTTAAACTTTAGTGTTGATAGATCTGCAATTAATATTCTTACATAAAATAAATATATTAAAAAATCTATAATAATGCTTTGTTGAATAATTCCTCTCAAATGAAGAGAAAAGCTTAAACCCCATAAAAACCCCACCTTTTTATGCAGCG
>LNJC01000007.1 GCA_001587575.1 Candidatus Methanofastidiosum methylothiophilum
AAGCACTGCTTCTGGAAAAGGATACATAGTTTTATAGGCATAGTTGCTAGAAGCGCTGAATTATGCAACCATGCACTCTATTTGATTCTTTTTTTAAGTAATGTTTCTCATCTTTTATAGAGTATATTCAATGTTCTTTCGTCTTTTTCCACATTCTGGACATTTATAAGTTACAGCAGCTATCGAGCAACACATTCTCTCAACTTTTTCAGTGAAAGGTAGAGATTTACATTCACAAAAATTATTCTTAAAAGATACCATATAGCTTAAGAATTCAATCAATCTCAACTAATCGCATTGCCTGTTGAGGGCATTTTCTAACACACCCGCCAAGACCGTCGCACAATTCTTCATCGATTAAAGCCTTGCCGGATTCAAGAGATATTATCTTTAATGGACAAATGACGAAACAAACGCCACACCCATTACATTTTTCTTCGTCAACTCTAACTATTTTTCTCATAATGTCACCTTAAAATAATAAAAACGAAATATCCCAATTCTTTATAATTATTTTTATTATAAATTTCTTATAATATTTATAATAGTTATTTCATATATTGATGTATGTCTTATTTTAGTTATATTTAAAAATACTTTTATTTTTTTGAACATAAATATGTGGCAAAAAAATCACTTTTATATTCTTTACAAGATATATCAAAGCCTGCCTGTTGAATTATTTTCTCCATTGCCCAGTCCATTGTAGAAAATTCTTCACTTATATAGTTCAACATACTCTGTTTCATTTTAGGATCATTTGCTGTTAAAATCGATTTTTCAACAGCTTCTTGAAAATTATGTATATCAAAAGAAAAAACAACGTCATGAAGATATAATTTACCGCCTTCTTTAAGCATTTAATTAATATTTCTCAACGCAATTAGCTTCCAGAAATCAGATAGATGGTGCAGAGCTATATTTGAAACAACACAGTCTACTTGTTCACATTCATGTTTGTAAGATAAAAATCCAGAATTGATAAAAGATATATTGATAACTCCTCTTTTTATAGCCTTATTTTTTGCATATTCAAGCATGTTTTTTGATACATCTAATGCTATGACTTTTTTACATCTCTTTGCTGCTTCTATGCAAAATTCACCTGTTCCGCACCCAATCTCTATTAGAGTATCCTCTTTTTTAATGTCAATTAGCTTTAATGCATCTTCAATTTCTTTTTTTATGTTTCTTATAGTATTCATTCTTTCATCATATATCCTAATTTCTTCAAGATTATGATAATCTGTTCCTAGAGATTTGAATTCATTATAATAATACATATTAGGATCAATATTATTGTCTATTATATCTCCTCCAATTTACCATTTAGTGTCATGAATCTTAAGGTGGTACCCAAGGTGGTCAACTAAAATTTTCAAAGAAGGAAGGAATATGAATATTCCCAAGATTATGTTTAAAGGTGGCAAATAAAAAGGCGAACATAGAAATAATGCTCCGCCTAAGAAATCAATCTGATCCATCGGCTTCCATGATTCACCAGGTTTTTTGCCCATGCGTCTCTTAATAACGCTCTTAAAAAAATCGCCCAACATTCCACCTGTTCCCATTAAAAATCCCCATAAAAGCCAGTTTATTCTTGAGTAATCTATTAAGGATATCTCTTGTATATTTGGATATGGATATGTATATTTTTGGATTAAGACGATTAGAGTTGATAAGAATATTGCTGCTAATAACCCCCTATAGGTCTTATTTTTACCGGCAATTGGAAAGTTTCTGAAGTTTCTATTAAAATCAATGGGGGTAGAAAATTTATTTTTAAATAATTTTTTAGCAAATACTGGGGCCATATTACCTACATAAGCTGGTAGTATAAACCATATGCAAGATAGGGCATATGATGAGATATGGTCGATGTATACTTGAATCATTCGAACCTCTTGCCTAAAATGGCAATTTATAGATATAGCTTAAAGGGTTATATTTTGGATTTATTAATGACTTCATTTCGGCGTCTACTTCCTTATATTTTATATAAATTGCAGATTGTTCTATCAAAGTAATTGTGCCTAAAGATAAAATTAGATACAAAATAGGCATATAGTTAATAACATAAAACATTACAGGAAGAAATAGGTAGTAAGCTCTAGCAAATGTCTTCCCAGAATATAGGTGAAGTCTTGGCTTACCTTTTTGTAATCCATAAAAAAGCATTCTTTCTAGGAAATATATTGTCAAAAATCCAACAAATAATGTTAAGTTGTCTAACATTATTTCTGGTCTTAGTAAGTACATAAATGCAAGTCCTGATAGTAGTAATAACTCATCGGCAAGATTATCAAGAAATGAACCAAGTTCAGATGTAGAATTAAATCTTCTTGCTATTGGCCCATCTATATAATCTGAAATTGCACATATATAAAATAATAATGTGAATAAATATAATTCATTTATAAAGGCGAAATAAAGTAAAAATGGGGCCAAAATAAACCTTATGGAGGTAATCATATTAGGTAGTGACTTAAATTCGCTAATAAAAGAACTAAACATAGACAATAATCTGAAAATTAGATTATAAAACTAACTGAAATAAATTATTAATTTTTAGCTTCTCCTTTCCTTAATTTAAGGATGAATGTTGTTCCTTTTGGAGAATTATCTTCTACAGATATGCTCCCGCCATATCTTTCCAATGTTTTCTTGGCAATAAAAAGTCCAAGGCCAGTCCCCCTATTTTTACCAAAAGCAAATCCTTCTTCAAAGAGCTTATTCTTTATTTCTTCAGGTATGTTTATTCCATAATCAATGAATTTAATTTCACAATGGTCTTTGATGCTCTTTATTTTAATGTCCATCCCTTGGGTATCCCCATGGATAACAGCATTTCTGACTATGTTATCAAACACTGAACTTAAGGCATCATCTGCTAAAACAATGCAATTACCGTCAACTCTAAATTTGACTCCTGTATAATTCTTCAAGATTTCTTTTAAAATTGATTTAAGATCATAATTCTTTAACTCAAATCCAGTTGAAACTAAAGACTCGAGTTCTTTAATTCTGTAGATTAATATTACACTTTTTTGTACATATTCAAAAACTTTATTTATTTTTTCTCTATCTTCTGTGACAAGCATTTCAATATTTGCACTAATAACCATTAGATTGTTTAGAATATCATGTCTTAGAATCTTATTTAATAATCTTAATGTATCATTTAATTCTATAATTTTACTCTCTGCAAGTTTCTTTTCTGTGATGTCAATTCCAAATTCCATTACTAGTTTCTTATCGTCAGAATCAGTGAAAGGAAAGTCATAAACATCGTATATACTGCTATCTCTTTGCGCCCTTTGAGAGTACAGAGGGGCACCAGTTTCAAATACACTAAGCACAGGGCAAATATTACAAGGTTCTTCAGAACAATTTGTAAATCCATGAAATATTTCATGACATTTCTTTCCATCTATTTCGCCAAATCTTTTTTTTAGAAATTTATTTGCAAATACTATGGATAAATCTTTAGAATAAACACTAACATAACCGGGGAGTTCGTTCAATAAAAAGTAAAGATTATTTTTTTCCTTTTCTAATGCTTCTTTTATGCTATCTCTCTCAGTTATGTCTCTTAGAATCGACACAGCACCTGATACTTTATTATCTTTTTTAATAAATTGAGTTGCAACTTCAAAATGCACCTTATTTCCTTTAATGTCTGTGAGGCATAATTCATTTTTGTCTGAAACATTTCCGGTGATAACAGTGCCGGTGAATAGTTTGATTAAATTAGGCAATTCCTTTAAATCAATGAAAGGCAGTTCCCTAAAGTTTTTACCAACGATTTCTTCTTTTGAATAGCCAAGTATATCTTTTACCCTAGAATTTGTTTCAATAATCCTACCATGATTATCTACATAAATTATGATATCCGCAGAAGATTCAAAAATAGACCTAATTTCTCTTCACTTTCTTTGATTGTATTTTCTATTTTTTTTCTTTCGGTAGTGTCTCTAATAAATCCAAAAAATATTTTATTCCCATTTTTATCTTCTTTTACCTTTGTATTAAATTCACAATCTAATATTTCCCCATTCTTCTTTTTTAATTTAACTGGAAAGTCTTTAATAAGCCCATTATTTTCTAATATTTTTATTATATTTGGCCTATCTTTTGGATTGGCATAGATATTTGTTATGTTCATACCAATCAGTTCATCTCTAGAATATCCAAATAGTTCTAACATGGAATTATTAACAAAAAAGATTATTCCTTCATTTGTATTGATGAATATTGCTTCGTTGATATTTTCAAAAATAGAAATATAATCATCAAAATTATTTTTATTCCAGGGGGGATTAGTACTATTATCCATAGAATCATTAGATAAAGCTACTCTCAAAGTTCATTTATTAGTATTCACTTTATAGCATATATTAAGTTATGCACATTATTTGGAAAAAATCGCGAAAATTGTTAATTTATATTGGCATACGATTGTTATTTTTCTGGGAAAATGTCAAGTTATTAATATTATAGGAGAATAATTTTATTAACAAAATTATTTAGAAAATACTATGGAAAAAATTGATTTTAAGAAAACAATGAAGAATCTATACAATCCATCCTCAAAAGAGATTGCATTAGTTGATATACCTAGAATGAATTTTTTAACAATTCAAGGAAAAGGAAATCCCAATACCTCAAAAGATTTTCAAGGTGCTGTCGAAGCACTTTATGCTGTATCTTATTCTATAAAAATGAGTTCAAAGAAAGCGAATACCTCTAATGGATATTTTGAATATGTGGTTCCTCCTTTAGAAGGACTTTGGTGGATAAGTGGAGAAGAATTCAATTTAAATGAGAAAGATAAATTCGAATGGAAAATAATGATAATGCAACCTGAATTTATCAATAAAGAAATGGCAAAATCAGCCATCGAATCTACAAAGAAGAAAAAAGACAATGAAATGATTGAAAAGATTAAATTTGAACAATTCAAGGAGGGCCTTTCTGTTCAAACAATGCACGTTGGTTCATATGATCAAGAAAAAGAAACAATCGAAAGGCTAAAAAAATATATCAAAGAGAATGGACTTATTAAAAATGGATTACATCATGAGATTTATTTGTCAGATCCTAGGAAAAAGCCCCCAGAGGCGCTTAAAACAGTCCTGAGACAGCCTGTAAAAAAGATCTAGTCAATGGGCTTGGAATTCTGAAATCTTAGAAAACGAAAGAGCTACAATTTGCTCATTACCGGATTTTGCTCCGTAATCAATAGCTAAACTATAAGATTCTATTGCCTCGTTTTTACGCCCCAAATTCTCTAGACAAATCCCTATAAGATAATATGTTTCGGAGATTAAATAAGAATTATCAGAATCAAATAATTCTAATGCTTTTTCTAAATATTTCAAGGAATCTGGATAGCGTTTAAGTTGATTAAGTGCGTGGCCAATTCCATTATATGATTTAATTACAATTTCATTATCATTAACTTTTATTCCAAAAGTCAGTGCTTTTTTATTTTGTTCAAACATCTCTTCATATTTGTTCAATTGACCAAAAATTAATCCAATACTAAAATAAGCCCAAGACATGCCACGATAATTATCTATTTTTTTATGGTATTCAAGAGCCTTAATAAAGCAATCAATTGCCAAATCAGATTTTCTTTGAGCGTCGTATACTATTCCCAGATTATGGTACCCCATACCTACATCCATAATTTTTTGTTTTTTTAAAGAATTGTCTATAAATTGTTGATATAATTTAATTGCCTTTTCATAATTACCTTCAGACAAATATTTATTAGCTTCAATTAAGATATTGTTTTCTTCTTTATTGTTATCTTCAATCATATAGGCCATTAAATTAAAAAGAATATAAATTTTTAGTATAGATTTATTAATACTAAAATTATATTATTAGATATCGAATAATTCAAATGGATGTGAAAAAATGGATTTTGAAAAATTGGGTTCATTTTATTTGGGTAAAGAATTTGACATGAAGACCAATTCACTTACAGATAAGTTAGTAATGTACGACTCAAGAGATCTTACAACTCATGCAGTCTGTATCGGTATGACCGGAAGTGGGAAAACAGGTCTTTGTATTGATTTGTTGGAAGAAGCGGCGATAGATAACATACCTGCAATAATAATTGATCCAAAGGGAGATATAACGAACTTATTATTGACTTTTCCAGAATTAACAAAAGAAAATTTTTCTCAATGGGTAGACCCAGATGAAGCAAATAGGAAAGGAATGGATATAGAGGAATACGCTGCTCAACAGGCAGAGATGTGGAAAAAGGGTTTAGCTGACTGGGGACAAGATGAAAATAGAATTAAAATGCTACGTGAAAATGCAGAGTTTATTATATACACACCTGGAAGTGAAGCTGGTTTTCCAGTTTCAATATTACATTCTTTTGATGCGCCAACAATTAGTTGGGAAGATGATTCTGAGCTCATTAGAGAGCAGATACAAGGAATTGTTAGTGGTATACTTGGCTTGATTGGAGTTGAAGCTGATCCAATTAATTCTCGGGAACATATTTTACTTTCTAATATATTTGAATATTTCTGGAGTAAAAATCAGAATTTAGATATAGCAAAACTCATTCTCTCGATTCAAAACCCGCCTTTTAGAACACTTGGAGTCTTTGAAATTGACACTTTCTTTCCAAAGAAAGATAGGATGAATTTATCAATGAAATTAAATAGCCTTATTGCTTCTCCAAGTTTTAAGAATTGGCTTGAAGGTCAACCTCTTGACATATCTGGATTTATTTCAAATAAAGATGGAAAAGTAAAACATTCAATATTTTACATTGCACATCTAAGTGATTCTGAAAGAATGTTCTTTGTTACACTTTTGTTTAATCAAATTATTTCATGGATGAGAAAACAAAGTGGAACAAATAGTCTTAGAACTTTAGTATATATGGACGAAATATTTGGATATTTCCCTCCTGTCTCGAATCCCCCTAGTAAAAAACCACTTCTAACTTTATTAAAACAAGCTAGGGCATTTGGAGTGGGGGTTGTATTGGCTACCCAAAATCCTGTAGATCTGGATTACAAAGGACTAACAAATACCGGTACTTGGTTTATAGGTCGACTTCAAACAGAAAGAGACAAGATGAGATTACTTGAAGGATTAGATACAATAAGTGCAAGTTCTAATGAGTCGTTAAATAAAGACCAAATAGATAAATTAATTTCAAATCTAGGCAAAAGAGTATTTATCTTACATAGTGTCCATGCAAAAACACCAGTTATTTTTCAAACAAGATGGGCGATGAGTTATTTAAGAGGGCCAATGACTAAGAATGAGATAAAATTAATAATGAAAGATAAAGCTCAAGAAATAAAATCTTCTTCAACAACTAAGCAATTGCCTACCGAATTATCTTCAGACAAAATTACGGGATCACCGCCAACAATTTCTAGCGAAATTCAACAGGTATTTCTACCTTTAGTTAAAACTCCACATCTTGCAATCCAAGAAATAAAAAACAAATATCAGAATGAAATCTCTTTTGAAGAACCTTCTCTAATTTACACTTCCGGTGTCATTGGAAAAGCTATAATACATTTCCAAGACAAGAGCATCGAATTAAAAGAAGATCAAGAACGAAATTTAATTTTATATTCTTCAGAATTCATGAACTGGGAAAAATCGGAAGAGATTAGAGTACAAAATTTTCTAAGTAGTCCTGAAGGAAAAGCAAAGTTTTCTGAAATTCCACAAAATATAAATGATCCTAAAGACTTTAATGAGCTTAAAAAAAGTTTTTCGGACTATTTGTTCTATAACAGCAACTTTAAATTGTACTACAGCCCCATTCTTAAAATATATTCAAAATCCAATGAATCGAAAGCTGAGTTTATTCTTAAGTTAAATCAAATTGCAAGGGAAAGAAGGGACGAAGAAGTTGACAAAATTGAACAAAAATATGCTAAAGAATTTGAAAAACTAAAATTAAAATTGAACAAATCACAAGAAGTTCTTATGAAAAAACAAGCTTCGGCTAGTTCTTTGAAACAAGAAGCATTGTTATCCGCGGGAGAGTCTGTAGTTGGAATGTTTATGGGAAGACGTTCTACAAGGTCTGCTTCAACTGCAATGAACAAATACCAAAAGAGTAAAACAATCTCTACAGATATTGATAGAGCCCAGAAAGATATAGATTTGATAAAGAAGGAAATGGAATCACTAGAAAACGAACTAAAACTACAAGTTGAGACAATAAAACAAAAAAGAGAAAAAGAAATAAATGAAATCAAAGAAGTTATAATTCAACCTAAAAAATCAGACATAGAAATAAAAATGGTCTCTTTGGCTTGGATTCCAAAATGGCAAATATATTACAATGAAAATGGAAACAAAAAAATGGAAATGGTCGCTGCATATTATTGAATTTTAATTTTTTTATAGTTAAGTTTTTATATATTAAAAAGTTAATATACTTGGTGAATTAATGACGAAATTTGAAATATATAAAGATAAAGCTGGAGAATATAGGTTCAGATTGAAAGCTGGAAATGGCCAAGTTATAGCAGTTAGCGAAGGATATAAATCTAAAACATCTTGTATGAATGGAATCGAAAGTGTTAAGAAAAATGCGCCAACTGCAACAATCGTTGAAATAGAAAAATAGTTTTATTCTATTTTATTTTTATTTAGTTTGTATAGCCTAAGCTATTTCGTGTATTAAGTCTTTCAGACAATCTCTACCAAAAGGTTTTTCAATCAATAATTTGACAGAAGCTTTATTATTAGCTTCTTCTTTTATATCATTGTTTGAAAATGCAGTTATGAGAACTCTAGTTGTAGATGGGCACCTTTCTTTTACCTTGCTTAAAAAAGTAATTCCGTCCATTCCAGGTAATCTATAATCAGCTATTACTATGTCAAAATTTGTTTCTTCGATCTTCTCTAAAGCCGATTCAGCAGTTTTTGCAATAATAACATTATTTATAAGACATTCATTTTTTATTTTTAAAAACAAACTAACTAATGTTTGAGGGTTGTCATCTACAATTAAAACATTTTTTGAACCTAGCTTAATATCCTCATCTGAAATAACCGGGGAATAAAAATCATTAGTTTCGTCTTCATTAGGGAATATTTCATTACTGTTTTTAGAAATAAAATTATTTTCTAAGTTGGAACTTTCTAGATTATTTTTCTCTAATTTAATATCAAACGATATTCCACCGGATATGTCATTTTTAAAATCTAAATTTTCTTTTTCAGGTGTATTAATTATATCCAATGCTCCATTCTTGTGTTGAAGCAATCTATCTATAGAAGCTAAATCAATTTTTGAGTCGGAAGTATTTTGATTTATTTTAAAGTTTAAATTATCTTTGGAGAATTCTCCTCCAATTAGTTGTATAGTGATATGGACGTCTTTTTCATCTTCATATGTTTTAAAATGAAGTTCTCCTGAAGTAGTAAGCTCTAATATCTTTAATAATATGCAGATAATAATGTAATTCAATTTGTGAAAGTCAAAATTAACTAAAGGCAAATCGTTGAAATCTTCCTTTATCGTATATTTATTTTTTAGCTGTTTTTGTGATATAATCATACTTGTATTAACAACTTCATTAACATCTACTAAAGTTTGTTCTTCATCAAAGGAAACTATTTTTCTAAAAGCTTTAACGATTAGCTCTATTTTTCTCGCACTTTTCATGTTCAAAGTTAATAGTTTATCGAGATGATCAAATCTTGAATTCTCAAGGTTATTCTTAGAACATTGATCTTTCAATCTATTAATTTCTTCTTTTAGTATAGCAGTTAGAATATTTTGAGACTTGATTGTATTATTAATATTTATTGTAGATAGTTTTTCTATATGATTAATTAGATTAAGATTTATTTTGTTTTCATTAGTTTCTTTTCTTATTTTTGTAATTTCTTTCTGTAATAATTCGGTGCTAGCCATTGTAGAAGTTAGAGAGTTATTAATTTCATGAATTATCCCAGGAATTAAATCTAAGAAAATTATTAATTCTCTTGACAATTCTTCTTTTGAGGTATCTTTTTCTAAATACTCTTTATCGACAAGAGGTTTCATGGTAATTTTATTTCTACTCCTTTAATTATCTACATCTAATCAACTGTTTCCAAATAATATTAAACATCGGGAAACAATAAGTACAACTTATTATTAATATTCATATATATAAACTTTTCGTATTACTATTGAATATCAATATTTCAAATAATATTAAATTGTTGAAATAATTATTAGCAAATTTTAGTTTATTTATAAATAATTTATATTCTTTATATTTACTAATTTATGGAGATAAAATAACTATAAACCACAATATTTATAAAGAGTATTTATACCATATATTTTATGACTTCCAATCAATACAATGATTTAGAATTAATAAATGAAGTCAAGACACTAATCGATGAAGTTATAGACAAAGTGCCACAAAAAAAAGATATGAACATGTCAAATTTAAGCTCGCTCATTGTTTTTAGCTTGGGATGTATTATTGGATTTGAATTGTTTGTTTTCAATCTTTTCTTGACATCTACTGTAATGCTTAGTATCATATTACTTGGATTCTTTTTTATAATGGGATTCCTAATGGGAATTTATATTGAAAAAGTTGATTCCTTAAATAAATCTTCTAATCCAATATATGTAAATTATTAGCCCAATAGGAAACTTTTTATTAACAATCAAATATTATTCTTTATGATTATTATAAAAGCAGGCGGTTCGGCAATTACAAAAAAAAGCGAAGATTTTACCCCAAATATGGAAGTAATTTCTAATCTTGCTCAAGAGATCAAAGAGGCAGGAAGAGTATCCATCCTTGTTCATGGTGCTGGATCTTATGGGCACCCGATTGCAAAGAAATATTCTCTAGGGAAAGGTTATTTTGATGATTACCAACTTAAAGGATTTTCTGAAACAAGAGCCAGTGTTAGTGAACTTGACAGCATAGTTCTAAAATCTCTTATGAAAAATGGACTAACTCCTGTTAAAATAGGCACTTTTTCAAATTTTATCACATCTAATGGTAGAATTGTTGAATTCCATAAAGAACCTCTACTAAGAGCTATTGAACTTGGGCTATTACCTGTGTTTACTGGCGATTTAGTCTTTGATAGAACTAGAGTTTTCTCAATATTATCGGGAGATCAAATAGTCTCATATCTATCAAGATTGTTAAAACCTTCAAGAGTTGTATTTGGGACTGATGTCGATGGCATATATACAGGAGATCCAAAGAAAGAAAATGTCAAGTTGATTGATACAGTTACAGAAGAAAATATTAAAGAAGTATTTAAGTTTGCGAAAGATACTGGAGACGCTTCTGGCGGTATGGAAGGTAAACTATCTGAGATATTACCCATATTTGATATGGGTATTGAGATAGATGTTATTAATTTAACTAAAAAAGGTAATTTAGCTGAAACACTTAGGGGAAATGTAAAAGGAACTGTAATAAAAAAGAAGAATATCTCAAAATAAGTATTATTAGTCTAATAAATATTTATTTTATTTTTGTTAAAGTAAAAAAATACGCTCCAAATTTATATAATAAGTGTTATTAACATTTATTTATGACTTCCCTCGAAAAAATAATTCATCTTACCACCCAAAGTGAATATGACTGTATGGGTGATGAGGGGAGGATATTTGATGGTATTGACTTATCCAAAGTAGACGTATTGGGTCAAGGAACTAAACACGATATTTGTACCTCCTCTTCAACTAAAAGAATCGTAAATCAGAATGAAGCTTTAGGTTATGTGACACGTTCTGGCATCTGCCATTCCTTTACTGCAAATGGCCGCTGCGTTTCTATGTTCAAAACTCTATTCACCAATTATTGTACCCATGATTGCAAATACTGCCAAAATTCTACAGAATTTAAAAGGAATAAAACTATATATTCGTATACGCCCGAAGAATTAGCAAGAATAACAATATCCCTTTACAAAGGAAATTACATAGAAGGTCTATTCTTAAGCTCTGGGATCAGTTCTGATGAAAATCTGACAACTGAAAAAATGTTAGAAACTCTAAAGATATTAAAGGAAAAGTATAATTTTGCAGGATACATACATTTTAAAGTATTACCGGGTGTTTCATATGAATACATCAAACAAGCTTCTGAAATGGCGGATAGGTTAAGTGTAAATATAGAAACTCCTTCTAACAATTATCTTTCAGAATTAAGCAGCACAAAGAATTATGTAAAGGATATACTAAAACGACAATATTATATAAAAAAATTGGAAATTAAAAAAGAGCTTCCTGCAGGTCAGACTACCCAACTTGTTGTAGGGGCGTGTGGAGAAAGTGACTTTGATATATTCAAAAGAGTTCTTAAAGAATACGAAGAAATGATGCTAAAAAGAGTTTATTATTCTGTATTTAATCCCGTTCCAGGTACTTCTTTAGAGGATATAAATGCTCAACCGACATGGAGAGAACATAGATTGTATCAAATGGATTGGTTATATCGAGTTTATAGTTTCTCTGAAAAGGAAATTAAGATAGCTTTTGATGAAGAAGGCTTTCTTAATAATAAAGACCCAAAGTTATACATTGCATTGAATACTCTTGATTCGGGTGTTGATCCCAATGAAGCTTCTTATGATGAGCTCTTGAGAGTTCCAGGAATAGGTCCTAAAAGTGCTTACAGAATTGTTAACTACAGAAAAAAAAATAAAATTTACAAAAGAGAGCAGTTGCAAAACTTAGGGGTCAGAACAAAAAATGCTACCCCGTTTTTAAAAATCAATGGGACAGAATACTCAAGAATTGATAGGTGGATTGAATGTCAGACTCAATGAGCGTGTCAGATTATCTTCTAATGAACAAAAATGTTTCTCCAATTCTCATAGAAACATCAAAGAAACTATCGTGGCATGAATTGAATATTTCTGCAGACCCTGAAATAGTAAAAATTAGGAGAAAGGTGGGCGAAGTAAGATCAGAAATACATAGAACGAGAGGATTTGTTAGATTTAACTCAATTAACGATAAGATACTTTTTGGGTATATGAAGCCTGAACATAAAATAGGAAGAATGGTCACAGATATTTTTGCCAGAAGATTTCAAAAGAATATGGTAATATTGGGAAATGAGGGTAAAGTTTGGATATCTTACTATTCTGAAAAAACCTATAAAAGATATGAGGATTCAACAAGTCTAAACGAAACTCTTGAAAAAATAAAGAACATACTTGGATCTGATAATGAGTTAGACATATCAAAAATTTGGGAAGTTTACTACGATTCACAGTATATAAAAGAAAGAGAAAATCATAAACTATTCTATAAAAACATGCCGAAAAAATATCTTAAACCTGCCGGTAATAATATAGAAATTAGATTGAATACTAAAACCTTAGATGAGTATTTTTATCCCGATAAATAAAATTAAAATTAATAAAATTAAGATTTTAGAATATTGAGGATATCTTTTGTAACTTCATTAATATTTTTCTTACCATCTACATTTTTTATTTTTAGTTTATAGTATTCTATCAGCGGAGCAGTTTGTTTTCTGTAAACTTCAAGCCTATTCCTTATGACCTCTTCTTTGTCATCATCTCTTTGATGAAGTTTTAAGCCACAAGAATCACATGTCATTTCCTTCTTAGGTTTCTTAAAAATAAGATTGTATACCTCTCCGCAATTAGAACATGACATCCTTTTAGATATTCTATCAATAATTTCTTCATCAGGTACATCGATGTTAATTATATAGTCCAAGAATATATTCATTTTCTGTAATAAATCATCTAATGCTTCGGCTTGTGCGATAGTTCTAGGAAATCCATCAAGTAAGAATCCCTTTTTACAATCAGCTTCTAAGAACCTATCTTTTATCATATCAATTATAATCTTATCAGGTACAAGACGGCCAGAATCCATATATTCTTTTGCTGCCAATCCTATCTCTGTACCTCTTTTTACATTGCTTCTTAGTATATCCCCAGTAGAGATATGGGGTATGTCAAAACTCTTACAAATAATTTCGGCCTGTGTTCCTTTACCGCAACCAGGTGGGCCTAAAAGAATTATTCTCATTAAAACACCAATTAGGAATTTTTATAGTTGTTTTTAAAGTTATTCTTTTGATAAAGGGTGGGCTTTATCATAAACTTTCTTTCTTCTTTCATCTGTTACATGGGTATATATCTGTGTGGTGGATAGATTAGAATGCCCCAGTAGCTCTTTAATAACTACTATGTCTGCATCTCCCTCAAGCATGTGCGTTGCAAATGAATGTCTTAACACATGAGGCGTGACTTTCTTTTCAATCCCTGCTTCTTTGGAGTATTTATTAATTAACCATTGAATTGTTCTTGCGGATATTCTATCAGCATGATTACTTAAAAAAAGAGCTTCGTTTGCGTCATTTCTCTCAGAAAGATATTGTTCTAGCATTTCTCTAGTTTTAGAATCAACAAAAACTATTCTATCTTTAGATCCTTTACCAGATACAACATGAATAGATTCAGTTTTAATATCATTTTTATTTAGTTTAACTAGCTCCGATACTCTTAAACCCGTTGAATATAATAATCTAATAAGGCATTTGTCCCTTAACCTATCTGGTATTTCTAGCAAAATCTTTATTTCCTCTCTGGTCAAAAATTTGGGTAATGGCTTAGATAATTTAGGTAACATCACTTTGTCTGCAATATCAATATTTTGATATCTAAAATAAGAACGTAAAGCGTTAAGATGCCTGTGTATAGTTCTATTACTTGCATTTTTTTCATTTTTAAGATATATCATGTATCTTTTAATGTCTTGTTCAGTTATATTTTCAGGGATTTTATTAGTATAGTCGAGAAAATTAGACAGCGTATACCCATAATTTCTAATTGTATTTTTAGATTGGCCACGAAGTTCTAATTCCATCAGATAATCCTCAAGCATGAACTAAATTATTAAAAGACATATATAACTTTTGCGCATAATTAATTAAAGACTTATAAATAGGACATACTACCACATCACATGCTAGTGCCTTATCTCGCCCTAATTGGAAGAATTATTTTACTAGGTGGGGAACGAATATTAGTAAAAAAATTAGGGGAGAAATCTGACAGTGTTAGTGGGACATTCTTATTTTTTGGGATTGGAACAATATTCTTAATTCCTCTGCTTTTTTTTGTAGAAGTTTCTCTTAATGCTTCAATCCTATTTTATGTAACGTTAAGTAGTTTTGTATATTCAATCGCATTTTTTTTATATGTAAAATCACTATCCGAAGGAGAAGCCTCTCTTGTTAGCCCATTATATAACTTCAATGTATTCTTCCTATTGATATTGGCAGTAACATTCCTAAATGAAAAATTAACAATTTTCAAGATACTAGGACTAGTATTCTTATTCTATGGAGTTTCTTTTCTAAATAGAAAAAGTAGCCTAATAGAATCTTTTAAAGCGATATTTTTGGATAAATCCTGCCAGTATATGATAATGGCTTCATTATTAATTGCAGTAGGGAGAACTATTGATGGAAATGCAATAAAGTTTACAAATCCAATGCTTTATGCTTTTTACCTTAATCTTGGAATCTCTCTTTTCTTATTATTATACATACTAGCTAGAAGAAATATATCTACCACCATTAATTTATTTAAAGAAAAAAGAAAGGTTGCTACTTTAAGCGGGGGATTGAATGCATATTCCTACTTATTTTTATTGATAGCATTCACAGGTATAGAAGTTAGTATTGCTGAACCGGCTTCTATGACTGCTATGATAATAACTGTAATTTTGGCAGGAAGAATCCTTAAAGAGAATATTAAAGAAAGACTTCTAGGTGTAATAATAATGCTTATTGGATTATGGTTATTATTTTTATAATTTAGCCCATAATACTAATAGTTATTACTATACCTGATTATCCCCCTACAATAAATCTGTTATTAAGCAATTAGAAAAGAAGATTTATCTGTGAAATGATATTAAGATTCATGAATAAAACAATAGCATATATTGAAGTAAGACGAAAGAAAAATGAAAACGCTTCAATAAGATTTAAAACCTAGTTTATTAATTTTCGTTATATATAGATTTAGTCTTTACAATTATATGCTTGGGGGCTAAGGATTGGTTAGAAAAAAAAAGGTGCCACTATCCTTTTGGGAAGAACAGCTTGCAAAAGAGAAACTGGATAATAAAGATCCTGAAAGAGTTAAGTTCATCAGAAATGTACTTATTTCTGAGTATACTTCTCTTTACGAAAAATTTTTGGATAAAGGAAATTATAAAAAAACTAATGAGATTAATGATAAAATCCATGAACTAAAGAAAGAAATAGACGTTAGCTCAAAAGAGGAAGTAGTTTGGCTGTTCGAAAAAAAAGCTCTTGATTATCTTCAAAAATCTTCCTATGATGAAGCCATTTCATATTTCAAAATAGCTTTAGAAAAATCATTGGTTATCCCAACAATTAAACCTGAAGAAATAAGAAATATAAAAGAAAGTCTAAAAAAAGCTTATTTTGAAAAAGGCTCTTTTTATTTAAATCAGGATAAATTTGATGACGCTATTTCAGCGTTTAGAAAAATACTAGAGTTTTGCGTTGAAAATAGTGGGAAAAAATCAGAGGAAACTAAAGATGCTTTAAACAGCCTAATAATTTGTTACAATCAAAAGGGAGAATATCTTGCAAAAAGAGAGAGATTTGAAGATGCTATAAACACCATTGATAAAGCTATAGAAATTACTAACGATATGGGTATTGAAACAGAAACTGCAAAATCGGCTAAAAAAAACATTGCAAAGATCCAAACATTATTTGCTTTCAATCAAATAGACAAGGGATTGTACGATTCCGCTATCAATCATCTTAAAAGAATTCTAGATATGTCTTTAGAGATATATGGAAATGACTCTGAAGAATACATTGAAGCTAAGAATAATCTACTTAAGGGATACAATGCAAAAGGTAGAAATCTTCTTGAAAAGAGCCGATATGACGAAGCTATTTCTGCATTTGAGAAATCCGTTGAATTGTCAAAAGATGGAAAGACCCACTATTCTAGATATCTTAATGACTCTATTGATGGAATAATTAAATCATATTACCAAAAATCATCAGTTTATGAAGAATATGGCAAGTACGAAGAAGCTATTTCTAATTTGGAGAAGGCATTAAAGATCGCAACAAAATATCAAGTCAATAAAATAAGGACTAGTTATATTACAGATAAATTATTTCTAATATTAAAAACACAGTACGAATCTGCATCAAGAAATTATAATACTCAACAGATGAGAGAAATACTAGACATTGCTTTGAATCTAATACGAAGTGGTTATAACTCTATAAATTTTGATGAAAATACCATAAGAATATATTTTGAAAAAATAAGAAATCAGAAGACTGAAGAGGGTCAGAGAAGGACTAAAGAAGAATATCAAGAACGAAAAAGAGAGGAAGGGAAGGAAAAACAAGAAAAGAAAAAAAGTATTGTCGACGAGATATCAATTAAAGAACTACTTATCAAATTTGAACTAGAAGATAATGGTGATATAACTAAAGAAATAATAAAAGAACAATATAGATACTGGGTTGATCTTTTACACCCTGATAAAAATATAAATAAAAGCGATGCCACTATAAAAAAGGCTGAAGAGAAATTAAAAGAGATAAATATAATCTACAAAAAGTTAATTGAGCATTATCCATGAAAATGAATTCTCTATCAGTTTAACATTTTTCATATGAATATTTTCAGAATATCAAATTACTTTAGATATTTCATCAGCCGCTCTTTTCATATCTAGGAAAACTAATCCTAATTTTGCATCTTTTCTAGCCAAAGCAGTTAGTACAGCTTCTTCTCCTGCGCCCATTAGGACAATGTAACCATTTTGTCCTTTGACAAAGACCTCTTCAAGACTTCCTTTCATCAGCTCTTTAGAGGTTCTTTCGCCCAAAGATAACATAGCTGCAGACATAGCAGCTACTCTGTCTTCTTCAACGTCTTTTGGTAAAGCGCTTGCTATTACCAACCCATCTGTTGAAACTATAGCAGAGGCTTCAATATCGGGGGAGGTCCCACCAAGATCTTTCAACATTTCAGTTAATTTTTCCATTCGACTTGCCATAAAATCACCATTGTATTAATCTTTAAATTTCTCAAATGAAACTAAACATGGGTTTTCTTTGTTGAAATTAAATTTATACATGTACTTAAGAGATTCTCCTTCTTTATTATATTCCATTGCCCCAAGTAATGTTATGGCCCTGAGACATGCTATTTCTTTTGATTCGTCAATTAATCTTGAACAGTGAGATTTATAGGGGCAGTTAATAGCTTTAAAAGTAAAATTACTATCATCACCTTCCATTTCGAAATCAGCACTATTAAAAAATTCGGCTTTGACAAGTGCATCAATAAACATTTTTGCAGTATTATACGGGCTCAGCCCTTTCTGGAATTCCATACCGAGATCTTTCCAAGATTCAATGAAAGGTCGAATGGCTATAGTTCCCCATCTCCTGTAAAAAAGCTTAGGTTTATCAAAGAATATATTTGCAGTGTTTTCAACACCGTAAAGCCATGCATTCATTATTGTGCTGGTATATTTCAATTTTACATTTATGTCCATTTAATTCACCTTTGAGAATTTCGCGATTTATAATCAATCTATAATTAAACTTTTCATATTTAAAGCTTTTCCTTAAATTTAATTTAAAAAAATAATACATATTTATAGTAAAATCAAATATATAAAAATCTTTATATTATAGTCAATTCACTTTAGTATACCAAATTTGCACGAATCGATACATTTCTTGCATCTTATGCATTCTGCTTGATCTAAATTTCCGTTTGCAATTGCATCTGTTTCGCATACTCTGTCACATAATGTACATTTTTTGCATCCGTTTTTCATTTTAATTTTATATATTGAAAATTTAGAGAAAATTGCCAATACTGCACCATATGGACAAATATATCTACAAAAAGGTCTTGAAATTAATAAAGAGGTTCCAGATACTATTGCAATTGAGATTATACCATATAAAGTAAAATTAAATCCAAATAAATAAGAAAATGGATCAATTTTTTGGAAAAATGGATATCTAGAATAGAATACTACCCCCACGATTACTAGTGCAAATAAATATTTGAAATATTTTAGAATTTTATCCAATTTGTGAGGCATCCTAAATTTTGTTAATTTAGTACCAATATCATTCAAAAATTGTTGCCATGCCCCAATAGGACATGCATACCCACAAAATATTCTCCCAAATAGTATAGTAACCCCTAGGGGTAAGAAAAATAACATTAACCAGTAAAGATAATTTCCTTTTATGGCGCCTATTAAATAAAGAGAAAGTTGTTGCAAAGATCCTACTACACACAGGCAACCCCCGCGGATAAATCCAAGGTATACTAAAGATATCCCCAATGCAAAATATCTTATCTCTTTTCTCTTAAATCTGAAAAAATATAATATCCCTAGAATCATCAGACCAAATGTGACTAAAAGATCTTCTTTTAATATTTTTTCAAGACTATTTTTTGATTCTATGCTTTCTAATTGGTGAGTTGAATTAATTACGGCATTTTCGCCATATCTCCTCTTATTAGATTCAATGAATAAAGCTTCGGCTTTTTCTTTAACCATACTGTTTGTTATGCCATATGGTCTTAAGCTCTCTACTTTTGTTTTTGGCGAAACATTTATTCTTAAACTTTCCATCAAATCTTGGGTATCTATTGAATAGGCTTTTGCAACTTCTTCAAGAGTCATTGTTTTTATTGTACTACCTTTAATCTCAGGAAGGTTTAACTCTATAGGTACAGTTGGAGTTTCTTTTTGATTAGTTAATGGCGAAGGTTCTGACCTATCACAAATTCGATTATTGTTAGTATCAATGTATTTTCCACAATCGCCAGGGTAAACACAACTAGAATCTTTTTCTCCAAATGGACAGTCATCCCAAGAGTAAATGAAGTTAAAGCCAATAGTATTAATAATTAAGAATGTAAGTAAAAATACTAAAGTTTTTTTCATATCGTCACTGAAATAGCCATTATAAGTCCATATAAAAAGGTATTCCAGATTTATTCCCAAATTAATCCATATTTGATAAAATAATATATTGGGATCTAATTAA
The DNA here is from genome assembly GCA_001587575.1 of Candidatus Methanofastidiosum methylothiophilum. Lineage (GTDB taxonomy): Archaea > Methanobacteriota_B > Thermococci > Methanofastidiosales > Methanofastidiosaceae > Methanofastidiosum. The sequence goes on from LNJC01000007.1 coordinate 20,133, forward strand.
CGATAAACTATATTATTCTATTATTTATTGATTATATTAAATAGGCTAATTAAAAAATAACAAATTATACTTTACATAAATAGTTAAATAAAGATTACTTGTAGAAAATTTATGAAAGAAAAAATAATTATTTCATTTTTAGTAATAGCTACCCTGGTGTCAGCAACATATTTAGCTATGTTGCCCCCCAGGAACGCGGAAACAGTTGAATTTCAAACAGTACTAAAGGGACAATATTCAGGCATCTCTAATAGGGAAACTATTATAATAAACAGTAAAGAAGAATGGACTACTTTTATGAGGAATTTTAATTACAGTTCTCAAGACTTAGGAATAGAAGATATTACTTTTGAAGAAGGCCGTTATACCTATATAGTAGTTACTATGGGCGAAAATCAGACAACTGGTTATGAGATAGAAATAAAGGAAGTATATGAATATAAAGATCATATAAAACTTTACGTTATACGAGAAGTTCCCTGCGCGGGATGTATCCTAGAAGAGAAAATAACTAGGCCTTTTCACATAATAAAGATAGCAAAAACTAACAAAGACATACTCCGTTAATTTTTTAAATAGTTTTTAATTACTTAGAACAAATAATAGTGTTTTTATTTGGATAGTGCGTTATTTAAAACAATTAATATTCACTTAAAAATAAAAGGTGATAATATGGCGAATATAAAACAACCTATGGGGATTCAGCCTGAAGGATCCCAAAGATATACAGGAAAAGATGCTCTTAGAATGAATATTATGGCTGGGAAAATAGTTGCAGAAATAATAAAGACCACTCTAGGCCCAAGAGGTATGGATAAGATGCTCGTGGAGTACACGGGGGACGTAATGATAACTAATGACGGTGCAACTATTCTAAACAAGATAGACATATCTCATCCAGCTGCTAAAATGATAGTTGAAGTGGCAAGAACTCAAGATCAAGAAGTAGGAGACGGAACTACCACAGCAGTAGTTTTGGCTGGAGAATTATTAAAAAAGGCAGAAGGATTGCTTGATCAAGATGTTCACGTATCTACAATAACAAATGGATATAATATTGCTACAGAAAAGGCCATTGAAATACTAAAAGAATTAGGGGAAAAAATAACAATTGACAATGAAAAAATTCTCTTAGAAGTTGCAAAAACTTCTATGACTGGCAAAGCCGCCGAAAAATCTATTGAAAAATTAGCTAAAATTGCAGTTGATGCAGTAAAAATTGCTACAAGCACAGAGGATGGGATTAATTCAGTTTCAAAGAATGATATAAAAATAACAATTAAAGAGGGAGGAGGCTTAGAAGATTCCGCCATAGTCAAGGGACTACTAGTAGACGAAAATAGGGCTTCTGACTCCATGCCTCAGAAAATTAAAAATGCAAAAATTGCCATACTTACTAACTCAATAGAAGTTAAAAAAACAGGTATTGATGCAAAAATAAGAATTACCTCGCCAGAAAATATGCAGGCATTTCTAGATCAAGAAGAGTTTATGCTAAAAAGAATGATTGACAGGATTACTAACGCTGGAGCAAATGTAGTAATATGTCAAAAATCAATAGACGAAACTGCACTTCACTTCCTTTCAAAAGCGGGAGTATACGCCCTTAAAAGCGTAAGTGAAAAAGAGATAAAGAAAATATCAAAGGTCACCGGTGCTAGAATAGTTAATATGGCTCTTGATCTTGAACCAAGTGATTTGGGAAAGGCAGAATTAGTTGAAGAGAGAAAAGTTAGTGACGAATATATGACTTTTATTGAAGGTTGTCAAGATCCAAAAGCTGCAAGTATACTAGTTAGAGGCGGAACTAAACAATTTGTTGAGACTGTAGAAAGGGCGCTTGATGATGCAATAGGCGTATTAATTGCTGTTGTTAAGGAAGGAATTATCTGCACTGGTGCGGGTTCAACTGAAATGGAAATTGCAAAAAGATTGTCTGTATTTGCAAACACTTTGAAGGGAAGAGAACAACTTGCAGTAAAGGCATTTGCTGAAGCTTTAGAAGGAGTCCCAAAGGCGATTGCAGAGAATTCAGGCCTTGATATGATAGATATACTTGTAAATTTAAGAGCTGCACATAACAAAGATAATAGCAAGAATATGGGAATAAACATCAAAAATGGGAAAATAGAAGATATGTTAAAGGCGGGAGTAGTTGAACCTCTTAAGTTAAAAGAACAGGCGATAAAAAGCGCTTCTGAATCTGCAGTAATGATACTAAGAATAGATGATGTGCTTGCCGGAAGAGAATTGGCCAAATCTGAAGCTAACAGAGGTATGACCAGAGCGGCTCAAGACATGATGTAAATTTATTTTCATTTTATTATTCTATTTTATTCCCGAATTTTAAATATGCTATAAAATAAATTTATAAGAATAACAATTTATGATTTGCATATTACTAATTCATTTTCAAATCGAGTAACATTACAGTTTTTTGGGCAGAGATTAAATATAGATAAAATATCAAAAGATTTCTATATTATTAATTGAAATTATTCTTTACCTATGAATAAATAAGAAGGTCAAAGATATTTATCCATCTGCCACTTTAATAAAAAAAATTAAAAAATATTATTTTGGAATTAAAACTCTATCAATCATGTGGCATATCCCGTTAGAACATAAAATGTCAGGTTTTATAACCACTGAACTTTCAAGCATGACTGTTTCAATTTCATCTGAACCTGCAGTTGCTTTTGCAGAAGATATTTTAAGTTCTTTACCTTGTAATGTTTTAAGTTTTGTCATTTCGCTTTGCATTCCAGATCTCTCTCTTAGTTGGGAAAGATCATATTTACCAGAAACAACGTGATACTTCAATATTTCAGCTAACTTAGCTTTATCTTTTAATAAACCTTCAACTGTTCCTGCCGGTAGTGCAGCAAATGCACTATCCTGAGGTGCAAAAACTGTAAATGGGCCTGGCCCACTTAGTGCTTCAACTAAACCCGCTGCTTTTACAGCTTCTACTAACGTTTTAAAATTACCTGCGGCAATTGCCGTTTCAACTATATTTTTCATTTTATTCACCCTTTTAATATGGGAAATGATAATACTTAAGTTTTACGATTATTTATTAAATAAATATAGAAAATAATATTATAATAAATAATATTAATAATAAATAGTGAGATTTATTTTATTTCTAATAAGGTAATTTATTTTTCACTAAAATCTAGATAAAGTAATATTTAATCGGTAAAACTTATATATTAGTTAATAAAAAATTAGACAATGTCTTGATAAACTAAGTCAAACTTGGTATATTGGGATAAATTAAAAGGAGGTTTGAAAATGGAAAGAGAAACATGGGGTAGTAAAACAGGTTTCTGGTTGGCTGCTGCTGGTTCAGCAATCGGCTTAGGAAATATTTGGCGTTTCCCCTATCTTACCGGTGCAAATGGTGGAGCTGCATTCGTATTAGTATATCTACTATTAGTCTTCACTATTGGTGTTTCTGTAATGCTCGCCGAATTTGTAATTGGTAGGTCAACAAATCTTAATCCAGTTGGAGCATTTGCAAAACTTAAAGGAGGAGCTTGGCCTATTGTGGGATGGATGGGAGTAGCGGCAGGATTTATAATATTGTCATATTATTCCGTTATTGGAGGATGGACTATAAAGTACATAATTAGTTCATTTACTGGACTGATTAGCCCAACTACAGATACTACAAGTTACTTCCTTGGATTTATAGGAAACGGTCCACAAACTATTTTGTTCCACGCGCTATTTATGGCTGCTACAATATACGTAGTTTACAGAGGTGTGGGTAAGGGTATTGAAGGATGGTGTAAAATATTAATGCCTGCACTGTTCTTACTATTATTAATACTGATAGTTAGAGCTGTAACTTTGCCGGGCGCGGGTGCAGGAATAAGCTTCTACTTAAATCCAGATTTTTCAAAGATTACAAGTAAGACTTTACTAGCAGCACTTGGACAGGCATTTTTCTCACTTTCTCTAGGAATGGGAGCTATGATTACATATGGAAGTTACATTTCCAAAAAAGTTTCATTACCACAATCTGCAGCAACAGTTACTTTTCTTGATACAGCAATCGCATTTTTGGCAGGTTTTGTAATATTCCCAACAGTTTTTGCATTTGGTATACAACCAGGTGCAGGGCCAGGGCTAACATTCATTACACTACCTAGCGTATTTGCAATGATGCCAGGAGGACAAATATGGTCTGCGCTATTCTTCTTACTTCTGTTTATAGCCGCTTTGACTTCTGCAATTTCTTTGCTTGAAGTAGTAGTAGCATATGTAACAGATGCACAAGGATGGCCAAGACATAAAGCTGCATTAGTTATTGGTGCAGCGATATTCCTCTTAGGAATACCCTCGGCTTTATCAAATGGGGCAGTTCCAATAAATGTCTTTGGAATGGGTTTCTTAGACGCTATGGACTTCCTAGCTTCTAATATTCTCCTTCCACTTGGAGGCATATTCATTGCATTGTTTGCTGGTTGGATAATCAAAGACATTGCAAAGAAGGAAACAACTTCAGAAGGACCTTTCCCATTAGAAAAAGTTTGGATGTGGATATGTAGAATAGTTGCCCCATTGGCAATATTAATCATATTCCTCGGTGGTCTTGGACTATTCTAAATTTATTTATTTTTTCTTTTTTTAAATTAATTTCTGGTGAGTTAATGGCAGACTGTTTGTATACGGAAAATTCTTACCTTAAAGAATTCGATGCTAAAGTTACTTCTGCTAAAGGGAAATACATAATTTTAGACAAAACTTCATTCTATCCAAATAGTGGAGGTGTAGAGTGGGATACTGGCAAGATTTCCAACAGAAAAGATGGGAAAGTATACAATGTGATATACGTAGGTAAATTTGAAGGAGATATAAGCCACGAAATCGATAAAGAGGGGCTTAATGCAGGCGACGAAGTTCATTGTGTTATAGACTGGGAAAGAAGATACAAGTTAATGAGATACCACACTGCGGCCCACTTGATATCTGGAATATTTAACAGAAAATACAATTTGTTAATAACAGGCAATCAACTTACCCCAGATAAAGGGAGAATAGATCTAAATATGGAGAAATTTGATATTGATTTTATAAAAAAGATAATCGATGAAGCTAATGAATTTATTAACAAAGACCTATCAGTAGATATTTATTACAAAGACATTGAAGAAGCTAAAAAGGATCCTTCTCTTTTCAAGCTTGCTGTTGGGTTTCCTCACGAAGTGAAAAATCTAAGAATTGTAGATATTCGAGGGTTCGATGCCCAAGCTGATGGCGGGTGTCATGTCAAAAGCTTGAAGGAAATAGGAAAAATTACTTTTCTTGAAGCTATTAATAAGGGGAAGAATAATAGAAGGATTTATTTCATTCTTGAAGATTAGGAATAATTTAATAAACATAATATTTACTTTCATCTTATGAAAAAGGATTATTGGACTATTGTTATATCTGCGATTTTTTTTGGTCTAATAATTCCAGGAGGGCAATACTTCTCAAATTTAGGATTCTCTCTTTATGAAATATCGGTATACTCATTGTTTTTCCTTTTTATTTTTACGTTGCCAATTATTTTAATTAGAAAATCTTTTCCCATTAGGAGAGGTAATCTTGTTTTTTTTATATTATATGGACTTATTGGAGCGTTATTACAACTTACACAATTTGGAGGCGTTATTTTTGGAACTCCTGTAGCTATAGTTGCTCTTTTACTTTATACACAACCGATTTGGACAACTTTTTTTGGAAGACTCATCCTAAATGAGGAAATCTCTAAGATAAAAATATTTTCTGTAGTAATTGCATTTCTTGGGGTAATTTTCTTATTATCTCCTTGGAATATAGATAATATTGGGAATACAAAAGGATTAGTATCATCTTTGCTTGCTGGAATATTTCTTTCTCTATGGGTAATTTTTGCTAGAAAAACTGGAATTAATAAAGATTATTATATTAATACTCTTTCTGCATATTCTTTTTTATCTCTGCTCTGGTTAATACTCCTATTCCCTCTAATTAAAATATTATATAACAGTTACTACCTAACTAGATTATCTTATAACTTCCCGATTAGTTACTGGATATATTTTGGAGTATTCTGTTTAATTTCTGCATTTATGCCCAACTCATTATTCTACAAAGCTATGGAAAAGGTAGAAGCGTCAAAAGCAGGAGTAATACTTCTCCTAGAGCCAGTTGTAGCCTCAATAGTTGCAATGATTATTTTTAGTCAATATCTAACATCAAGTAGTTTTTTTGGTGGAGGATTAATTCTTTTATCAAATTATTTGGCTATAAAAGAGTAGTTAAAGTCTAAAGATATTTAAATGACTCTAAAGAGATTAACTAATATGCAAAAAGTAGCTAATTCAAGTGAAATTGATTCCATCCTTACTTGTGAATTAATAGAAAAAGCATATGAGTATAAAGTTGATACTTTTGGAATTGCAGACCTAGAATTATTAAGCGAATATCAAACTTATCCTAAAGATCTTCTCGAGAACTATTCTAGGGGAATAAGCATTGGATTAAAAGTTCCAGACGAAGTACTTGAATGGCTTCCAGAAAGTAGGCCCATTTATGCAAAACATTATGTTATGATTAATGATAGATTAGATTTTATAGCTTATCAAATTACAAAATTTTTAGAATCAAAGAACTATAAGGCCCTTCCCATACCTGCATCAAAGCCACTTAAAGAGTTAAAATGGAGGAGTTTTTTATCTCACAGAGCTATTGCAAGATGTGCAGGGGTGGGCTGGATAGGAAAATCATTGAATCTAATAACAAAAGAATACGGGCCTAGAATACGTTTTGCATCAATCTTGACTGATGCACCTCTCGAGACAGGTGCTCCCCTTGAGAATAAATGTGGCGAATGTCAAAAATGTGTTGATAAATGTATTGTTGGTGCATTAAATAATGTTATATTCAAAGAATATCCAAAAAACAGAGAAACTTCTCTTGACATAGATAAGTGTGTATCAAAACTTCAAGAATTCTCAAAAGATCCGGATGTGGGAGTAATGGTTTGTGGGATATGTTTAAAAGTTTGTCCTTGGGGGAAAACTAAAAAATAACTTAATTATGGCATATAAAGCCCTAGATATTTATAGAAATATAAGAATTATTATAATAAAAATTTTTAATTAATCCATCAAGAATATTGCAACAGCTATGACAGTTGTCCATTTACCACATGAATCGCCTTTTGTTGCAATTGCAATACTTTCACTGTCAATTATTTTACCACTTGCTTTGTATATCTCGTTTCTTTCATCCCAAGCAGTATCTGGATTAAAATCTATGCCTAAAGTTGTTGCTAACATCGTTGCAGCAAGATCTTCAGCATAATCCCCAGAAAACTTTTCATCTTGCCCAAACATATGAACTTCGCTTAGATATCCATACGTTCCCTTTTCTGCTGGAACTGCGAGCCCAACTGCAGCGGACAGTTGTCTGTGTGGCTCATCTGTAGCATTCCTAGCCATTACACAAAAAGTGATTTGCCCTGCTTTTAAGCATTTTAGTCCATCTTCCTTTGGTATTATTTCACAGTGGGGTGGAAGTATGCTTGAAACATAAACAAGATTACATTTTTCTATTCCGGCATCTCTTAGTGCAAGTTCAAAAGACTGAAGTTGGTCTTTGTGAACTCCTTTTCCTTTAACAAAAAATACCCTTTTAGGCACCATGCTTTAAAACTATTAAATGGGTATTTAAGGGTTTTGGGCCGTAATTATTAGACAAATGCCCCTTAAAGCCTTTAATAGAAAGTATTACCTAAATTGATTACAAATAAATTAATAAAAAAAATAAAAATTAGTTAATCTTGTTTTAAATTTATTTTAAAGTTATATTTAACCTTAAATTTTAATTTTAAGACTAATTAGGAGATTAAAAATTAAATATAATAAATCAATGAATATTATAAAACCTTATAAGTATTAACTAATGACAATCAAATATGTTCCCTATTGCAGATGAAAATTTTTCAGTTGAGAGACCATATATCACATATAGTTTAATTATCATTAACATCATAATTTATGCAATTAATTTTTTTACTGCTGATTCATTAAATATGATTTTTGCTTTTGTTCCTAAAAATTTCATGGAGGGAATAGAACCTTGGACAATTATAACTCATCAATTTATGCACGGAGGATGGGGTCACTTACTAGGAAATATGTGGTTTTTAATAATATTCGGAGATAATATTGAAGCAACTATTGGAAAATTTAAATACCTATTTTTTTATTTATTATGTGGCATGATTGCAGCGCTTTCGCATATGGCATTTAATCTTGATTCAATAATACCCACCGTAGGTGCATCTGGTGCAATATCTGGAGTACTTGGTGCTTACATAATTCTCTATCCTAAAAATAAAATTAGCACAATTATTCCTTTTGGATTTATTAGAATCTATAAAGTTGAAGCACTTTATTATCTTGTAATATGGTTTGTGATACAACTACTATTTAGTTTTACTGACCCATATGGTGGCGTTGCTTATATGGCGCATCTTGGTGGATTTTTTGGGGGAGTATTATTAATTAAACTATTTGTAGTAAAAAAGAAAAAAACGAAAAATGATTCTTATTATACCTGGGAGAATCAATATGATAATACTTAAAGATCCTACTAATACTAAAGAATCATTTGAATCCCTATAATTAAAAAGAAAATCTAAAGGAGTTTTAATTCTTCCAAAATATCTTAAAATCAATTATCAAAAATATTCTTTTTTCTTCATATAGAGTCAAAAATAATGGCTATGCCTTTTGGTAATAAGTGGAATATTAAGGAAATAAATAAAATTTATGATTTTTGTTTTCGGAAAAACAAATCTGCCCCAACTTCTAAGAGTATTCCGAGCACGATAATTACTGCACAAACTGCTGCGGCTAATGCTATGTCATTTTGTACGCCATAAGTTATATCTGTTCTCTTAATGTATATTCCTAAAAGTGCCCAAACAACGACTAAACTGTAAGCTACGTCCTTTCTTGTAATTATCATCAAAAGAGTTATTATCAAAGCTGCGGCGATAACAAAGATTGTCCAAAATACTTGGCTGAAACCTAATAAATTCAAATTTATTGAATTTTGCATGCTTAAGACGACAAGCAAAGCAGTAGCGTTTGCTATTGTAGCCACAGTAATCCATCCAAGATAAACGCTTATTGGAATTTGAACAAATATTCTTTCTTTTCTTGATACAATCTCTTTTCCGATTCCAAGATTTAGGTATAATTTAATAAGAGATCCTAAAAGAACAAGCATTATAATAAATGATAGAAAAACTTGTTGATAGTGCCATGCAAATATCCACGCTATGTTAGCAATACCTGCTAAGAAAAAGTAATAAGATGTTTTCTTTATAAATGGCATCTCGATCTTTTCTTTTTTAAATAAATCTCTAGCTTGATATGCGGCAAAGAGGATTATCAAAATATAAATAACTCCCCATATGGCAAAGGTTAAACCTGCGGGTACGAAAAGATTTGGTATTGCATCAGAAAGTTCTCGAGTATCAATTCCATTTATTGGAAGGGCGTTGGCAAGATAATTGACAAATATAGTTCCCACTACAGCAATTATATTTAATATCTGAAACATTTGTTTATTATTATATTCTGCCATAAGAATGAATAGTATTAACCAAAATATAAAATTAACTGTTTATTAGTCAAAAAATGATTTATTAAGATCTCCTGAGTTACTGTACCCTCTACTTTCCCAGTAGCCCTTGTAATTTTCATTGTCAGATATTTCGATTCTAGTCACCCATTTTATCCACTTGTAACCCCACTTATCTTCGGCTACCAATATAAATGGATATCCCGTTGCAGGAGTAAGAGTAATCCCGTTTATTTTATGCCCAAGTAAAATATTATTTTTTATAATAAAATCTATAGGAAGAGAAGTCGAATAACCATCCTGGGCATAAAATATTACTGTTGTTGCTTCTGGACCTATTTTAACTTCATCTAAAATATCTTTTAGTAATATTCCTTCCCATAAATTTTTTGAGTTCCATCCTTCAACACAATCTATTTGAACAATTTTCTGGTACTTTTGATGTTTGTTAATAACTTCATCATAAGTATAATTTCTTGGTTCTTTGACTAATCCAAATACTTCTAATTTGTAATTAGAAATGTCCACTCTCTGTGGGCCTTTAATAGAAACATCTCTTACTTCTATAAAGGAAGATAGATTTTCGCCATTATACTCTCGAATCTCGACAGACTGTAGCTCTTTAATCCTATCTTGAGTTGCACATCCCGAGAATAATATTATAGCCAATAAAGATATTAAATAAATTAATTTATTCATACTATCCCCATAATTAAACAATGTTATATTTTAATTAATAAAACATTATTTCATATAAAATAAAACATTCTATCAACATATTTATAGATTTTATTTCAATTGAGCCCGTTTTTTTATTTTTTATATTCTAAATGCAATTAATTTAACATTAATCTTATATATCTTCCATTATACTTAATTAAAGGGGATTTGATGAAGATTATTAATGGAGGAATCACAAAAGTCAAAGGTATAAAAGGCCAAGGTGTTCACGCTGGTTTTAAAAAAGAAAAATTAGATTTCACTATTATTTATTCGGAAAGGGTGTGTAACGCTGCAGGCGTCTTCACTAAAAATAAAGCTGCTGCTGCTCCAGTCATTATTGATCGTGAGTTTCTTTCAGATGGAAAGGCACAAGCTATAGTGTGTAATAGTGGATTTGCAAATGCTTGTACTGGCAATGAAGGAATAAAAGATGCTTTATTTACCGCAGAGTACACTAGTGAAAAACTTGGAATTAAAAAGGAAAATTGTCTTATTTTTTCTACAGGAGTTATAGGAATACCTATACCAATGAAAATTATGGAGAGCGCAATTGATAAAACTGTGCCTTTGTTGGACACCTCAGATGAAGCATCAGAGAACATAGCAAATGCCATACTGACAACAGATTTGGTGAAGAAAGAAGTTACTATTGAAAATGATGGGTATATTATTTCAGGAATCACGAAAGGCAGCGGCATGATACATCCTAATATGGCTACAATGCTATGTTTTATTTTTACTGATGCGGATATACCTTCAAATATATTGAAAGATGCTCTCAAAGTATCTGTTAATAAGTCTTTTAATAGAATTTCTGTTGATGGAGACACAAGTACAAATGATTCAGTTGTAATTTTAGCAAATGGTCTATCAAATGTTAAAATTGATACTATTGAGAAACATAAGAGTTTTTGTGAAGCTCTAGATTTTGTTTGTATAGAACTTGCCAAAAAGATTGCGCGAGACGGGGAAGGTGCAACAAAGCTAATTGAATGCGAATGCATCGGTGCAAAAAGTCAAGACGATGCGGATTGCATCTCAAAATCAATCATATCCTCCAGTTTAGTTAAATCAGCAATATTTGGAGAAGATCCAAATTGGGGCAGGATTGTTGCAGCTGCAGGATACTCCGGAGCAGAGATGGAATTAGACAAAATAGAGGTATATTTAGGAGATTTAAGAATTGTAAATAAAGGAAAAAGTGCAGGTATACCCAAAGAAGAATCTAGAAAAGAATTACAAAAAGATTATGTAAAAATTAAAATTATAATGAATTTAGGGGAGTACTCTTCAAAATCATGGGGTTGTGATCTCTCATATGACTATGTTAAGATTAATGCACAGTATCATACATAGAGGTAAAAATTATGAATTTAGAAGAAGCTAAAAATCTTGAAAGTAAATATGTATTTAATACATATGGAAGGTTTCCTTTAGTTGTAGATAGAGGAGAAGGTTGTTATTTATATTCTACAGAGGGCAAGAAATATCTTGACTTTTTAGCAGGCATTGCCGTGAATTCTCTAGGTCATGCGCATCCTAATATAGTTAAATGCATATCAGAACAGGCGAAGAAGGTAATACATGTAAGTAACTTTTATCATATTCCCTCTCAATACTTATTGGGGAAAAAACTATGCGAAACATCTGGGCTAGATAGGGCTTTCTTCTGTAATAGTGGAGCTGAGGCAAATGAAGGTGCAATTAAGCTTACACGACGTTTCCAGTCCCAAAAAGGTAAAGATGAAATAATATATTTCTCACATTCTTTCCATGGGAGAACTATTGCTACTCTTATGACAACAGATAAAGACAAGTACAGGGCAGGATTTGGCCCTTTTCCCCCAGGGTTTGTTAAAGCAGAATTTAATGACACAAATGATATTGTCGAAAAAGTTAATAAAAAAACTGCTGCATTCTTGGTTGAACCTGTCCAAGGGGAAGGTGGGATAAATATCGCATCTAAAGAATTCATGAATGCTCTATCTGATCTTAGGGAAGATAAAGAAGTCTTAATAATATTTGATGAAGTACAATGTGGGATAGGGAGAACTGGCAAATGGTTTGCATTTCAACATTATGATGTTGAACCCGATATTATGACTCTAGCAAAGGCACTTGGCGGAGGAGTGCCGATAGGGGCAATTGTTGCAAAAAAAGAAGTTTCTGATGTTTTAAAACCAGGAGACCATGGAACAACATTTGGGGGAAATCCTCTCGCCACCTCTGTTGGATTAACAGTAATGAACACTATTGAATCAGATAAATTGATTGAAAATGCAGTTAAAATGGGAGATTATCTACTTAAAAAAATTGATTTCATGACAGGTATGCCGAATATTAAAGATCTTAGGGGAATAGGTCTTATGGTAGGAATAGAATTTGAAGGACTATGTAGCGATTATGTTAAAAAATGTTTTGACAATAACCTTCTAATAAATTGCACAAGAGACAAAATAATAAGACTTGTTCCACCATTAATAGTTTCGAAGAAAGAGATTGATGAAGCTACCGAAATAATGAAAAAAGCATTTTGATTATTTCTGTAGCTCCATTATTGTAGCGGCTATATCCCCTTTATTTTTTATTAAAAGATTTTTTGCTTTTTCTTTATCTATTCCCGTCTGAGCAACTACTAGCTCGATGTCATCGTCGTTTATGGATATTTCTACTTCTTTTTGTTCTTCTCTGAAGTTACCTGCTAGCTGATAAGTTTTCTGACCCATCATTGTAGTTTCTGTTACTTGTGGCTTATCAAAAATTAGTTTTTTATCTTTCGTGAAAATAATTACTTTCTCTGCAGGTATATCCTTGGTAGATACGCCCATCTGTTTCATCATCTTCTGCATTTTTCTTTGGTCCATCTTTGGATACATTATACCACCTAAAAATAAAAATAAAAGAAAAAATATAAGGTTAACTATTTATTTTTTCTTTCTCCTATTAATTAGGTAATAAGCAACTGCAGACCCGCCTAATACTGCCGGTAGCTCAAATCCTGGGACACCTCTCATTGGGGATTGAGACTGCAATTCTTTCACTGTTACGTAGAGAACATCTTGTCCAATGCCACCTTTGTCATCTGTGACTGTGAGCGTTACTTTGTATACTCCTGCACTTGTGTATTGGTGAAGGGGCTCGGGATCAATAGAAGTTTTTCCATCACCAAAGTCCCATTTGTAAGATACTATATTGCCATCTTCATCTTTAGATTTAGTTCCATCAAATCGAACTGCATCACCAATTTTTGTTTCAATATCTGTTCCAGCATTTGCAGTTGGGGTTTTATTACTAGTCTCTGTAGTTGTTGTTTGGGTGGTCTGTGTTGTAACTTCTTTATCAGGAACATCCCCTGCTCTAGCGAAACTTTCAGTGTTAAAGAAACAAACAGTGTTGCTAAGTTTCATTTCTAAATTTCCACCCATGTACTTCCCGGACCCTGCAAATAGCCCTTTGCCATCATCATTAACTTGTATTGACCAGAAATAGTTCTCAGGATTTGTTTTTGCCCAAAGTTTTTCTCCGTTCCAATTGAACAAATAATAGCTATCCCTGTCTGCACCCGCAACAATGTATTGGCCTTGGGAAGAAATATCAACAAAGTTTACCTCCCCTTTTGTTTTATATGCCCATAGCTTTGTTCCTTTGTTATTGAAAAATAATACATATCCGTCCTTTGACCCGGCGACTAAATAGCTGCCAGTATTTGTTATAGAAAGGCCGTTAACACCCTTACTATTCTTATAACTAAATACGGGCGTTCCATTTTTATCAATTAAGTATATGTATCCAGAATTTGTTCCAACTCCAACATAAGGCCCAGTCATACTTAAAACTAATTTTTCAGGTACTCCACTTACATTGTATGACCATAAAAGATCTCCTCCTGTATTGAAAAGATATACTGTATTCTGAGACCCTGCAACTATATATCTTCCAACTATTTCAACATCTGTTATTTTGCTGTTTGCGTTATATTTCCAAATAAGTTTACCTTGTTTATCGATTACATATATGGTGTTCCCAGAACCTGCAATGACATGTGAAGCTGTTTCTGATACTGCGAGCACTCTGACTTCTTCATTTGTAGTATATTTCCATAAAGGCGTACAAGTTCTGTCTATTTGAATAATTTCTTTGGTTCTTGGGGGTAATACCGAAGAATAAGTTATTGTTTGTCCTTTAGTAAAAGAGCCTAATGTATATACTCGGATTATGATTTTGGTAATTGTAGTATCTACTGCATTAGAATTATCATATAACTCAACTCCATTATACATTCCAACAACTGTATATCTACCATCTGGAGTCAATAGTATCGATAGAGCTCTTTTTTGACATGACCAAACAATTCCATAAGGGTCTACTATGAATATTTCAGGATTTTCGCCTACACCTGCTGCTGCAGTATAAAATCCATTTGACACTAAAGATAAGCTTCTGACTGTATCTGGTACAGCATAACATAAAGATTCACCAGTTTGTTCTTCTCCCATTATGCATATTACAGATATGGTGATTAAGAAAATCAAAGATGTTGCAATCGTTCTTAATTTTAATTTTTTCATAGATTCACCATAGATAAATAGTATTACTAATATAAGAATTTTTCTATTAACAATTTAAAATTTAAAAATAGTTAAAATATATATCAAGTTAATAGAAAATTAAGAAATAGACTTCTTCAATAATTCTTTAACATATAGCCTTGCCCAAAGGAAAGCAATTAATGTTCCGAAAATATTTCCCGCTACAATCCCCCACCAAGCACCGTTAATTCCCATACCCAGAATTATAGCAAATAAATAAGCAAAAGGAACTAGGAATATTATTGTCCTAAAAAGGGTAACTATAAGAGAATTTACGCCTTTGCCTGTTCCTTGAAACAAAGCCGAAGAAAACATTCCAAATGCCACAAATGGATAAAAGATTGCAGTTATTCTTAGGAAGCTGATAAGATTATCTAGAATTCTCACTCCACCTTCAGATTGAGTGAATAGCCAACCTATTTGTGGCGCCAAAATAAAAACTATTGCTGCAACAAATGCTTCTATTAAAAATCCTATTTTTACGGAATAGATGTAAGCAATGTCTAATTTTTTTATTTCGTTTGCACCGTATGCTGCACCTGTAACTGCAGTGACTGCTGTGGACATACCAATTAAAGGTAATGATCCAAACATTACTATACGCCATCCAGTTGTATATACTGCAATTCCATCTGTCCCTGCAACAGCCACCACAATTAAGTTTAATCCTAAAAAAGAAAATGACATAAGTAATTGAGATAATGTGAAAGGAATACCCACCCTTAATATATCCAACAATATAAATTTATGGAATCTAAAATTGGAAAGATTGATTGAAACATAACTATCTCTCTTTACAAAAAGCCAGTAAAATAGAATCAATGAAGATATTGCCATTGAAACAATTGATGCCCAAGCAGCTCCTGGAACTCCCATCTTAAGCGGATAAATAAATATTGGGTCAAGTATAATATTTAATATAGAGCCAAATGCCATGGCATACATAGATCTCTTTGCATCACCTTCTCCTCTAAGGATAGAATTAGCAACGTTTGAGAAGAAAACAAGTAATGTACCAGCAAACATAATCTGCGCATATTTAGTAGCATCTTCGATTACACTTCCAGCCCCCATTAATTCAAAAATATTTTTTGAAAATACGAAAAAAGGTATAGTAATAATTATTCCTAGTATAACCATCAACACTATAGTATGAGCTGCAACGTTATCAGCTTCCTCTTTTTTATGCGCTCCAATAAATCTTGATATTGCTGCACTTCCACCCATCCCAATTCCAGATCCAACAGACATAATCATGAAAAAGAATGGAAAGAAGAATCCAACTGCAGATAAAGCATCTGGGCCTAGAAATGAAACCCATAGTGCATCGGCAAAATTATAGAGCGTTTGAACGAACATGGCAATAATCATTGGCATGGCTAGTTTAATTATAGCTCTTTTTGGATCGCCTAAAAGTGTCTTTATGCCTTCTGTGTGTTTTTTTTGCTGATTTTGAAGAATGTTTTCCGACATAAAAAGGCCTGTAAATTAATAGATTTCCAAATCTAAATCCAGGTTATAAATCTATCTATTATATTGTAATAAAATTATGAAATAATATTTTATACAATATATTTTAATGAAAAAGTTTTAATAGTTTTATCAATAATAATATCTATGAAAAACGATATAGTAAAGCTTCCAAAAATGGAGAAAAAAGAATATGATGAACTAATTTCAAAACAATATTTATGTAGGGTTGGATTTAAAGGAGATAAATATCCCTACATTGCACCTCTTTTGTATATTTTTGATGGTGGCCATATGTATTTTTTATCCACCAATTATGGAAAAAAAATATCATTCTTTAGAGACTATCCATACGTTTTAGTAGAAATAGAGGAATATGAAAAGGATTTCTCCGACTTTAGTTTCATGATTCTTTCTGGAAAACTAGTTGAGATTAATGATGAAATGTTAGATAGAAGTATAAGGAAAAAATTTGTTCAAATGATAAAAGAAAGAAATTTATCAAAGAATATATTAATAGCCTTGGGTCATTCACCTGAAGAACCGCTCGATTCTCTTGTAAATGAAAAAAGGAGTATTGTGTGGAAACTAATTGATGTAGAAGAAATAAAAGCATTTAAAAAAAGTTGAGTTATTCCCAATAGTCTCTAACTTCACAAGCATTAATATCTTCGACAGATAACAATTCACTGGGGTATGGTTCAAAAAAGCTTTGATTCTCTAAATATTTTTCATCAAACCTCAAGACCCAAGATTTCAATATATTTGTTGGAACGCTTAGAGAGACTTTTCCAGCCCTATATTTGTCAATTGTTTCAAAAAAGAATTCTTTTTCTTTTTTGTTTAAATTTTTTGATATATATCCAAATCCATGCAAAAGTATATTTATATTAGGAGAACATTTTGGTGGTTTAGAAAAAAGAGCATATAAATGCCCTTCATAGTTTTGAAATATTTTTTCAAGTGGATATTTATCCATGTTGGCAACAATTCTTCCTAGTTCTTTTGTTTCTTTTTGACTATATGCACCAAATAATAGTTTATTGTAAGACTGATATTCAACTAAGTCTTTTTTTAACATTGAGTTTTTAACTTCTCTGAATTTTCTTAAAGCGTATACCTTTGTCAAAAAATGTTGTTTTATTCTAGAATTAATCAATCTTCCCTCGTCTTCTATTGCAATGTTCGAGTATCTTCCTAAGACGGCTTTACCAAAAAATCCAGAATCTTTGGATTCTTTTGGAGGAGGTCCAGCTCCTGCATGTATCTTAACATCTTTAATCCCGCAAGAAGGTGATTTTGATTTTAAAATAAATCCATCAATATCTTTTACTTTTTGTAAAAATGAATTAGAGAATTCTATCATATCTTTAGTAACATCTTTTTCAGTTTTTGGTTGTAAAAGCTTTAAATTGCCATCAAAAGAAACAATCCTAATTGGGTCTCTTGGAACTCCAAGGCCTATTTCATACTCTGGGCAAACTGGTATAAATTCTACAAAAGATTTCAGCTGCTTTACAAAATCACTTGATATCATCTGACCGTTATATCTACAGGCGTCATGCTCTATGCATTTACTGATAACAATCCTTGGTTTTAAAAAATGTTTCATAATATCATTCTCCTAATCTTTCTGCAATTCTAATCATTTCTACTAAATCTTTTTCAGATGCAAACCCTATTCCTCTAAACCTTATTAAGCCTTCTTTATCCAAAAGAAAAACGTACCCATAATTTGTATTATTAATAAAAAGATAAGAGGTGTAATCTTTATAGTTGCCATAATGTGTCAAGACATTTGTATGTTTTTCATAAGGAGTACCTGCCCTCATCCCCCCGTCTATTGAACTACGAAACAATTTCCAAATACCATCAAGCATGGGTATTTCATAATAAGTGTAATTAGATTTATTGGAAAATTTATCTTCAAAAGGAATCGACCAAGAATCAAGCATCTCTTGAGCGCTTCTAACAAATGCTATTCCAATCAAAGTTACTTTGCCTATTGTCATATCTGGGAGAATTATTTCTGTTTTGGCTAAAGAATAAGCAGTTATTTTAGGAAATTTTTTTCCAATTAATTCTTGAGCTCCCATAGTTAATTACTCACAGTATACTCATTTATCTTTTTCGCATAAGCGTCTGGATCAAATTTTCTCTTAAGCCCTTTATCATTCATATATCTTATATTCCCAAAAATATTTCTCTCCGTCCAAGGACGATCATGCTTTCCAAAACACCATGCGACTCCGGTATATCCATTTGCGTCACGACCGTCTAATTCATATTTATCGTTTAAATAGATTAGAATTTTATATGCTTCTCTAGGTGAATTAGACCATTCGATAACTTTTTTACCCCAATACATTCTCATGTAACCATGCATTTTACCCTTAAGAACCATTTCTTTTTGTGCTGCGTTCCAGTAAGGATCGTGAGTTTTTGCATTTTCAAATTCCTTAATGGAATAAATATATTCACGGGGGTCCTTTTCATGGAATTCTAATGTTCTTTTACACCAATCTGGCAATCCCTCAAATGAATCATAGGCATTATTGTAGTATATATAATTTATAGAAAGTTCTCTTCGAACGATTAATTCTTCTAAATATGACTCTTTTCCTGGGCTTTCAGTTTCTAAAATTTTCATAGTTAAAAATAAAGGAGATATCTGCCCAAAATGAAGATAAGGACTCATGTTAGATAAGTAATCAAGGTTAGGATTATTTCTTAAATCGTCATACCTATCAAGTTTATTTTTTATGAAAAAATCAATATGACTTTTTGCCTCAGATGTTCCCCCGATCAAATCGGGTGCAACTTTTACATTTTTATCGACGTCAATAGATTTTAATAAATTATCTAGTTCTTCTATGTCTAATGAGTCAATGTCAAAGGATAATGATTTCTTAATAGGCCTATTTAATTCTAAAGGTATAAGGTAAGAATTTAATATTTTATTTATTTTTGGCCTTATAGTTGCCGCTGAATACTCTTCTTTTTTTGAGGCTTCTTCTATTGGAACAACTGTATTAGTTTCGATTTCAACTAGAGGGCACTCAATATTATTTGCAACATAGTTTCTCCACTGACGTTCAATTCTTTGATATCCTTTATCAACAATAACAACTATTGCGTCATTTGATAATTCAGTTGCCCCTATTTGGGGCGACTTTTTCCAAAGTACAAATTTAATGCCTAGGCCTATAAGAGATTTATTAACTTCGTATAAACCTTCAAGCATGAAAGAAAAGTTTCTAAGATTTGCATTTGGGAATTTCTCTTCTAATCCAAAAAAGACTATCAAAGGTTTATTGAGTGAATTTGCTTTTATAATTGAATACTCTAAAGCATGGTTGTATTCTGTTCTTTGAGATGATTGCATCCAATATAAAATGAAATCTCCGTTTTTTTCCTTTTTTTGATTTAAGAATTTAATTCTCTCTTTTTGAATCAAGCTTACACCAATACATTAGTTAATAATATTAAGTATAGATATCTTTCGGGAAAAAAATAAAAAAGTTAATTATTTTTATCTATCTCAATCATGACTCCAGAATAAAGAGAGAATCCTATCATTCCCGTTATGAAAGATGCTATTGCAGTTCCAATAAATGGAAGGTTAGATAGTATACCTACTAATCCTAAATTTAAGACCAAGACTAGTATCCATGCTATCAGATAGTTTCCTGTAAAGATATATTTAGAGATCTCTTTGAAATTAAAAGCTTCAGAGAAATTATCAGTCTTAATGTATTTCAGAATAGCAACTGGTGCAACAAATGTGGCGATTAGTATTAGGATAGCAAAAACAACTATTAAGGGTAGCTGCCAACAAATATGGGGCAAACGTCGGGAAAAATTTCTCTGCGTTCATCATTTGAACTTTTTGCGGATCCATCACAATAAGTTGTCCAAATAGAGGCCCAAATGCAACAAAGAAGGCTATGGCGCCTACGATTAAAGCAGGTATTCCATATACCAAAGATATTATCAATGCAATAAGACCTTTAACGAAAAATCCTCCATAATCCTCCCATTCTTCCATTTTGTCAGTTTGCTCCCCTCTCTTTATATCTGAACTCTCAAGTATATATCCATAGGAGATTAAATTCACTATTGGAATTATATTTACTACAATCCCAATAAGGAGTTTTCTGAAGTCAGAAAATGGTTTTCTAAAAGATAAGTTATAGTCTACCATCAAAAGAATCACAAGATGTTTATTTATATATCTTTTGAATTTAAGAGTTAGTGAAAATTAAATAATATAATTATCGATATCTCCTTAATTGATTAACGATAGTTTTTGGAAAATTCGCAATGATAACCATCACCTTTAAAAATCGATTTTTAGTAGGCCCTATATGAACAAGTACGCCATTATTGTGCCATGTATTTTTATGATTTTATTCGGGCAAATGACTTCTTTATTAGCTACTGAGCCAAATTGGAATTATAAAACAGATAAAATAGTATACTCTGTCAGTACATCATCTGATGGAAACTATATTGCATGTGGATCCTTAGATAACAATTTTTACCTATTGTCAAAAGAAGGAAATCTTTTATGGAAGTATCCATCTAACGACAGGGCTTTATCAGTTGATTTAACTCCCGATGGATCCTATATAGTTGGAGGCTCAAGAGATAAAAAGATATACTTCTTCTCAAATAAGGGGGACTTATTGTGGTCTTTCTCTACGAGCAATACTGTAGAATCAGTTGCATTGTCATTTGATGGAACAAAAATAATCGCAGGTTCAGATGATGGAAAAGCATATTATTTATCTGGAAAGGGGGATCTTATTTGGTCATACGATGCCAATTCTCCTGTCACGACTGTTGCAATTACTCCAAATGGAGATTTTGTAGCCATCGGTTCAAAAAATCAAAGCGTTTATCTCCTATCAAAAGATGGAAAAGTAATCTGGGATATTAAAACACCTGGCGAAATAAATTCTGTGGATATAAGTTTTGAAGGGAATAATATTGCAGTAGGAACAAATAATGGTTGGCTATATATAATTTCAAATTCAGGCGAAATATTAGGCAAATTGAAAATAAATGATGGAGTAATAACTGTAAAAACTAATGATGTAGGAGAATATATAGTTGCAGGTTCAAGAGACGGGGGGCTATATATTATTTCAAAAAATGGCCAAGTTCTTTCCAAAACTCTTGAAGATAGAGGGATATATTCGGTTACTATAAATCCTACTGGAACTCTTATAGCTGCCGGTTCAATGGATAAGATATATTTTATTTCAAATAAAGGAGAGCCTGTATGGAGTTATCAAACTTTTAACGATAAAAATTATCTTTATTCAATTAATTCATTAGCAATATCTCTTGATAGTTCCACTTTAGTTACTACATCGAGAGACAGTGTATTTCTTTTTGACTGTGGAGAAAAGAAAGAATATAATATAGAACTTTATACACAAAATAGAGAAAGTATTAAAGACGAGATAATTTCAAATCAGAATTTATCAGAGAATAAAGAGATTAGTTTTAATAAACGTAAAGGGCTGATTGATATGATTCTCTACTTTTTAGGTATAAAGAATAGTTAAGTTATATTTTCTGGCATATTGGGCAATAATATGAATAAATCCTACTATATTCTCTTTTGAAGAATTTTCACTGCATCTTCTACCTTTAGATGTATTTTTTTCCAATAATCTAATGTATTCGCCAGGCTTACAATAAAGATCAAATTCATTCATAAATCCTCCAAGTTCAATTGAAGACTAAGTATTCATATTGAAGTATATAACTTATTTAATTCTATTAGAATAGAATAGTTGTCGCATTTATTACAAAATAGTGCGGGAGCTGGGAGCATTTTTTTATTACGAAAGCCCTTGGATAATGTATATATCTAAACTGCCTATTTCATAATTCATGGGAATTTACAAAGAAAAAGCTTTGCTTTCTGGTGAAGAAGGTCGCTTGATAAAGTCAGAGATATCCGAATCCAATGTAAATTTGGTAAGAGAGTTCAAAAGCTACCTCATTGCCAGCAGGATTGGGATATTGAGGACAGTTAGGTATATGCTTGATTTGAGGCTCATCTGCCAGAGGTACAAGGATAAGGACTTTAGGAGTTGGACCTCCAAAGACATAATTGAAGTTCTGGAGAAAATAGAAGTTGAAGATCTATCCGATTCTTCCAAGAACGAATACCGAAGAACTCTTACTAAATTCTTCAAGTGGTTGAAAGGAGATGATTGGCCGGACCTCAAGGCGCTAAAAGGAGACCGGAAACACTCAAGGAAACCTCAAGTCCTAGCTAAAGAAGAAATACTCCAGTTGATTGAAGGTGCCAAGCACCCTCGGGACAAGGCAGCAATTGCGCTTCTCTATGACTGCGGCCTTAGGGTGGGGGAGCTAGCATCAATAACATTCAAGGATTTGGTCTTCAACGACTATGGCGGGAAGGTAAAGGTCAGGGGAAAGACTGGTGAGAGACTTGTGCCTTTTGTGATGGCAGAGCCTTACATAAAGAACTGGGTTCAGATACACCCCAATCCCGCCCATAATGAGCCTTTGTTTGTTGGAACTGGAAACAAGAATTTTGGAAAACCTTTATTTTACGAGTCATATCAAAATATTATTAAAAGAGCAGTAAAAAAATCAGGTATTCAAAAAAAGGTAACGCCACATATCATAAGGCACACTAGGGCAACTCACCTTGCATCAAAACTGACCGAGTCTGAAATGTGCCACTACCTTGGTTGGCAGCTTGGTTCTGATATGCCAAAGGTCTATGTCCATCTATCAGGGAGGGACATAGATAGTGCCATCTATACTAAAGTCTACGGCCTTAAGATTGATGATGGCAATAAAGAAGACAGCATCAAACCTATTCCATGCCCCAGGTGCAAGGAGAACTGCGGGCCATCGTCTGAATATTGCTATAGATGCGGCATGCCACTCAAGGAAGAGAAAATATTCGATATGGAGAAAAAATCAATTGGGATTAGAAAAGACTTTTTTGATATGGCAAAGGATAGAACTGACAGGCTGGATAGAATGAATATGTTCCTTGAAATTATGGATATCGTGGAATCAGACCCCGAAATTAAGGCCAAATTGATAAGCATGACAAAAAAATGATATTTTTATTTTCTTATTAAAGGATCCTTTAACATTCCCGACTTCTATTAAAAGATAGGGCCATTTCGTTTAATAGGATCTGGCCTTAAAAATAGTGGCAAACACCTTAATCGAGTTAGCGAAACGCTTAAAAAGAATAAAAACTCATATTATACAATTATAATGGTGATTAACTATGAAAAAGAAAGCAATAATATTGATAGGGATATTACTGATATCCTCTATATTTATGATAAGTGCAGGCGCAAACTACAGCCAGACGATAAGCCAGAATCCATGTCCTGGTGGACCGGATCAAAACTATGCAAATGACACTTTCTTCGTATTTACAAACGTGCCTACAAGGCCCACTGGAGCCGGCACCTTGACTATCAAGGTAAGAGGCGATTATTGTTGTTATGGTGGCCCTGGTAGTTATTCAGAAGCAATAGGCGTAGTAGTAGAAGGCACATCTCTCGGTGCTTGGCTTCCGGGAGAGGACTGCTCATATTCCTTAATTACAAAAACTTTCACAGTTACCCAAGAACAGTTGCGAGAGTGGGCAGCCGATGGCAAGATTGAAGTTACTTTGGTCCAAGGGGCTCCATTATATCCTGAGGATGAAGGGACTTATAGCGATGTAAACTGCTTTTGTGCAAGTGGATATTATAATTATGAGGGTGGATGTCCTGCTGCAGAATGTGGCAATATAAACATCGTGACACTTGAATATGAAGGCACAGCAAAGAAATCGCTTCCAATGAACTGGATCATGAAGAAGTTCGGTCTTGGCAACAAAGAATAAATTTATTTATTTTTTTCTTTTCTATTCTTATAACACATTTTTTCTAAACTCTAATCTCTCCTTAAAATTAATCCTAAATACATTTTCACGCTAGGATAGCGATAATATACCTGGCCCTAAAATTAAGGCCATGAGCAACAACTTGACGCAAACTAAACTTGAACTTTTTTATAGGATGCAGGTCCAGAAGACCATACCTGAGTATGTGAGCATCAGGAAGATGAAGGTGCATGACAGTTGTATAAGAATAGTATCGACACGGGACCGTTGCGGCACTATAGTCTGCCCACACGTCAAGAGATCGCATGTCAGCAGATCATTCTCATACATCAGGTGCAACTATCAAGACAATCCAAAAAAACAAAGTCCAGGCCCCTGC
>LNJC01000008.1 GCA_001587575.1 Candidatus Methanofastidiosum methylothiophilum
TAAAGATGCATATTATCTTCAAGAATTAAAGTATGATGCGGCAGATATACCTCCTACAGTTGCAAAACCATTCTTACCGAGCAATACAGCCCCTGCTTCTGAAGTTGATGTTAAAATAGACCAGGCCTACCTTGGGTCATGTACAAATGGAAGGATTGAAGATCTGAGGATAGCTGCTAAAATATTAAAGGGAAAAAAGATCAATCCTGAAGTGAGAATGATTGTTGTTCCAGCAACTAAAGAAGTTTTTAATCAGGCTTTGAAGGAAGGATTGATTGAAATCTTTGAAAATGCTGATTGTTTTGTATGTGGGCCAACATGTGGAGCATGCCTTGGCGGATATATGGGTATACTTGCTGATGGGGAAAAATGTGTTGCTACAACAAATAGGAATTTTATTGGAAGAATGGGGCACAAAAACTCTGAAGTTTATCTTGCAAATCCTGCAGTAGTTGCTGCTTCCGCTATTGAAGGGAGAATAGTCGATCCAAGAGAGGTGCTATGATGAAAGAAGTTCTTGAAGGAAGAGTAATCAAGTTTGGAGACAATGTGGACACAGATCAGATTATTCCGGCCGAGTTTCTTACTACAGGGGACCCAAAAGAGCTTGCAAAAAATGCATTCATAAAGGTAAGGCCAGAATTTAAAAACATAGTTCAGGATGGAGACATCATAGTTGCAGGAAGGAATTTTGGTTGTGGTTCATCAAGAGAACACGCCCCGAGAGCACTAATGGGCGCGGGGATATCATGCGTTATTGCGAAAAGTTTTGCGAGGATTTTTTTTAGAAATTCTATTAATCTAGGCTTAACATTAATTGAATGTGATGTTAAGGCCAATGAAGGGGACGAACTAATAGTTGATCTGAAAAGAGGGACTATAAAAAACAGAAGATCTGGTGAAATCTTTGAGTTTAAACCGCTACCTGCTTTTTTATTGAAAATAGTGGAGAAAGGCGGCTTGATGGAATATGTAAAGGAGGTTCTAAATGAAAAAAATAGCCATAATGCCTGGTGACGGCATAGGACCTGAGATAATCGAAGAAGGAAAGAAAGTAATAGATGCGGCTTGTAATATTACAGGACTAGACATTGACTGGGAATATTATCAAAATGGTTCTGAACATTACCTAAAGACAGGAGAGTTGATTACTGAAGAAACTCTAAAGGAGCTTAAGAAAAAGGATGCAATATACTTCGGTGCTATTGGAGATCCAAGAGTTGCCCCCGGTATACTTGAAAAAGGTATCCTCCTAAAAATGAGATTTTATTTTGATCAATATGTAAATTTAAGGCCAATTGTATCCTACCCAAATGTTCCATGCCCACTAAAGGGTAAGACTTACAAAGATATCAATTTCCACGTGATAAGAGAAAACACTGAAGATTTCTATATTGGAATAGGTGGAAGATTTAAAGGAACAATGAACAAGGAGCAACTTGAAGTAATAAGAGACCTATACGAAGTCAAGTTCAATATGGGAATTGATATTGATAGGCCTGAAGAGATAGCATACCAGATAGGTATGATCTCAAGAGAAGGGTCAAAAAGAGTCATAAGATATGCCTTTGAACTTGCCAAGATGAAAGGTAAAAAGAGAGTAACATCTGTTGATAAGGCCAATGTTTTGACAAATATTTATAGTCTCTGGAGAGATGTGTTTGAAGAAGTTGCAAAGGAATATCCTGGATACGAAACTGAATTTGCATTTGTTGATGCAATTACAATGTGGTTTGTAAAACAGCCACAGTGGTATCAGGTTGTTGTTGCGCCAAATATGTTTGGGGATATTATTACAGACCTAGGCGCTATGATCCAAGGTGGACTTGGTCTTGCTGCAGGAGGAAACATTAATCCTAATGGAGTTTCAATGTTTGAACCAATACATGGATCTGCCCCAAAATACAAAGGCAAAAATGTATCAAATCCACTTGCCACCATATTAAGTGGGGTAATGATGCTTGAGACAATAGGAGAGCCGAAAACAGCTTCATTGATAGAAAAAGCAGTTATCAAGGTATTGGAAGAAGGAAAGGTAAGAACACAAGACCTTGGAGGAACTTCAAAGACAACTGAGGTTGGAGACGAGATCGTCAAAAAGATGAAAGAATAAGGAGAAAAAAATGATAAAGCTTTTTGATACAACCTTGAGAGATGGAACACAGGGAGAGGGTATAGCCTTCTCCGCTAATGATAAGTTAAAGGTATGTGAAAAGCTTGATGAACTAGGAATACATTATATCGAAGGTGGATGGCCAGGCTCAAATCCTAAGGATGTTGAGTTTTTCAAGAATGCTAAAGCACTATCGTTGACCAATTCAAAGATTTCTGCGTTTGGAAGTACAAGAAGAGCCAAACTTAAGGCTGAAGAGGATCCTAATTTAAAGGCTATTTTGGATGTTGATACCGAAGTTGCATCGATCTTTGGAAAAAGCTGGGACTTCCATGTAACTGAAGCATTGAAAGTTCCTCTAGAAAAAAATCTTGAAATGATCTATGATTCTATAGTCTTTCTGAAAGAACATGGCATTGAAGTTATTTACGATGCAGAACATTTCTTTGATGGATACAAGAGAAACAAAGAGTATGCTTTAGCAACAATTAAAGAGGCTGACAAAGCTGGTGCAGATTGCATTTCTTTATGCGATACAAACGGAGGAAGCCTTCCATTTGAAATAGGAAATATTATTACAGAAATTAAATCAGAAGTAAAAAGTAATATTGGTATTCACGCTCATAATGACTCAGAATGTGCCGTTGCAAATTCTCTTGAAGCTGTTAAAAAAGGGGCGGTTCATGTTCAGGGAACTATTAATGGGTATGGAGAGCGATGTGGGAATGCAAACTTATGCTCTATTATTCCTGGCCTTAAAATTAAGATGAAACTTAACTGCATTACTGATGCGCAGTTGGCAAAGCTAAAGAATGTTTCTGCGTATATAGCAGAACTTGGGAACATATCGCCGGATATGCATCAGCCATATGTTGGCTCAAGTGCATTTGCCCATAAAGGCGGTATTCATGTAAGTGCTATTCAACGTCACCCTGATACATACGAGCATATTAGACCAGAGCTTGTAGGTAACAGAACAAGAGTAATAGTATCTGAGCTATCAGGCAGAAGCAACATCATTTTTAAGGCTAAAGAGTACGGCGTTGACCTTGAGTGCGCTGACTCGAAACTTGATTTCATCCTTGAAAAAATAAAGAAACTTGAAAACGAAGGGTATCAATTTGAAGGTGCAGAGGCTTCATTTGAGCTTTTGATGAAGAAAGCCTTAGGTACTTACAAGAAGTTCTTTGAGCTAGAAGGATTTAGAGTAGTAATAGATAAGAGAGGGGATATGGACTCTCGTTCTGAAGCTACGATTAAACTTAGGGTAAACGAAAAAGAGTTCCACACAGCTGCTGAGGGTAACGGACCTGTTAATGCATTGGACAAGGCACTAAGAAAAGCTCTAATGGGCGCCTATCCAGAAATTAAGAATTTTAATCTCACAGACTATAAGGTCAGAGTACTAGAAGGAGAAGAGGGAACAGGATCAATAGTTAGAGTCTTGATAAGAACTCATGGATACAACAAGATGTGGGATACAGTTGGCGTTTCAGAGAATATTATCACTGCAAGCTGGTATGCCCTTGTTGACAGCGTTGAGTATGGATTAGCTAAATTTGTAGATGTGGTTAAATGAGAAGTTCAATTATTAAAGAGGATATTGATAAAGCAGGAGCTAGAGGACTACTTAGAGCCGATGGATTAAAAGATTCCGATTTTAAGAAACCTTTCATAGGTGTTGCATCAGCCTATTCAGAAATAGTACCTGGGCATATTAATCTTAAAAAGCTAACAGAACTTGTGAAGAAAGGTATTAGAGATGCAGGAGGCATCCCTTTTGAATTTGGAATTCCCGGTATATGTGATGGAATAGCTATGGGCCATCAAGGGATGAGATATTCACTACCTTCAAGAGACATAATAGCTGATTCAGTCGAATTAATGGTTTCGTCTCACTTGTTTGATGGGTGGATTGGAGTTACAAACTGTGACAAAATTACCCCAGGTATGCTTATGGCTGCCGGAAGAGTAAATATACCTGCGGCTATTGTAACTGGGGGACCTATGGAACCCGGGGAATACAATGGTAAAAGACTTGATCTTATCTCAATTTTTGAGGCTATTGGAAGTTACAAAAAAGGAGAGATGAGTGAAAAGGAGCTCAAAGAAATTGAAAAGAGAAGCTGCCCTGGTGCAGGTGCATGCGCAGGATTGTTTACTGCAAACTCAATGGCTTGTATGACTGAAGCCCTTGGACTATCAATTCCTGGAAGTGCTACCATCCATGCAACAGACAAGAGAAAAGAAGAGGTTGCATATCAGACAGGTAAGCTTGTTATTGAATTGGTAAAGAAAGATTTAAAGCCAAAAGACATCGTGACAAAGAAGAATTTTGAGAATGCTATAAGAGTCGATATGGGGATAGGTGGATCATCTAACACTGTACTTCACTTACCAGCAGTTGCTCATGCATTTGGAATCAATCTTCCCTTGACAATGTTTGATAAGATCTCTAAAGAAACTCCTCATCTTGTAAATTTAAGGCCAGGTGGACCCTTCTTTATGAGAGACTTTGATGATGCAGGCGGCATTCCACAAATATTAATTAGATTAAAAGATAAATTAAATCTTGAAACAAAAACAATTATGGGAAACACTCTTGGCGATGTCTTAAAGAAAGTAAAAGTAATTAAATCTGATACAATTAGAAATATCGAAAATCCTTACCACAAACAAGGTGGTATTGCTATCCTTAAGGGAAATCTTGCCCCAAATGGTTCTGTTGTTAAGCAGACTGCAGTTAGCGAAAAAATTATGAAGTTTGAAGGTAAGGCCAAAGTCTTTGAAAGTGAAGAAGATGCTACAAAAGCCATACTTAGTGGTAAAATTAAACCAGGTATGGTTGTTGTAATAAGATATGAGGGTCCAAAAGGAGGTCCAGGAATGAGAGAGATGCTAGAGCCAACAAGTTTGATAGCAGGTATGGGGCTAACAGAATCAGTGGCTTTAATCACAGATGGAAGATTTTCAGGAGGAACAAGAGGGCCATGTATAGGACATGTCTCTCCAGAAGCTTTTGAAAAAGGCCCAATAGCAGCAGTGAAAGACGGAGACACAATAATAATAGATATACCAAAGAGAAAACTTGAAGTTTCACTTACGGCTAAAGAAATAGAAGAAAGATTAAAAGTTGCAAAGCCGCCCAAGAAAGATATTCCAGGAATGCTCTTGAGATATAGGAAACTTGTTTCTTCATCTGATAAAGGTGCAGTGCTGGAATAAGATGGGGCTAGAATCTTTAGGATTTCACTATTCAATTTTAAGCTCTATTTTGAGCTCTTTTTTAATTATTTATTCTCTTTTTATAAGGGAGAAAGACTACAATAAAGCAGAAGAGTTATTCATTTTTGGTGTTATATTTATAGGTATTAGCTGGAGCGGTATTGAGTGGTCGCTTTACCTTATGGGGTATAATCTATTCTTACTAATAACGATGCCCATATTTCCATTGTTATGTTACTTTATTTCAACTTCAGCTTTTGTTATCTATCTTTCTGAGAGGTATTACAGAAGAAGGATTTGGATTATATTTGCAATTGCTGCATTCTTAATATCCATTATAGCTGTTAATTGCATGAACTGCCTCTTTGAGTGAAGTTTTTAAACTAAGTTTAACTAAGGAAGTTAATGTTCTTTTATAATAGGGAAAATGTTCAAGGCAAAGAAGCCAAAGCACTTTCAATTATTCTACCAACTGTTGGGTGTAGGTGGAGAAGGTGTAACATGTGCTCCTACTTTGAGGATTCACCAACCGATTCTTCAATTGATACATTTAGCATATTTGTTGATGAGTTCAATAGTGCATATGATAATGAAATTAGAAAGGTCAAGCTTTTTACATCAGGAAGTTTTCTGGATCCAAGAGAAGTAAGGCCTGAATGTGCAAAGAAAATAGTTTCATTTCTTTCTGAGAAGGGGATTAATGAAGTCACATTAGAATCTAGGCCAGAATATGTTATAGAAGGTTATTTGAAAGAGTTAATGGAAGATAGCGATCTTCAAATTGAAGTTGCAATTGGATTGGAATCCTCAAATAATAGAGTTCTAGAGCATTCTATTAACAAGGGATTTACATTTGAAGATTATATATCATCTAGTAAAGTATTAAAAAAACTAGATATTAAAAATAAGGCATATCTTATTATAAAGCCACCATTCCTAACTGAAAAAGAAGCTATATATGATGCCATAAACTCGGCAAAGGCTATAGAAAATATTGCTGATGTTATTTCTTTTAATCCAATGACCGTTCATAAGGACACACTGGTTGAGTATCTATGGAACAAAGGAGAATATTCCCCCCCGTGGGCTTGGAGCATATTAAAAATATTAAAAGAAACTTCAAATTTAAGGCCAGATATAATTTGCCATCCAGTTGCATTTGGTAGGTCACGCGGTCCAAAAAATTGTAAGAACTGTAATAGAGATATTGAAAAAAGAATATTAGAATTCTCACTTAATAATGATCCGGATATTCTAGATTATGAATGTGATTGTAAAAAAGAATGGGAAGAAGAATTATTAAAGTTTTGATCTGGCCTTAATTTTAAGGCCAATTATATTAATAATACTCTGGATCCTCTATCAACTTGCCCCACTCGTTCTTACATCTCTTGCAGTGATATCTTGGTGCTTCAGGAGATGCCTTACAGCCACCTAAAATGAATTCTCCTTTATTTGATGCTTGTATAAGCCCGTGGTCAGGCACCCCATATACTATTAAAAGTGTCTTATCTGAGTTACACATGGGGCATTTTGGCGCTTTTTTAATCATGCTTTCCATATATAAATGATGTTTGATTTTTTATATAATAAAATTTCCCCACAAACATTAATAACTATGAAATATATCTTATTAAGACCGATACAAATTGGAGAGTCTTTAATTGCAGGATCTGAGAAACACCTATCTTGGAAAACTAGGAGCTATAGAATTTAGATACTCTAAATTCATTATAATAGCAATGGTAATTTTAACTATATTTTTTGGATCTCAAGCAATCAATCTCCGTTTTGAATCAAATATGATGAAAGAAATACCTCAGAATTTTGATGTTATAAAAACTCAAGAGCTAATAACAAATGAATTTGGGGCTGAAGAGGCCATAATTATTCTTTTAGAAGCGGATCTCAATGAAATATCGGATATAAGAAACAAAAAAACATTGGAAAGTATCTATAGACTTGAACAAAGATTAAAATCCAGGCCAGAAATCTTGGATGTTATAGGCCCTGGTACCGTTTACTATTCCCTGTTTGGGGAGATACCAGATAATGAAGTTTATTTGAAAGAAATAGCAGAAAATATGCCACAACTAATATCAAGGGATTATTCTGCAGCAATTGTGTTGGTAAGGACTACTAGTTTTGTTTACGATCAAGCAAGCATTAATTCTATAATTAAAATAGTTGAAGAAGAAGTTGAAAAAGAAAATCTTTATGGCTTAAATTATAATGTCACTGGGACTCCGATTCTTATTAAAACATTGCTAGAAATTTTGCAGGAGGATATAGTTAAAACTGTTCTACTTGCAATATTGACCATACTAATTTTGTTAACATTGATATTCTATTTTAAGTCGTTTTTAGTTATTGCACCGCCAGTTCTTGGTATTATTTGGACAACAGGTCATTTGTCCATGATGGGTGTACCAATAAGCATGGCTACAGGGACATTTGGTGCAATTATTATAGGCCTTGGAACTGAGTATGGAATATTTATGATGTCTAGGTATAGAGAAGAAGCAAAAAAGAGGGCATCAAATGAAACAAGAGTCGTTGCAATGATTGCGGGTGTTGGAAAAGGTACAATTGGTTCAAGCACGACTACTATCGCAGGATTTGTAGCACTCACTTTTTCTTCTATGCCATCAGTTGTTCACCTTGGTCAGACTCTTTCATTGGGAATAATAAACTGCTTGATAGGGGCATTTTTCTTTTTACCATGTCTAATGTCACTAAAAGAATGGAATGTAAGTGGAATTGAAATAAAAAATAAGAAATTAAATAGAAGTATTATCAAGTTTTCCGAGTTACAAGCCAAAAGACCAAAATCATTTCTCTTAATTGGTATGATCGTGACAATATTACTTGCATCTGGAGTTAGTTTTATCAAAGTCGTAGAAGAAACAGAAGAGAGCTCATTGCCAGAAAACTCAGAAGTTATGAGGGTATTTAATACTTTGAAAGATAAATTTCAGAGATATGATTCAATGTTAGTTCTTGTAAAATCAGAAAATGTACTTTCTTCAAATGTTTTAAGAGAGGTCTACATATTAAATAAGCAATTGATC
The DNA here is from genome assembly GCA_001587575.1 of Candidatus Methanofastidiosum methylothiophilum. Classification (GTDB taxonomy): domain Archaea; phylum Methanobacteriota_B; class Thermococci; order Methanofastidiosales; family Methanofastidiosaceae; genus Methanofastidiosum. Next base: position 8,410 of record LNJC01000008.1, read on the forward strand.
AATATTCAGGGTATAAAAGGGTCCTCTTTTAATTTAGGCCTAGAAGATATATATTTGCCCAGAGAAGATTTGAAGAGAAGGCTTGAAGTTTCTGATAGTTTAGGGTATCTTATCATAAGGCTAGATATGTCTAAAGGTACAGATCAGCTGCAACTATATGATGATGTAAAAAGTGTATTAAATTTGACCCCCCTTCAAGTTCAACCTGGGGGGACTATTGCGATGATAAGAGAATTAACTGATATTATCATGCCAGAGATGTCAAAGCTTTCAATTCTAGGATTAATTGGGATCTTAGCATGTGTAATGTTGACATTTATGTCAGTTCGCTATGGCATTATCCCACTGCTATCTGTTGGAGTTGGTATTATGTGGATGATGGGCATAGCAGGATTTATGGGGACTACTATAGATTCAGGCCTTGTTGGAATTTTATCGATCATGGCTGGTATTGGAATTGATTTTGCTATTCAAACAATAAACAGATTTAGATTAGAAAGAAGCCCAATTATGGTTGAAAGAATAACTAACACAGTTCAAGGGGTCTTTGAACCAGTTATAATTTCTTCAATTGTTGCTGGGTTTGGATTTATAGCAATTTTAGCAGCGACCCTTAATTTCCTTGATGTATTAGGAAAACTTCTGTTTGTAGGAGTATTTAGTTGCGCCGGCATTACTCTTTTGTTTCTACCTTCGTTTTTAGTTATACAAGAGAGACTATTTCAAGATACCAAAAAAATATTTCATAGTAAAAAAAATAGAATTGACGAAATTAATACATTATAGAGTTATTTTTTAAACATTTGTCCAATGTTACTTCGGTATCAAAACTTTGTCCATAACATGTAGTATGCCATTAGAGCAGCTGATATCAGGCATTAGAACAGTAGAATTTTCAAGTTTGACAGTTTCAAGATCATTTGCACAAAAACATAATATTGTTGGGGACAGTGCAACTTCTTTTCCGTTTAAGGTAGTTAACTTGTTTTTTTCTTCCTTCTTCATTTCTGCTATTTTTATAAGATCAGATATCGTATATTTGCCAGAGACTATATGAAACTTTAATGTTTCTTCCAATTTAGCATTATTTTTTAAGAGAGAGTTTAGTTCTTCTTCATCTATGGATGCAAATGCACTATCTTGTGGAACAAAAACTGTTAATGGTCCTGTACTAGTTAAAAAATCCTTTAAGCTTGCTATTTTTACTGCTTCAACAAATGTGTTAAAATTTCCCATATCTAAAATTGTCTCAATAATGTTTTTCATTTAATACCTCATAGTGAATATTAGTTCTTAATTGCAACAATGCTTAAGCTTTCTATAGGTAAACCCCAATACTGTCTTACACTTATCTCTTCAACACGCTTTATGTTTGATATTTCAAATCCTGTATCTTTAATTATTTTTAGATAATCTTCTTTTAATATTGCACCGGCTACGCAACTTACAAGAAGCATTTCATTTTTTCTTAAATCATCACTTAGGTTTTGAAGCAGCACTATGTCTGAAATATACATTTTGCCTCCTTTCTTTAATACTCTGTAAGCTTCTTTGAATGCTTTGACTTTATCGGGAACAAGATTTACCACACAATTGCTTAAGATGACATCAACTGAACTGGCTTCTATTGGAAGATTCTCTATGTCACCATATCTGAATTCTACATTCTTATATCCATATTTCTTTGCATTTTGAGTTGCTTTTTGAATCATAGTTTCAGTGAAATCTACTCCTATGACTTTTCCATTTTCTCCTACTTTGTCAGCCGCCAGAAAACAATCTAGGCCTGCTCCAGAACCAAGATCTAATACAACTTCACCTTCTTTTATTTCGCCAAGAGCAGTTGGATTTCCACATCCTAATCCTAAATTTGCCTCAGAAACATTTCCTATCTGTGTATCTGAATATCCTAAAGATTTAGCTATTAATTCATTGTTATTACTACATCCACAACTACAACCGCAGTTTGAAGATGCTATTTTTGAATAATTTTCTTTTACTATTCTTTTAATATCCTCGTCTCTCATAGTTTTCCCTCCTCACAGCATGGTATTCCTTCAATTCCAAAATTTATCAACATGTCAATTGTGGCCTTATCTTTGATACTGTAGATAATATTCCTACCATTCTTTTGAGATTTTAATATGCCCGCATCGACTAAAATTTTAAGATGTCTAGAGATTGTCGTCTGATCTTTCTGTATATCAAATGTGAATTCGCATGCACAGTACTCTTGAGTCAATAGACATCTCACTATTTTAAGGCGAGTTTCATCTCCTAAGGCTTTGAATATCTCTACCTGTTGAACCATAAAATTTATGCATATATGTGCATATATAAATATTTCTATTTTAGTAAGAATTCTTTTAAATACACCCAATACTTTTAGACTGGAGATTATGAAAAGAATAGGTATTGTTGCTTGTGAAATTTTTGAGGAGGAATTATTAAAATTATTATCTGAATATAATAATATTGATAGGATTATACTTGTCTCAAGTGATTCGTCCAAAGAGTTTCAGAAAATGCTTGAATCTAAATACAATTATGATAAAATTACAATTGCAAGAGAACTCTGTTCAAAGAGGTTTCTAAAAAGAGAGGCCTCATTGGAAGTTGTTATAAATATTCTACCTTTTGCACTTCACTTATATGCAGAAGATATCAAAAGAGAAGTGGTAAACGCCTCAAAAGAAATTGAAAAGCACGTTGATTATATATTATTATTATATGGTTTGTGTGGAAACGCGTTGGGATCAATTAAAGATTTATTGTTTAATAATAAAATAAAAGTTCCATTTGATATTTTAACTAATGAAAAGGGAGAAATAATGGACGACTGTATATGCGCCCTTATTGGTTCAAGTGAAAATTATCTTAGAGAGTTAGAACAGAGCACCAGTATCTTTTTTATGACGCCTGGTTGGGCAAAACTTTGGCCACGACTTATAGAAGAAAAGACAAGAAACGTTGATTCAAATAAAATGGAAGAGTTATCTAAAATGGATGTTAAAGAAAAGTTTAAAATGGCCCTTGGTAGCTCTGATTATAAAAAGGTAATAGGAATAGAACTCGATTTTATTGATAAGTCTAATTTTAGGGCCAGATGCAAAGAATTTGCATCGCATTTTAATAGTGAAGTTGTCATTAGAGAAGGAACTATTGATTCACTCAAAGGTTCTTTTGAAAAGGCGTTGAAAGAATTAGAAAAACAAAATTAGGGAATATATTTATCCGATTTTTTGCATTGCGGCCAAGCAAGGTCACATCCAGGGAATAAGTAATAAGTTTTTTTACAAACGTAAACTAAAAGTAACATTGTGGGAACTTCTATTAAGACACCCACTACAGTTGCAAGTGCTGCACCTGATGAAAGGCCAAACAAGGTAGTGGCTGTTGCAATTGCAACTTCAAAGTGATTAGAAGCACCAATCATTGATGCAGGAGCAGCATCTCTATATTCAAGTTTCAAGACTTTTGATAGTGCAAAATACCCCAATGCAAAAATAAAGAGGGTCTGGATGAACAAGGGTATTGCAATCCAAAAGATTGTCAGGGGATACTTTATTATTAATTCTCCTTTGAGAGAGAATAGAAGAACTAATGTGATTAAAAGAGCAATTATACTGACCGGAGTAAGTCTATGTAAGAATTTTTCTTTAAACCATTGGATTCCTTTTGACTTAATAATTTGTTTTCTTGTAATGTATCCCGCAACTAGAGGCAATCCAACATATATTGTAACAGATAATAGTATTGTTTGCCATGGTATTGGCATTGCATTGACACCAAGTAACAGTCCACCTAAAGGTGCGTATAAGAATAGCATGGTAAGTGAATTTATGGCGACCATTACTAAGGTAAGGCCATCGTTTCCTCTAGCCAAATAACTCCAAACTAAAACCATCGCAGTGCATGGCGCAATCCCTAAAAGAATAGTCCCAGATATGTAACTTCTCCAAAGTTCAACTTCTTGGCCCGTAATCAATATTTCAGTTCCTGGTAAGTACCCCTTAAATAGAACTCCAAGGAAGAATGAAGCTATGATAAACATAGAAAATGGCTTTATAGCCCAGTTAATAAACAATGTCATTCCAACAGGTTTTGGAGTTTTTGCAGCTTTTACAACTTCTGAAAAGTCAATCTTTACCATGATAGGGTACATCATGAAGAATAGGCAGATTGCAATAGGTATTGAAACTTGGTAATATGAAAATGAATCTATAGCAACTGCAACTGTTGGTGCTATTTTTCCTAAAAGTATTCCAGCACCGATGCAGAGGAATACCCAAATAGTTAAGTATTTCTCAAATATGCCTAATCCTTTGTTATTTTGATTTTCTCCCATGTAATCACTTTATGAGAATAGTATCATCAGTATATATTTTAAAATATTAAAAATTATAAAAAGATTATTAACTGCTAGCTTTACTACAACTGCTTGCGCCTGCTGTGTTTGAAGGTGTAAGGCCCATCGCAACGTAATCTAATGCAAATAAGTTAGAGTTTTTAGTGCTAACTGGTCCGTGTCCATCGTTTGTTCTAAACCAGTATTCTATTTCCCACTCTCTTGCATTTGGGGCTAGCTTAAATAAATCCTCATCAGATAAAGCTAGAATGTAAACTATTCCATCTTTTGCATTATTGTCTGTTACATCTTGCTTCTCCATTATTCTTCTAGAACCATTAATGTATACAAACATATAAACAGGCAGATCTCCTTCAGCATCGTTGTAAGTCACTTGAAATTTATATGAAAATGTACTTCCTTTAAAGGTATACCACAAAACTCCTCCTTCAAGAGTTGGTGGTGTGTTTTGGGCGGCAGAAACAGGCGTTAAAAATATTGAAGAAGCAAATATAATTGCTATAATTACACCAAATAATTTCCTCATAATTTTACCTCCAATGTTAGGTTACAAATCTATTAATATTAATTATAAAAGTCTTATTATTATAGTTTATAGAAATAATAATAATGATTCCCTATTTATTCATAGTATACCAAAGATCGTATAATATAATAACTTCATATCAGAAATATATAATAGGCCCCAACAGCCATGAAAATCACTGCAACTGCTTTTCTCATCCACTTTTCAAAAGTCTGGACCTTTTTCATGACATCCCCAATTTTTGAAACACTGAAAACTAATATTAGTGAAAATATAATAACAGGCAATCCTGTTGCGATAGCAAAGATTGAAGGTATAATAATTGGATCACTATTCTGAAGTGCCAAAGGAATAAGCATGCCAAAGTAGAATACACCACTAATTGGACAGAATGCCAAAGCAAATAACATTCCTAGCAATAGACTACCAATCAATCCTTTCTCAGATAAATATTCTTTAAGTTTAGATACCCTTTCACTGCTTTTCCCAAAACTAATATTGAAAATATTTAGCATTAAGATACCAAATAATATCATAAGTGGCCCCAATAATACTTTTCCATATTTTTGAAGTCCTATAGATATTGAAAATGTACTAATGCCTATCCATACAATGACAGCTGCTATGCCTATATATACAATCATTCTGCCAATAGTATATAAAATTCCAACAAGCAATGTGTGTTTGCTGTTTCCAATTTTTTTAGATGTGTATGCTATAGCAGTAATATTAGTTGCAAGTGGGCATGGACTTATAGCAGTCATTAGACCTATGAAAAAAGCAGCGATTAATGGAATATTACTTTGACCCAATGATTCAAATAAAGGCATTAAAGATATAGTACTAATCTTATTATATAATAAGTAAACAGCACCAATTAGAACAATAAATAATGAGATAATCAAGAAGAGTTTATTTGAATATTTTCTTTCTGGTGAAATATCTTTAGTAGATTCCTTGAGAGCAGTTGAATACGAATCCATGATTTCTTTTTTCCTTGATTCAAATTCGTCTTTGGAAATAGCATGAGAGATGTATAACTTTGTTAGATGTTGTATTTTATCATCCAATACTTTGTCATCATTAGATTGATCCATTTTATCACCAATAAAAAGAGAGAATTATATTTTGGTAAGATCCCCATTCAGTCTCATTTCAATAAGCTGTTTCATATAAGTCATGAAAGTATCTTTATTGTTAAGTCGATACCAGCCACCATAATTTTCTTCAATGAAAAGGTGACCTTGATCATCGTATACCCCTATACACAATGCAGAGCCTGGTGGCCTATATAATAAGACAAGTTCCTGATTTTCTGGAAGCTCATAATTAACATGTCTAAAAGTAATTCTTCCAGATTGGAGTTCTTTAGAAAAATATTTATTAACTGTTTCTTCAGTAAACGCGCCCAATGTTGTACAACTGACGCATCCTACTCTAGGATGGAAATGTATTACTTCAACTTTTAATACATTTACTTTTTCTGGAACAGTATTAGTGTTTCCTTGATTTGTATTTGGTTGTGTATTTGTTTGTGGCTGCTCTGCGCTGTTGCTAACACATGCAGGGAAGACTACTAACACCGTAATTAAAAGAAGGACAAATAAAGTTTTTTCCATTATAAATTCCTCCTATTTATATACTTAAGTATAAACATATAATCAATTGTTGATAATTTATTTATAAGTGTTTTGTATTTTAGATTTTAGATTACTTTATATTCTAGAAATTTTAATAAGAAATTAGAAAGGAATTAGGTATTATCGTTAATAAACTTTATATATCAATATATAAATAATCATACATGGTAATAGATGAAAAAAATAATATTTCTCTTCTTAAGGCAATGGGAGAAACTACAAGATACAAAATACTCAGTGCTCTTATTTCTGGCGAAAAATGTGCTTGTGAGATCCCAGGATTAATAAATAGATCCCAGCCTAACACTTCGATGCACCTATCAAAACTTCAGGATTTAGGGATAATAAAATCTAGAAGGGATGGAAAAAGAATTCTTTACTCAATTAAAGATCCTAGGGTTAAAAAAATATTAGAAATAATAAATAAATAGCTATATAGTAGAATTACAGATAAATTCTAATATCCATTGTTTTATTTCGTCTCTAGTCTTTCTAAATGCGTTAAGTATTTCTTCAGAGTTACCTACTACTGAAGAAGGATCTTTGAAACTCGCATGGATATATTTTTTTGCTCCTGGGAAAAATGGGCAACTATCTCTCGCATTGTCACATACTGTTACTACATAGTCAAAATATTGGCCTTCAAATTCATTGATGCTTTTTGAATAATGGCCTTTGATGTCAATTCCTATTTCTTTCAAGGCTTCGATTGCATAAGGATTTACATTAGTAGGAGTTGAGCCTGCACTAAACGCTTGAAATTTATTTGAACATAGAGTATTAACTAATCCTTCGGCAAGTTGAGATCTAGCAGAGTTATGAGTACAAATAAATAATATTTTCTTTTTCATTTGATCATTACAAAATTATTTTTTGCACTCGCAATTAATGTTTCCTTTTAATATCTCTCTCCAATCGCCTATTACATCGTGGGTCCAGCAATCATCAGCACCTGCGGCTTCTCTCATGACTAGAGCAAAAATATAGCTAAGTTCTTTGACTGTGGCGCCGGCATCAAGGGCTCCTTTAAAGTGTTTTAATACACAAGGTTTTGACCGAGCCTTGATAGAAAGTGCAAAGCATATGAACTGGTATGTTTTTTCATCTATAGTTCTTTTTTCCTTGTAAAGTTCGTCCATTTCATCTAATTTTTTACTAAATTCAGGAAAAAATTCCTCTAACATTCTCAATATTACCCCTCCTTAGAATTTTATTATTTAACACCTAGTATTTTGTTAAGTTCTTGGTCTGATGGATTTCCAATTTTAGCCACTTTTCCATCAATCAAAATTGCAGGGCTACCCATAATGCCTTCATTTATCAAATCATTTATGTCGGAACTGTACTCCACTTTGGCATTAATTTTTCCTTCTTCGGATAATTTTTTTATTTTTTCATACAAATTTTTACATGTTGGACAACCGCTTCCTAAAACCTTTATGTTCATATTTTCCCTCCAGATTATACGAGATTTCCAAATATTAGCCCGGCTGCAGTTGAATATAAAATAACTAATATTACATAAACTGCAGTTCTTTTTGAGCCTAAGACTCTTCTTATTACGAGCATGTTTGGTAAACTTAAACTTGGCCCGGCTAACAATAAGGCCAGTGCAGGTCCGTTGGACATCCCTTTTGTGATAAGAGCTTGTAATATAGGAATTTCTGTTAATGTAGAGAAATACATAAATGCACCAAATACCGAGGCAACTAAGTTCCCAATAATATTGTTCTTTCCAACTATTTGCTCTATTAATTGTTGAGGTATTAATGGCATTATAAATCCTGCTACAAATACACCTATGAATAATAGAGGGATTAACATTTTTCCAAAACACCATGTTTCAACGAGCCATGACTTTGAAGTTTCTCTAGAAAATTTGAAAATCGCGATAAATAAAACTACTAAAATAAACAATCCTATTAATAAATATTTTAATAATGTTCCTATTGCTAATCCGTTCACCACTAAAATCATTACCATTGAAAAAAAGAAGGTAATGAAGATCCTAGAGGAAACTGTAACTTCAGGACTTTCTTCAAAATAGAGGGTGCCTCCTTCTGATTTTTCTCTAAATATTAAGGCCATTGATATCCCAACAATAATGGACAATCCAACTGCAGAAATAACTCTAGCTAATCCAATATCAAATCCTAAAACACTAAAGGTAAGAAATACAGCAGCTATATTTATTGCAGGCCCTGAAAACAAGAATGTTATTGCAGGCCCTAAGCCTGCACCTCTTTTCCTAATTGATGCAAATAGAGGAAGTATGGTACAAGAACATACCGCAAGTATAGATCCTGAAACAGATGCTATTGAATAAGAATAAAGTTTACTACTTTCACTACCAAGATATTTCAATACAACGTCTTTTTTTACAAAAATACTTATTGCTCCAGCGATAAACATTGCAGGAACTAAACATGTCAGAACATGTAGCCTTGCATATTCGTGAAGAAGGTAAAAGGCGCTAAATAATGATTCTTGAAATACCGGAGAATTGATCGGCATGAAAAATATTCCTAAGAAAAATAAAATTAAAACTATGAAAAATGATTTATCCTTCATAACAACTACCACTAGTTAAACATATAATTATTAATTGATATATAAACTTTTCTATTACTAATAAATCAAGTAATTAAAGAGGTATTAATGTAAAAATAAGTTATTTAAAAAGTAAGTATAAAAGAAAAAATATATTTTTTAAGAGTACTCTTCTAATCCAAGTCTCTTTAATGTTGCTTTTGTTGGAACTCCTTTTCTGTCCCAGCCTCTGAGATCATAGTATTCATCGAGCATTATGTCAAGTTCTTTCTGAGGTGTGTACATTCCTTTTGAAGCACCTGAGGGGATTGGCTCATTCATTACTCTCCAAGGAAGCGTGTCTCCGTCTCTAGCTTTTCCAGATTCTCTTATGGTGAATAGTCTTTCAAGAGTATATATTCTCTCTGCCATTGTCTTTACTTCATCTAGATTTGTGTCCCAGCCAGTTACTGCGTTAATCCAGTCTGAATGTACTTGAGTAACTGAAGTTCCATAAATCTTTTCAGCAAAGTGACATACTACAAGAGAGTCTCCTAAGCAAGTCCAGTTCTGGGTATTGTATGCGTTCAATGCTCTTCCTTCTGTTGTGTTTCTCTTCTCTGGGGGTAATCCATACTCTATTGGCCTTGCATCATGGTGGCTCCCTCCTCTTGGTGAAGTTGCGTACCCAACGGACATCGTCTTTTGAGCTCTTGGGGAGTGTCCTGCTGGCTCAAGACCTTTTACATGGAATGCGTACTTATATGCGTCGCCACCTAATTTCTCTGCGAGTGCCCTTGTTCCTTTTCCAATTAATTCTCCAAATTTTCCTCTCTTTTCTCCAATTATTCTAACTAGTTCTAAGAGATCTTCCCCATTTTCAAATTTGTATATTTTACCGTCAGTGTCTTTTTCTGTTAAGAGGCCTCTTTCCATTAACTCCATGACCATTGAAGCAGTTACACCTGCAGAAATTGTATCTATTCCGTATTCATCGGAAAGTCTATCTGCAGCAATTACATAGTCAACATCGGCGATAGCTGGCATGCTACCAAAAGAGTATTGAGTCTCATATTCAGGCCCTTCTGAAACAGTGTTCAATTTATTAGCTTTGAAATCTTTTGCACAGTGAATGCAACAGCTGAAACATGATCTGTGTCTAATTAAATGCTGAGTATTAAGTGTTTCTCCACCAATCTTATCAACATGTTCAAACGTTTCAAACTGCATGTTTCTTGTTCCCATTCCCCCAAATGCATTAATACTTGCAGGTAGTGCAGTAGTTCCATATTTTGAAAGGCCCGCTAAATTTTCTTTTGCTTTTTGGGCAAATTCCCCGTATAGTGCTTTTACTCTGGCCATATCGGCTACTTTAACATCTTTGTCTCCATATATAGCCACAGCTTTGAGATTTTTTGAACCCCAAACTGCTCCGTTGCCACTTCTCCCAGCAACTCTAGTGTCCGTTATAACTGAAGTCATGGGCACTAGTTTTTCACCAGCTGGACCTATACATGCTATTTTGTACTCAGAAGTTAATTCTTTTTTAAGTCTGTGTTGAGTTTCTATTGTTTTAAGTCCCCAGAATCTTTCTGCTTCTCTTATCTCAACTTTGTCATTATTAATAACAATCATTACAGGTGAAGCTGCCTTACCTTTAATTACTACAGCATCGTATCCGGCATATTTTAGCATTGCAGCGAGCCCACCGCCAGCACTACTGTCTGCAAGAAGTCCTGTTTGAGGAGATTTAGCGCCGAAGTGAGTCCTACCTGCTCCATGCGCCAAAGTACCACTTAAAGGTCCAGATGCAAAAATAGAAACTGCTTCAGGGGCTAGCGGATTTGTACCTTTTTTTAGACCATCATAAAGATATTTTATTACAAATCCATTTCCACCAAGCCATTTTCTGTAAAATTGTTCATTTGGTGTTTCTACTTCAGTTTTTCCTGTTGTAAGGTCTATATGTAATATTTTACCTGCATAACCATAAACCATCTTAATCACCTACCTCAAGGGCTTTTTTGGGACATATCTTCACGCATTCAGGGTCCCCTTCGCATAAATTACATTTAATTGGGAGTTTGTAATCTTTATGCCAATATATACCGTCATATGGGCAGGCTCTAACACATAATCGGCACCCAATACATAAATCTTCAATGAGAACTACTCTTTCTAAATCTTGATCAATTACAAGCGCATCTGTTGGGCAGGCTTCTACACATGGTGCATCGTCGCACTGTAAACAAACGCTGTATTTAGGCTCAACATAATCTTCCGTTTTAATTCTAATTCTAGATTTTCTTGGATTAAATGCATCGTACCATTTGGATGAACAAAATAGTTCACACAGATTACAACCGGCACATTTCTTTTCATCAAAAACAATATGCTTCATTAAAATTACCCTCCTAGGATTGTGTTTTGTTAATAATTATTCATATAAAAGAGTTTCGGAATTACCGATATGTTTAAATAAATATAACGAAAATATATTTATTTAATCTTTTTCCCAGTTTTTAAGCATTCTTTGCAAATTTGCCCCTCTGAAACACAAGATATGCATATTGTTCTTCCACAAAGTCTACATATATATGGGTAAATGACCTGTTTTCCACAAACCATACAAATCATAATTTTTAGGTGTAAACTTCACAGCCGCTTGACGTTACAATCAAACTATTTTCAGCTTGAGACACCATCCCTCCTTCACTCTCTAATAAAACATTATAAGGATAAATAGTATTCGCTCTAATCAAGTTTCTCAAAGAGAAGTTAATTTTAAGGCCAGAATGATTTTTTTCAAGCCATCTTTCTGCGAATGGTAAAGTTTTATAGTTTTGTTTTATAACATTCAATAACTTTTTTGAGCTAGGATCTCTTAGTGGCCTATCTTGAAGATATTTGAATATATATACCTCTTCTGATGTCTTTAATTTACCCGCTTTAGTAGATGCGAAGGGTTCTATTGCTATTGTATCGCCTTCTTTTAGTTTTGACCCAATATTACTATTATAGTTTGGTATTGTAATCCCAGAATGCAATATATATGGTCTAAGCCCGTGGCCACAAAGTTCTTTTATTGGATTGAAATTAAAATCCTTAATTGTTTCCTCAATTATTTTCCCAATGCTATTAGTCTTTACTCCAGGTTCAATTGCAGCTATTGCATTTTTTAGGGCCTCTTCTGATGCTTTTATGAGATCATCGTCCTTCTCATCTACTTTTACTGTATAGGCGGTATCTGCTATACATCCTTCTATATGACATCCTATATCGACCTTTACATAATCTCCTCTCTTAAGAACAAGGTCTGTATCGATATTAGGTGTATAATGTGCAGCCACACTATTAATAGAAATATTACATGGAAAAGCTGGGAATCCGCCCATTTCGATTACTTTGTTTTCTATAAACTCTGCTAGATCCACTAATTTATATCCACTAACAACTAGTTTTCTAGATTCTTCTTTAACCACCTTAAGTATATTTCCAGCCTTTCTATAACCATCAAAGTAATTATCATCAACTTGCATGATATAATGATAGAATATTGATTTAAATTATTATTTGCAGGGATACCCCTTTACTTCCACTGGAAAGTAAAATTTTATTGTTCTTTATCAAAATAAATATAAAATTTTATAAAATCCCATTTATCTATTTTTTTTTAACTATATAAATTTTTCCTCTTGTTAAACTCATTTGACCATTAAAAGCTCATTATAATATTCATGATCTTATTTTCATGTAATTCGACAAAATATAAATAAAGCTAAATTAACCTTTGTTTTTTAATCACGGTAAAAATATTTTTGCTTTTAATTTTATTTTATTTATTAATCTAATTTTCCAGTGGAAACAAAGGGGTGGGAGAAATATATAAAAAGGATAGATATTTCATAAAATAGTAGAGTGATATAATTGAATAACAACGACAACGAAATGCCTCTCAAGTACGACGAAAACACGAAAGCCAAAAATTTCTCCGAAGTTTCTGACAAAGAAGAGCTTCAATATACTATTGCTTCAAGTGTTGAAGATTTTGTTTCTAGCAAACAGTCATCACTTGATGATTTATTTGATGAGCTTCTTCTATCTAATTCGATTTTCAAAAATAAGGAAGTTTTGAGGCATTCTTATACCCCAGAAATTTTACCTCACAGAAAAAATGAAATTGAAAAGCTTGCTGCAATTTTAGTGTCGGCTATTAAGGGAGAAACACCTTCAAACATTTTTGTTTATGGAAAAACAGGGACAGGTAAGACTGTAGTAGTTAAATATGTCGGAAACGGTCTCGTTAAAAAAGTAGGTGGGAAGGCCTTTTTGAAGACCTCACCTTCAATCGATTGTAATACAGGACTTCCAAAACCCGATCTATGCTCAAATGTTAAGATGGATATGCCTATCACTTTTATTTATATTAACTGTGAAGTTGTCGATACCCAGTATAGATTATTATCTAAATTATCTGAGTATTTCGGTCAATCAGTTCCACTTACAGGTTGGCCTACAGATAAAATTTATGATGTATTTTCTCAAAGTCTTGATAGTGAAAAAAAATTAGTTATTATTATTCTTGACGAAGTTGACCAACTCCTCAAAAAAGGAGGAGACGATGTTCTCTATAACTTAACTAGAATTAATGGAGATTTGGAAAACGCTAGGGTTAGCATAATTGGTATCTCAAATGATTTGAAATTCATTGAATTCTTAGACCCTAGAGTCAAGAGTTCACTCGGTGAAGAAGAAATTATTTTTCCACCTTACGATGCTCCACAACTAATGGATATCCTAGAGGACAGGTCAAAAATATCTTTCAATGATTCAGTAATAAGTCCTGGGGTAATACCTCTTTGCGCTGCATTCGCCGCCCAAGAGCATGGGGATGCAAGGAGAGCTCTTGATTTATTAAGAACAGCAGGTGAAATAGCAGAAAGGCAAAATGCTAAAAAAGTAACAGAGCCACATGTCAGAGTTGCAAAGGATAGAATTGAACAGGATAGAATATCTGAAGTAATAAAAACACTTCCAACTCAATCTAAACTTATTCTTTATTCTGTTTATCTTCTTGAGAAGTATATGCCAGGAGAAATTATTACAGGCGACGTGTTCAACATATACAAGGACTTAAGTAACATCTTAAAACTTGACATTCTGACCCAAAGAAGGGTATCTGACTTAATCTCAGAGTTAGATATGCTTGGAATACTTAATGCCAAAGTTGTAAGCAAGGGAAGATATGGGAGAACAAGGGAGATTTCATCTGGAGTTCCACCAACACAAATCAAATCTTTACTTGAAAATGACTTTAAAATCAAGAAAGTATCTAGTTATGTTCCGCCAATTCAACACAGGCTTATATAAATTAATAAAAAGAAAAATAAATTATTTAACATTTACTTTTAGTGCCTTTTCTTTCTCTTCAGCTTTCTTCATTGATATTTGAAGCACGCCATTATCAAATTTAGCCTCAGTCTCTTCGGGTTTAATTCCAGATGGCAGAGGTATTGATCTGTAGAATCCTTGATATCTTCTCTCTTGGAAGTAGTACCCTTTTGCTTCATCTTCTTCTTTCTTTTCAAATTTCTTTTCAGCTTTTATTTCTATTGAGTCTTCTGTTACTTTAATATCAATATCATCTTTTGTTATTCCAGGCATCTCTAGTTCCATAACAAACTCTTTTTCCGTTTCCTTTAAATCTGTCAATGGCCTTCTATACTTAACTACTTCTCCTTCTCTTGATTCACCAGGAATCAATAAAGGTGTTCTTCGCCAAAATTCAGGAAATGCTCTCTCAATTTCTTCCTGCATTTTTCTCATATCTTCCATAATGTCAAACCATGTCATTTGACCACCTCTTTATTTCCTTCACTATATGTTAACCTAACTTAAAGTATATAAATCTTTCGCTTTCAATTTTTAATAATATATTAATACAAATTAATAACTTAATAACTGAATAATAACTAAAAATATTATGTGATAATTTTTTCACGGAAATTATTATATATATTAGTCTTTTGTGTTTGACTATGGACAAAGAATCTTCTGCTAAAAAAGGTGAGTCTTGTTCACCTACTGGCTGCCCTCTTTGCACACGAGATGGCATGATATTGGCGGGCATAGGTCTAATAGTAGCATTTCTAATGCCGCCTCCATTTGGATTTGTTGGATTTATAATTTTTGGCTTTGCTTATTTCTTACCCTCAATTAAAAAGCTAAAACTGCAAAAAAATATTAATTAACTCTATTTTTACAAATTGATTGATAACCTTTTAATATTGAAATAATATTTTCTTTTGTGGTCAAATGAGTGATGATTTAATTAAACTTGCACATAAATATACTCTTATTAACGCCTTTCAATATGGAGGTACCCCCAATGCTAAGGCTGTTACTGGAAAAATCATGGCCGAGTTGCCTGAGATGAGAAAACAGGCAAAGGAAGTTATATCTGCCGTTGAAGATGCTATTAATCAGATATCAAAAATGTCTCATAAAGATATTGAGAATAAATTAAGAGAAATTAATCCAGAATACTTTTCTGAGAAACCTAAAGAAAAAGAAGCTCCAAAAGAACTTCCCCCACTTGAGGGGGCTGAAATGGGAAAAGTTGTAACAAGACTGCCCCCGGAGCCAAACGGATACCCTCACATCGGGCATGGAATGTCATTTTACTTTAATTATTATTATGCTAAAAAATATGGTGGAAAAGTCATTCTAAGATTTGACGATACTAATCCCAAAAAGGAAAAACTCGAATATTACGATGCAATAAAGCAGGATCTAAAATGGCTAAAAATATCTTGGGACGAAGAACGTAATATGTCTGACGATATGGACCTTTATTATAAATATGCTTTAGACCTTATTAACATGGGCAAGGCATATGTTTGCAACTGTGACCCAGAATATGTATCTAAACTTAGATATGATTCAAAGGATTGTCCTTGTGCCTCTAATGCAGTTAATGATAATCTATCTCTTTGGAAGGAAATGCAAACGGCCGAAGAAGGAAAATATTCTCTTAGACTAAGAGGGGACATGAGTTCAAAAAACACTGTAATGCGAGATCCAACTATGATGAGGGTCGTTGATCATCCACACCCAATACAAGGTGACAAATATAGAATATGGCCAGTTTATGATTTTGCATGTGCAATTGAAGATTCTGTGCTTGGCGTCACACATGTTCTTAGAAGTAATGAGTTCACACTAAGAATAGAATTACAGGATTATATAAGAGGACTTCTTAAATTAAGAAATCCAAAGATCATAGAATACTCTAGATTTACAGTAAAAGGTGCCCCAACATCTAAAAGACTTATTAGGCCTTTAATTGAAGAGCATGTTGTTTCTGGGTGGGACGATCCGCGTCTTGTAACAATTCGTGGTCTCAAAAGAAGAGGTATCACCCCAGAAGCAATTCACATGGTAGCAGAAGAAATCGGCCTTTCAAAATCAGAACCTGAAATCGACTGGTCTCTAATAGAATCGCTTAATAGAAAAGTTATTGATTCTACTTCTGACAGGTACTATTTCGTATCTGATCCAAAATCTTTAGAAGTAATTGACGCATCTTACCAAACTGTTCAGCTAAAGCGTCATCCAGATTTTGATAGAGGTTTTAGAACTGTTAATATTACTGACAAATTTTATATTTCTGGTAATGATTTTAAAGAGATAACTAAAGGCCAGATACTTCGATTAAAGGATTTATACAATATTTTTGTTATAGATGTTCAACCTAACTCTATTAAAGCAATGCACACAGATGAAAACTCTTCTAAAGATGAACTATCTAAAGTAAAGAAGATACATTGGGTATCGAATAATAATGTTAAAGTAAATGTTGTAGTACCTGGAATTTTATACGAAGGAGAAGATATCAATCCGAATTCACTTACTACAATAAATGGATATGGAGAAGAAGGAATTAGTTCGCTAAAAGAGGGAGACATTGTTCAATTTGAGCGCTTTGGCTTTGTAAGGGTTGATAAAGTTGATTCAAAAGAAGTTACAGTTATTCTTGCACATAAATAAAGATGGTGAGTTATGGATTTTAGGGAAGCCTCTCTAAGGGAGAGGAAACTATATTATCATGAAGAATGGAATGAAAGAGATGTCCCTGAATTTATAATTGAAAGAATAATGGAAAGAGAATTCGCGTTTGATCATGATGGAAAAGGTTACAATGATAGATATAAAGGATTTGATACTCTCAGCCAATTCTCAGATTTTTTAATTAAAAATTTTCCATACGCTGTATGTACCAGCGTTTCTTATTATTCAAAACCTAAAAATCGTGAAGATTGGAAAGGGGCTGAACTAGTTTTTGATATAGATGCAAAAGATTTAGTCGTGAAAACTTGTGAATGTAAAGAAGGGAACGTGTGTGAAAAATGTTTATCGGAAGCTAAAGAGATTGTTCTAAAAATAAAAGACACCTTGATTGGAGATTTAGGAGTTAAAAGATTATATTTGGTATATTCTGGTAGAGGATACCATTTAAGGGTTGTTGATAACGATGTTCTCCCTCTTGAGAGGAGATCAGAAGTTTTAGAATATGTCACTGGATCTAAAAGACCTAAAGACCTTTTCTTGTCTCACGGTTACCCGGCTGTTTATAGAAAGATGTTTATCTTGACTTTTAACAAAATGAATGAAAAAGACCTTCCTTTTAGTAAAAATATTATAGATTTAATTCTCTCAGAAAAAAAAACAATTATCTCAAAACTTAAAACACGTCATTTTGATTTTTTAGACATTAAGGGTATTGGCGATAAAACCAAAAATGATTTATTAGGCCATATAGAAAAAATTAATGGATCACTTGTTGATGGAAAAGTCACAGTTGATGTAAAAAGAATTTTAAGGCTTCCATCTACACTACACTCAAAAGTCTCTATGAAGTGTGTCGAAATAAAGAATATAGAGAATTTTGACCCTTTAAAACAAGCAGTTCCAAAATTTGTTTCTGAAAGAAAAGATTAGATTTACCAAAAACCTTTAAAACATTTATAGTTATTGACTTCATGGTTTCTGAGGTGCCTGAAGACTATAATCCTGTTTCTTTAGAAACAAAAATACTAGAGGAATGGAAAGACATAGATATCTATGCCAAATTAAAGCAGTTGCGATCAAATTGCCCTAAATTTTTCTTTCTTGATGGGCCACCCTACATGAATGGAATGCCACATATTGGCCATGCTAGGACTAGAGCCTTGAGAGATCCCGTACTAAAATACAAATCAATGAATGGCTACAATGTTTGGCATCAGCCAGGGTTTGATATGCATGGGCTTCCAATTGAGGTAAAAGTTGAAGAGATATTAGGCACCAAAACAAAAAGTGACATCGAAAAAATAGGGACAGAAATTTTTATCAAATCATGTAAAGAGAGAGGATTGTCATTCCTTAAAATATGGATTGATTTTTACAGAAGATTTGGAATGATAGGTGACTTTGAAAATCCTTACATGACCTTATCTAATTCATACATAGAGGCCTCTTGGTATTTCTTTAAGAAGGCTTGGGAAAAGAATCTTTTGTACAAAGGTAAGGCCACAGTTGCTTGGTGCCCAAGATGTGAAACTCCTCTATCTGGTTATGAGTCGACAGACGAATATAAAGATGTAGAGGACGACTCAATTTATGTTAAATTCCCTTTAATTGATAAAAAAGATGAATATATTATTATATGGACAACAACTCCTTGGACAATCCCTGCAAATGTAGCTGTAGCTGTTAATCCAAAGTATGATTATGTCAGAGTTAAAGCTGGAAATGAAGTATGGATTGTTGCAAAAGAGCTCTTGGAAAAGCTAATGACCTTATTTGAAGTAGAAGATTTCGAAGTGATCGAAACTATTAAAGGAGAGTCTCTTTTAGGCCTTAAATATAGGCATATCCTTGATGATGATGTACCAATTCACAAGCAGTTTAAAGAGACAAATGCACACACAATTATCCTCACAAATTATGTAACTTTGGAAGATGGTACTGGATGTGTCCACACAGCCCCCGGACACGGTCCTGAAGATTATAGTGCTGGGGTGGAGTTCAAACTTCCGATATTTTCACCTGTTGATGAAACTGGTAACTTTACTGAAGAAGCTGGAAAGTATAAGGGAATCTACATCAAAGATGCTAATGATCAAATCATAGACGATATTGAGGACAAAGGATTTTTAGTATTTCGAGATTCAGTTTTTCATAGATATGCGCACTGTTGGAGATGCAAGTCTCCCTTGTTGTACAGAGCGTCTGACCAATGGTTTGTAAAAGTAGAAGCTATCAAAGATCAGATATTAAAAGAAAATAAGAAAGTAAAATGGGTTCCCGACTGGGCCGGCGAAAAGAGATTCCATAACTGGATTGAAGGCGCAAGAGATTGGTGCATTTCAAGACAGAGGTTCTGGGGAATTCCTCTTCCTATATGGGAATGTCCGTGTGGTGAATTAACTGTCGTATCTTCTCTTGATGAGATAAAGTCGTTGGGTGGAAAAGTACCGGAAGATCTTCATAAACCCTACATAGACGAAGTATTGCTCAAATGCCCAAAATGTTCTGAAACCATGAAAAGAGTCCCGGATATAGCCGATGTTTGGTTTGATTCAGGGGCTTCGACATGGAGTTCACTAGGATACCCACAGAATACTGAAAAATTCAATGAAATGTTTCCGGTCGATTTCATAACTGAAGGATTAGATCAGACTCGCGGTTGGTTTTATACACTAATGCTTGAAAGTTTTATTGTCTTTGATAGGGCACCTTACAATCAAGTTTTGATGAATGATTTCGTCTTGGACCAGTTTGGTCAAAAGATGTCAAAGTCACTTGGAAATGTAGTTGACCCGAAAGATGTAATAGCAAAATATGGTGCTGATGTAACAAGATTCTACTTATTGTGGGAGATTGCCCCATGGGATAAACTAAAGTTCAACTGGGAAAATGTTGAAAGTATATACAGAACTTTTAATATCTTATGGAATGCTTACAAATTTGTTACACTATATATGTCTCTTGACAAATTTGATATTAATACCTCGTTAAAAGATGTGAAAAAATATCTAAGAGATGAAGATAAATGGATTCTCTCTAGAATTAATACTCTAACTAAGGAAGTTGAGGATAACTTTGATACCCTTGAACTCCATTTTATACCCAGAAAAATAAAGGAATTCATATTGGAAGATTTATCTAGGTGGTATATAAGACTTGTAAGAGAAAGAATGTGGCTTGAGGGCGATGACAAGGAAAAAATAAGTGCTTACGTTACCTCTTTTTATGTATTCAAGAGATTATCAAAAATCTTGGCCCCTATATCTCCATTTGTTTCTGAGGCAATTTACAAAAACTTTGTTGGAGGAAGCTCAATACACCTTTCGGAGTGGGATAAACACGATGCATCACTAATTGATAATGAACTTGAAATAAATATGAATATACTTAGAAACATAATTGAAGGCACATTGCACGCAAGACAGAAGGCAGGAATTAAATTAAGATGGCCCATGTCTAAAGTTATAGTTGAAACTCAAGATGAAACAGTAAAAAGAGCAGTTTTGGCCTTATCTGAAATCATGAAAAAACAGATTAATGTAAAAGAAATAGTCCTTGGAGAAGTTATTCAAGAGCTTGAAATCCTTCCAAACCATAAAGCTCTAGGCCCTAAATTTAAGGGCGATGCAAAAAAAGTTGTTGAGCTATTAAAGACACACAATCCCTGTTTAATAAAATCTGGATTTGAAAAGTCGGGTTCCTTTGACCTAAGCGGATTCCAAATTACACCTGAAGATGTTACATTCAACTATCTTCTACCTAAAGGATATGAACTAAGTGAGTTTGAGAATGGGAAGATCTACCTTAATACAGAGATTACTGAGGAATTGAAGTCTGAGGCCATTGCAAGAGAAGTAATTAGAAGAATTCAAGAAATGAGAAAGCAAGCTAATTTGAACGTCGAGGAATACATTTACTCTTATGTAGAATCTAGCTTTGAATCTGAACTAAATCATCACCAAGATTATATTAAACGCGAAACAAGGAGTAAATCGCTATTATTTTCCAAACAAAGCGACTATATCGATAAGGAATGGGAAATAGAAGGCGACAAATTCCTTGTCGGTATCAAAAAACTCAACTAAAAGATTTATTTAAATTATAGCCCATTAATTTGTTCTCATTTTTTATATTATCTATTAATTATTATTCTTCATCGTTATTAATCTCAATTTTTTTAAAGGATTATAACTAAGTCTTTTATACCCATAGAAATATTTTGGTTTGATATCATGCCAGCGAATGTTACTCCAGAATACCTTAAAGCAGAAGATACCTACAAGTCTGCCAAATCACCTAAGGAAAAACTTGCTGCCCTTGAGCTTATGCTTAGCACTATTCCCAAACACAAAGGTACAGAAAAAATGCAGCTCCAGATAAAAAGAAACTTATCAAAGCTAAAAAAAGAAGTGGAAAAAGAGAAGGAGTTAAAGAAAGGCGGCTCTGGAGGAACTAGTTTTTTTGTTAGAAAGGAAGGCGCAGCTCAAGTTGCATTAGCTGGGCTTCCAAATTCTGGTAAATCTACAATTTTAAATAAACTAACCGGGAAAGAAGTTGATATTGGGCATTATGCTTTTACTACAGTTAAACCAACTCCAGCAATGCTTCAATACAAAGGTATACAGATACAACTTGTCGATATGCCTGGATTAATCGAAGGTGTTTCACTTGGTAAAGGCATGGGCGGACCCTTAATCAGTGCAATAAGAGCAGTGGATGCAATAGTTATTTTAGTTGATTTATCTGTAGATCCCGTTAAAGATCTCGAGCTAATATTAAGTGAACTAGAAGCCAAAGGACTAAGAATCAATAAAAAAGTTCCAAACATAGAAATTCAAAAATTACCAACAGGGGGTATTGAAATAATTGGAGAGAACTTCTTAGTTGAATGCAATTCTCAAGATGTCAAAAAAATTCTTCAAGAGGAAAGAGTTCATAACGCAATTATTACTATTAAAGAACCTGTTACTTTAACTGATATTTTTGAAGTCTTGGATAGCTCATTAGAATATAAAAAAGCAATTATAGTTGGAACTAAAGGCGATCTGCCAGGAAGTAAAGAAGGACTTGAAAGACTCCAGAACCACGTAAATAATTTCAAAATAATACCAGTTTCTGCTTTAAATAATGTTAATCTTGATATTTTGCCTTCAGAGATATTTTCTATTCTTGGAATAATAAGGGTCTATACCCGCTCTCCAGGGGGCCAGATAGACAATGAAGCAATGCCTATGAAAATCGATTCCACAGCACTAGACGCAGCAAAAAAAGTTCATAAAAACCTATACAAAAATTTTAAGTTTGCAAGAGTATGGGGCGAATCAGCGAAATTCGATGGCCAAAGAGTAGGTCCAGAACACGTACTAAGGGACGGAGACATCATAGAAATACACGTCTGATTTTTTTATCAACTTACTAAACAAGATTGGCGTAATAAGTATAGAGAGTAGTGTAACTATTACTATTGAAGAGTATAATTCACTCGATATCACTCCATTAGTAAATCCATATCTCACAATAGCAAGCTCTAAAGATCCTCTTCCACACATACCTACCCCTACCAATAGTGCATCTCTATTTTCCAATCTACAAAGTTTGCTGGCCAATCCACAACCTATAATTTTCCCACCCATAGCTCCCAAAAATAGCAATATTATCAAAGGTATATTTATTTGAGTATTTTCTCTATTAAATAATAATCCAATATATACAAAGAATAGGGGCATAAAGAAGAATCTCATTAATGTATTCATCTCACTTGTTACTTCATTAAATCTGATTCTAAAGGATAACATTGGATCTTCTTTTTCTTTTATCCTACTTAATATAAGCCCGGCAAGGAATGAACCTACAACTTCATGAAGGCCTATAAATGAGGCAAAAAGAGCAAAGATTAATGTGAAAATAAATACCAGCATTATTGATTGGTGTTGATCGCCTTCAACTAAGTACCTTACAAGTCTTGGGCCTTTTGAAGATATCAAGAATTCACTTACCAAGATGGTAATAACGAAGAAGATAACAATTTTCAACGTCACATTTCCTATATCAACTAGGCTAAATGTTGATTGATTTAAAGTAATAGTCGATAGAAGTCCAACTAAGTAGATAGCAATTATATCATCAAAAAAAGAAGCGCCAAGAAGAATATGCGAAACTTTTTGATTAGTTTCATTAGCCACTATCCCGCCTATTATCTCAACTGCGGTGTTAGTTAAGATTATTCCTGCAAATAATGATGGAATCAAACCAAAGCCCAATAACCATAATATAGAAAAACAAAATGCAAATGACGTCAAGACACCAAATGCACCTATGATTATTGCAGTATACTTTGCTTTGAGTAATTCTTTGTATTCACTTGTAAGGCCTGCATATAGCATTATAACTAAAAGACCGATATCTGCAAGAACTTCTATTTCTTTACCAGGATATATTATTCCTAAAATAAAAGGCCCAAGGGCTATTCCGCAAATAACATGGCCAACAATACTAGAGATATTTTTTCTTTCAGCTATATCTCCAAATACTTTTGCAAATAAAAATATCAGCAATATATTTGTAAGATCAATCATTTAATACCTCTTCTAGCGCCTTTCCAAGAGCTTCCTTTAAGATATTTGTATTTCCCTTTTTATAGCAAACTGGTAGATTGAATATTTCTGAGAATTCCTTACATCTTTCATAGTAAAGTTCTCTATCACCAAAATCAAAGTCTAATGCAACAGTTCTTTTATAACCCGTCCTATCAAAAACAAGCTTCATTTTATTGACGTCAAAAGTTCCTACTGTTTCACATGATAACTCTTTCCAGTATTTTGCCCAACCGTATGTCATAAACCATGTCCCAGGCTCTTCATTTAATGCTTCTATATAATTATTTCTTGATCCTATAAGGGCACAAACACAATCATCAACTATTTCTCCCTGCATATCTTTTAGTATTACTACCGGAACAGCTATCCTGCTTTCTTTCATTAATAATTCCAAGTCCCCTAATGAATTTCCACAAAGTCCAAAAAATAGTACGATGTAATCAACATGCTTTTCAATCTCTTTAGTTGCAGATACTACTTCTTCTTTTATTAAAGGAGGGTCCACATGCAACGCCAGAGGAAGAAAATATAGAAGGGCTTCAACTTCTTTTTCTCTCTTTAGAAATCTTACAGAGCATAACTCTCTAACTATACTAAATTTATCAACAGATAGTTTGTTTCTAACTATATTTTGAAACTCTTTAGATGCTTCATTGTCATAGATTAGTATTTTGTCTATTTTTGGGAAGCTTCCAAATATCTCTAATAATTCCTCCTCAAAAATTTGGCACACTACTATACCTATTCGCTTCATTATTCCTATCCCCTAACCCACCTTAATACTTCAGATAAACTTGGCTTTTTTCCATGCATCAATATACCTACTTTGAATATTTTAGAGGCAATCTTTGCTGAAACAATTAGGGATAGAGAAAGTATTAGCATGGAAAGAACTATGTCGATTATTGGGACTTCTGAGAGTAATACTCTCATCATCATTATCGTTGGGATAAATGGAGGCACCATTCCAAGTAATCTTATGAAAGCCATATTTGGGTTTTGTACTATCCCAAAGAATAATAGTAGTGGAATAAAAACTAAGAAAGATACCACTGCAGAAATCTGCTGCGAATCTCTGGTGCTTGTAGAAATAGATCCAATCATTGCAAATATAGATGAGTAGAATAAGTAACCCAAAATGAAGAAGATCATAATTATAATACCTTTTTCAAAAGAGACTAAAGGTATTTTTAAGAAAGATGTTATTATTACTATCCCACTTATCCAAATTCCAACTTGTAATATTCCTAGACCCCCTAACCCAAGAATTTTTCCAGATAGGAGTTCATTTGGGGAGATTGTTGAAAGCAATACTTCAACAACTTTATTTTCCTTTTCTTCAATAATACCATTTAGCAGATAGCCTCCTGCGTTCATAATTGACATAAATAGAAATAATGGCAAGAGATAGTTTCCCACAAATGAAAACGGAGTTTCAACTTCTTCTCCTTTCTTAGTTACGGTAATTCTTTCCATTTCAATGGGGCTCTTTACTTTGTTTATGGTTTCTTTTGAAACTCCTTTATCTGATAAGAGACTTTCGATAACAATATCAGAAAGTATCCTCTCAAGATTTATATTGGCCGATGAAAAAGACGAGAGCTGTACTTTTGAGTAATATGAAGCCTTCCCAACCTTTAAAAAGTCCTTTGGTATCACAATATAATTTGATATAATATTATTTTCAAGAAGTTGTCTTGCTTCTTCTGGACTTGGTACTTCTTTTATTATATAATCTGTGTATCTTTCTTTTAATATTGGTAGCACAATGCCACTTTCATCTACTACCCCAAGCGTTTCTTTTTGATGAGATATAGTCTGCATGAAAAATAGGGGTATAACCATGGACATTACAAGGATCAGTGGGAGAAGAAATGTAAGAATAATGAACTCCTTTCTTTTGACACTTGTCATAAATTCAGTGATTGCAACTACTTTTGTCTTAGATGCCATCTGTAACCACCTCTACAAATATGCTTTCAAGTGATGATTCTGAGATTTCATATTTTTTTATATCTCCTCTTTTCATCAATAATTCCAAGAGATCATTATAATTAGTATTCTTTCTTAATTCTATCTCAGCTTTATTTCCTTCATAATACACTTTTTCTACTATCCCTATATCCTCTAAATTAGGTACTTTATTTTGGAATTCAACAGAAACAAAATTTTTTGAATATTTCTTTTTCACGTCATCTAGGGGGCCGTCAATTATTTTTCTACCTTTGTTAATTAGAAATATATGGTCACAAAGCCTCTCAGCTTCATTCATCTGGTGAGTTGAAAAAATTATTGTTTTTCCTGAATCTTTCAGTGAATAAATGATTTCCTTTATATTTCTAGTGTTAATTGGGTCTAGACCAACAAAAGGTTCATCCAAGATAATCAGATCAGGATCATTTATTAGAGATACAATAAGTTGGATATTTTGTTGCATACCCTTTGAGAGCTCTTCTATTTTACTATTGGCCCTATCTTTAAGGCCAACCTTTTCAAGCCACATATCAGTATTTCTTTTGGCTTCTTCAGAACTTAATCCTTTAAGCTTTCCAAAATAGTGTAGTAAGTCTGATACCCTATACTTTCTATAAAGGCCCCTCTCTTCAGGAATATACCCAATTCTTTTCTTAGTAGATTCAGAGAGTTTTTCCCCAAATACTTTTATCTTACCCGAATCTGGCTCTATTATACCCATAATCATTCTTATGGTAGTAGTTTTACCCGCTCCATTTGGCCCTAAAAATCCATATATTTTTCCACTTTCAGCGTTCAGGGAAAAATTATCTACTGCTATTCTGGTATTATATTTTTTAGTAATATTATCTATCTCTAATATTTTCATTTGACTACCTATTGCTAACGATTAATAATTAGAATCAAGTCTTCTGCATTTCCAGGTATTTTTTTTAATATACCGACTATATTTTCAAATGAAGAAGATAAATTACTATCTTCTACTTGTTTATCATATTTTTTTAATATTAATTCAGACAACTCTTCAACTTCTACTTTCTTTTTTAATATTTTCTTAGAAAATCTATTTATCTTCTCATCGTCCATATATTCTATTTTTTTCATAGTTAGATAGATATCTCTAGTAATACTTTCATCTGTTTCTATCAACTTTACAAAGTCTTTAATTAATTCTTTTGACAGTTTTTCTTGTTTTATATTTGTTAGTAGTTCAGAAATACTTTTTGCTTTTTGACCTATATCTCCAATAAGAGTGGATATTTCTACATATTTCGTTTCATTTGGCCCTAAAAATTGGCTTTTATCTATAGATTCTTTTAGCTTATCTTGATAAATTTTTCCTTCTTTTTCTAATTCTTGAACTATTTTACATTTATCTTCCATTTCAGGAATACACTCTTTTTCCAATAGTTTTATTGCCTCTTCAAGGGTTAAAACTGAATCTTTAACGCATTTAACTTGATTATGAAAATCATTAATGTAATCTTTTGAAATATCATTATTGAATAAGTTCAATTTGAAGCTCACCATTCATCCAGCCTCTATATAGTCTACTTTATACTCCTTTTTATTCAGATACATTTATAATTTTATTTAATTTTTATGGTGTCTTATGTGATAAGATGGAAATCTTAGATCTAAAAATAGAGTACGATGAAAGGGTATACCCCCCTAGTGAAGATACATATTTGTTAATTGAATCAATTAACCCCATTAATTCTCAAAATGCCCTCGAAATTGGACCCGGAAGCGGCATTATCTCTCTTCATCTTGCAAATCATATAGACAGAGTGTTTGCCTGTGACATAAATCCCTATTCTCTATTTCTATCTAAACGAAATGCCAATATAAACTCTATCAAGAATGTTCATTTTTTTTCTTCTAATATTTTTTCTTCGATTAAATCAGGGGCATTGTTCGATATTATTGTTTTTAACCCTCCATATCTTCCAGTCGAATCGCCTCCAAAAAAATTAATTGATTTATCCTACCACGGAGGAATTGACGGAGGGGATCACATACGTGCTTTTTTGAATGATTTCTGTCATTATTTGTCTAAGTATGGAAGAGCTTACCTTCTACAATCTTCTCTTTACCCCTTGGATAAAACAATAGAATATTTAATATCAAATAAATTTGAATATATTATTAAAAAATCATTAAAATTAGATTTTGAGACTTTATATGTTCTTGAAATCAGCTTCTTCAAAGACGACGTATTCTAGTCCAATTCTTTTATATGTTTCTTCTATATCTGGGATTTTTTTAAAGTAGATTAGATGAGAAGGGCAACCTTTGTTGCAGTCAGAAGCTCCAAAACCTAAAACAGGTATTTCTACAACTTTACCCTCGGCTAGTTTTTTTGATATTTCATGCTCATAATTTGTTTCAGTTTCTGAGAGGATTATTTTAATAATCTTTGACTTGTCAAGTAAATAGTCTATATGCCATCTTTTGATCTTGTCCTTTTTCAGATGATATCTTACACGTCCAAATCCACCTAGAGCACTTCCGTTATATACATAATAACCTCTTTTAAATAAGAATAATCCAATCTTTCCTATTTGGATATGTTGATCTTTTTCTAACATCAATAATAAAGAATAGACTCCTTTCTGCATTAATTATAAGGCGGAATATTTCTCTATAAACTTATCTTTAAGATATATCCACTCTTCTAATTTTGCTGGGATCTGATCTACATAATAAATTTTTTTATCGCCTGCACTTTCTTTTATGAATCTAATACCTGATTCGTTAAGTATCTCTTCTACAACTTTATCTCTGTCTACTCTATCAAATTTTCTAATCCATTGGGGTAATTTCTCACCATACATCTTTTCCATAAACTGAATATCAATTCTTGAACAATAAACAATTATTTTTTGGCTCTTCCGCTCTAACTCCCTCATTTTTAGTATATCAATTGCCTCGCTTAAAAACAATCCTCTTTCTTCCCAAGAATATAATTTTGTACCTTCAAACTCTCCAGTAATTCTATAGTTTTTATCAAAATAATTAAGTAGTGCAACAAGTTGCTTTGGATCATTTATTACAAGTTCATTTGCTTCTATATTTCGATTATACACAAAATTGAACCTTTTCATATCCCTCAAGTATTCTTTGAACATTTCAGGTAACAGTTTAGTGGCCGGTTTAACAACTATTTTTACCTGGCTTCCTTCAATATAACCGTATACCTGTATTTTCAAATTAACACCAGATATATAAATAGGAATAGGAATATATAAATTTATATATGCTTTCATTTTTACTAATCATAGCTAAATTATCTTAAAGCTAAGATTTATTAATGAATTAACTTCTTCTATTTCAAAATACAGAATTTTGAAACCCAGGGGGTTTAATATTGGATATAGAAACCCAGTTATCAAAAAAATACGGTATTTCCAGAGAAGATCTGATAAGGGCAATCGAGAGAGAAATTAAATTGATAGAATCTAAAGGTAGCGGAGGAAGAAAGAATAGGATAAAGCTTGTAGAGACTGAATTCGTTAAAAGACACTTTATTAGCCCTAAAAACGCTGAGAAATTCTTAAAAGAAGCAAAAAAACGTATTTCCTCGACTTCTTTTTGGAGATTAAGAAAAAATCTTGAGAAAAAAGGCATTCTAATAGACGCCGATGGAAATCTAATCGAATAAATAATAATTAATAATTATTAAATAATATATATTAGCTATTAATTAATAAATATATTTTCACATTGTGTATAGATTCTGTCTAAATCCTCTTTTTTACAACAAATACCCCACTCTAAATGCTAAAAAATATCCTTTTTTATAGCCAAAACATTTATAAATAAGCTTAATAATTATTAACTAATACATATCAATTATTAAATAATATGTATTAACTATTATATAATATCTAATAGGTGATATCTTGGAAACAATTGCAGTATACAATCAGAAGGGTGGAACGGGAAAAACTACAACAACAATTAATTTGGGGCATGCTCTCGCGCTTACTGGAAAAAAAGTACTAATAATCGATATAGATGATCAAGGAAACGATGCCGAATGCCTTGGAGTTAAATTTACCCGAAGCATTTACCATTTATTAAAAGATGAAGCTCCTTTTGAAGAATGTATTGTCAGTGCTAGAAAAAATTTGGATTTATTACCGTCTGATGAGACTATTTCTCAAGTGGCTTTAGAAATGGTGGGATGGAGAAACAGAGAAAACGCCTTAAAAAAACGTCTCGAAGGAATTAAATATGATTATGTCCTCATCGATTGCCAGACTGGATTGGGGATTTTAAATGAAAACGCACTCAATTTCTGTCATAAGTTGCTCGTGCCTGTATCGATGGAGTATCTTTCTGTAAAAGGTCTTTTCAAAGTGGATAAACTTGTTTATGACTTGAGAGAAGATTTCCAAAAAAATTTGAAGATAGACCTTATTGTACCTACATTCGTGGATGAGAGGGTAAAAAGAACTAAAGAATATATAGAATTTTTTGAGAGTATGGATCACTTTCAGGGTATAATAAGCCCCTATATACGGATAGATACCAAACTGTCTGAAAGTTTTGCCCATGGAAAAACAATATTTGAATACGCATTGAATTCAAGAGGCGCCTATGACTATATCCAATTATGTAAAAGAGTGTTGGAGGGAATATGATGGCCTTAACTGATGGTCTAAAAAATGATTTAGAGAAAGAAATACAGAGGAGGGTAATTCTTACAAAAGAGGAAATTGAACACGAAAAAGAAAAAAAGGAAATAATGACTCAACGTTTTACACATAGCGAAGTAAAAAAACCTCAATATAAAAAGAAAAAAGTGATAAAAAGTTTTTCTCTTGACGAAGAACTTGTAAATGCACTTGACACACTAATAAAAGATAAATTAGGTATACCAAGATCTATTAAAGTTGCTTTGAATACTGGAGAAAGAAGTTCAACTGTTGAAGAAGCGATAAAAGAATATATAGATAGAAGAGACCCTGCCCTCTTAAAATAAATATCAAAAAATACATATTACTTAATAGTTATTAATTATTATGTATTAACTAATAACTATTAGATGTTAATCTATTAATCCTCTCCTTCTCTGATATAATATCGCCTGATTCTTCATCGATACAATGAACAGAACCATCGATAATTGTTGTTTTGATCTCTCCTTTTGCAGGAATAAATCCCTTCAAATCCTCTGCATCCATAATCCCAATCTCAACCGCTTTATAGAGTGTATATGCATCTGTCAAAGGATCATTATTACCTGTAAGTGATTTTATAGTATCTAGTATTAATTTAGTATCTTTTAGTATCTCTTCTTTTCTCTTAATTATTCTTTTGTTATCTTCTATACCAGGCAATCCTTTGAGACAATTTTTAATAACTCCTCTAGAAATCTTTGAACTTTCGATTATTACATTTGGTGTTGCAACATTATACGCTTCAGAATATCCCACAACATGAACAATATGCGGCTTTAGATACATCCCAATTGTAATTGATGAAGCAAGCTCTCCTTTAGCTATGTCTTCATCAACAGAAAGAGACGCAAGACCTGTTCTAATCATACGGAGAATTTTAAAACTATCATTTGACAGTTCGGATATAAGTTCTAATTTTGCTAACATTTTTGCAATGTCCATCTCAGGGGATATTTCTGGAGGCACATTCATCATAAACTGTTGAATGTAGTACCCAACACCTAAATTTCTTGCATTATAAGCTGCAATATAAGCAGAAGCAACTTCAATAGGATCTGTAGTTTTTCTAAGTGCCCATTGATGAGAATCATTTATTTCAACAGGTACATTATTCTCTGCATGCCATTTTATTGTTTTTTGATTTTCACTTATTGCAATATTTAGCCCTCTCTTAGATCGTCCATCAAGCTCTGAATACCAGAAAAGAGGTATTGCCCCCCATGCATTGTTTATTGTTTCTTTTAGCATACTCCCCCATTGAAGTAAGTCATTTGTCCCAGCATAACATCTCAAAAGAGGAAAATTTCCTATCCTTGAAGATTCATATATATTCATTAAATCTTCTTTTTTTCGAAGAGGGACTCCACCTCCACCTTCAAACTCTTTGCAAACATTTTCTTGATTAAAAAAACATTCTTGTGCTATTTGATCCGGCCCTATTGATATGATATCAACAGTTTTGCTCTTTGCGATTTCTCTAACACCCTCAATCGTTTTTTCAAGAGATGGTAATCCGAAATGATGTCTTATTAGTGGAAAAGGATAGGACTTACTTATCCTATCGTAGAGATTTTGAGAATACTCAATGGCCTTGTTGTTTTCCTCTCTTTCGAGTACTTTGTCAAGAATATCTTTTTCAGTTTCTATACCTCTAAATACAGCTTCAAATATCCCTGATTTTTTTGCAACTTCACATACAGCAGGCGTTCCTCCAAAGAAGAATCTTGATTCAATGTTGTTCTCTTTAATTGATTTATTCAACTTCTCAAATAATATTTTTGAATTTTCTGGCTCAAGTCTATAGCTTAGACCCACTATTTCTGGTTTTTTTTCCAGAATGATTTTTATCAATTTTTCTATATCGATACAGACGCCAATAAATTCTGTATCAATATTATTTTTTTTTAACAAACTCTCAAAGTTCTTTATTCCTTGGACATGAATACAATTGCCTACTGTTGCAAGAATAGCCTTCATACTATTTCTCCAGCCATTAATCTCTTTATTGTTTTTAAGTCAAAATTCTTGATTCCCATATGATCTACAGTCCTTCCTTCTGCCCAAAAATCTCTTTCCTGCTGGTAGCATGCTATATTAATCAGTGAATCAATACACTTCGTTTCAACACCAAATTTTTTTCCAAGAGATGACATTGGAACAAGACTCATTGGTACATCTTCCAATATGTACCTGTGATGAATAGTTGAGGGGGCCATTACTCCCTTATAAGCCAGTGTAGTTTGAACTGATTCGTAAAGGTCCACACCTGTTGACCCATATGAAAAATAAAGCCAGTCTTTAAGGGAGGGAACTCTTATACCAACAGCTTCCGCTATTTTAATTCTTTCTTCGTCTATACTTTCTAATACTTTAGCAACTCCGGGTGATACTCCTTCTAGATAATATTCAAAATTACCGTGATTTGACTCTACCCATCCTGTATTGAGAAGCATAACACCTGGATGAAACATAACTGCAACGTTTCCTAAACTTGTATGAAGAACATCTGACGTAGGTGTAAACTGTGGAAACGCAGTCCTTAGTTTTTTAATAAGCTCTGGATTTTTATATGATCTAACAGCAGAAACTGGAACAGACCTTTTTATATCAAATATTCTAACTTTATGCACTCCAAGCTTTCTTGAAACAAATAAGAAAGTCTGGGTTTCAGCAAAAATAATGTCTTCTCGCACTTTTCCCTCTTTTCTAAATGTATTGTAAAGTTCTAGGGCCCCACCAGTCCTCCCTGGATTTAAAACCATAGTTTGACCAGATTTAACATATTTTACTAATTTTTCTGCAATCTCTCTGTGTCCATTTGCAGGCACTACAACCATTATTATATCTACACCATCAATTGATTTTTGAAAATCTTGATCAATCTTGTTTAATTCTCCAAATCCCTCAAGTTTACCTTCAACTTCTATACCTCCTGCAGCCGCAAGAGCCTCCATTTTTTCTTTGTCTCTCGTCCATATATTAACTGAGAATCCATTTACAGCAAGATAACCTGCCATTGCAAGCCCGCCATTTCCCGCGCCTATAACACAAAAAGAAGGTTTATTTCCAGCAGCATGTTTTATTTTTCCCATTATTTCATCTCTCAATTTATCAACCACCCTAAATATACCTCGAGAGGTACCTAATCTGTATTAAAAATAGAATACCTTACAGATTTAGAAAGTTTATATTTATATGTTTAATGGGACCGCCGAGATTTGAACTCAGGTTTCTGGCTCCCGAAGCCAAAAGGATGGGCCAAGCTACCCCACGGTCCCTCAATTAAACTAAAAAAATATATTATTAAGTATTTCGTTTATTCGAGAACAGTGTGCATTTTTTTCAAATCTTCTTCGTTTCTGTTTGTCCTTTCCATTAGAGAACTTATCAATCCCTCAAAGAATAAAAATGTAGAAACCTCAAAAAGAGTGCCTAAAGGTGCAAATGAGGGCATCTCATTGTGAAAACCTTTTTGAACAAATCTGTTTGGGTCTGTTCTATGTTTTGCATCGATAATTATTGTTTTAGTAGCCTTCTTA
>LNJC01000009.1 GCA_001587575.1 Candidatus Methanofastidiosum methylothiophilum
TCCTTCTGTCTGCCTATACTCTAAGGAGAATGCCACACGTAGAAAAGCAGTGAAACGGATGAACGAATCAGCGTAAGCGAAAGGCCTGCCAAGCTTATTGCTATTCATTTTCTCTAGTTCTGCATTATTTTTGTCTAAAAAATCAAGGCATAGGTAAAACTCGCCCCTCTTCACTAACAGTTCATTGTATTTGGCCCAATCTCTTTGCATGAACAAATAGGGTTTGTACGGGGTTTAAGCTTTGCGGTCGAATTATGCAACAAAGCATTATTAAAGGAATCATTTATTATTAAAAATTTATCAGTTATTTAGTCAGACCCTATCAATTTTCTAGCAGCCATGGTCAGAGGATCCAGGGCACTTGAGATAGGTGGAGCATATGATGTTTCTGAAGTTGCAAGTTGATGGACAGTAGTTTTCCTGCCTATGAGAAGTGACATTGCATCTATTCTTCCTTTTACTCCTTCTTTGGAAATAACTTGTGCACCAATGACCCTGTAATCACTGTCCGATAAGATTTTGACATAGATATCTTCCCCCCTTGGGTAATATTTGGCTCTAGTTAGTCCTTTAGCTTTTCCCTCAATTGGATTAATTCCATATTCCAAAGCCTTTTCTTTTGTAACTCCTACTGTACCAACTTCCAATTCCCCAATAACGGCTATACTTGGGCTTGATATAGGCCCAAATACAGAGTTCTTTCCCAAAATATTATCTGCAACTACAACGCCTTGCCTAATTGCAGTTGATCCTAAAGCACTTATTGTAGATTTATGGGTGATAATATCAGTAACTTCAACACAGTTACCACAAGAGTATACATTTTTAAGGAATTTACCTTTTCTTTTTACTCTAAGTGATGCATCTGTAACAATTCCCCCAGTACTCCCTGTTTCAATACCTGCATCTTTAGCTAATTCAACATTTGGCCTTACACCCACAGATACTAGAACTAAATCCGTTTCAAATTCGTTTCCATTAGCTTTTACGTGGCTCACTTTTTTTTCACCAATAATCGCCGAAGCGACAGTTGATGTATGTATTTTCATATTTAGATCTATTAGATAATCTTCTACTATACCACTCATATCCTTGTCCAACATATTTGGGAGAACACGATCTTTCATTTCAATTACTCTTGATTTTAGGCCTTTTTTAAGGAAGGCGTGAGCCATTTCGAGGCCTATTGCACCTGCACCTATAATAGTTGGTGTTTTAGTGTTCTTCAAAGAATTAGATATTTTCAAAGCATCTTCTAGAGAATTTAAGAAATAAACACCTTCTAAATCTATGCCTGGAACAGGGGGAATAATAGGTTTTGCACCGCTAGCTATAACTAATATATCATACTTTATTTTTTCATCACCTAAAACAATTTCTTGAGCATCTATATCTATTTTAGTTACAGTAGTTTTATTCAATATGTTAATATTCATCTCAGAATAATGATTCATGTCTCTTAGTACTAGACTATCAAATGAATTTATCATTCCAGAAATCACAAATGGTATCCCACAAGGGCTATAAGCAAAAAATTCACGATCAGTGAGGACAGTTATTTCTATATCCTTATTCTTTCGTCTGACTTGAGACGCAACGGGAAGCCCTGCAGCTCCTGCACCTATAACTACAAGGTGTTTTGGCATGTTTACTATAGACCAATTAAAGCCTTTTAAATTTAAGGCTTAGTATTTGTAAAATTATGGCCAATACTTTTTGTTCAAAATATATTTCTTAAGATTATTATTAAAAAAATACCTAAAGTATTAAGTGTATAAGAGATTATCCCAAAATGATTAAGTTTTACTTCTTTGGAAGAAGCAAGAATTGCAATCCCGATTTCATCAGGTAAAGGCGTTGATATAAATAAAGCACCCACTATAAACGCAACATATTTTTGATAAGATTGAGGAATTTTTTTTATCGTTAAAACTGAAAATTTATGTTCTGAAATTTCTTTTATTTCATCAGCAAAAGATATCCTAATAAAGTGAAATATTATTAAGTCACCAATTAAAGAGCCAACGCCAGCAATTAGACCTAGAAAAAGAATATTTTTGTTTACTGAAAAAATTAAGATCATAGCAGTCGCTATTGGGGCCGTAAAGGAAAATACATAGAGTATTCCTGAAATAAATATGCCCAAAGATCCCCATTCTAAAAAACTTTCAGGAATTGAATTTCTTAAACCACCAAACAGAAATATAGTTAAAATATAGATTATTCCAAGAGATGTAAATTTTTTATATTTCAACTTATCACATCAATGTCATTGCTTATTATCAATAGAGTTTTCGATTGAGGATATTTTTTGATAAATCAAAGAGATGGCTTTGTTCTGGGCCTCAAGATTTTCTAGGATAACTCTTATCTCTTCCTCTGCTTTTAAATTTATCAAATAATCGGTATGTGCTTCTAATCTATTTTTTGCATCTTGCCTGTTTTGACTCATCATTATAATTGGTGCGGTATATGATGCCAATAAAGAAACAACTAGATTTAAGAATATGAATGGGTAAGGATCCCACTGATTAATCCATGCAGTAATATTCAAAGAAACCCACACTATTAATATTATTGATTGCATAAATATAAATCCCCATGAACCTATTTTTGAAGTTGCCCAATCTGATGCCTTTTCTCCAAAAGTTTGTTTTTCCTCATAAAGTTGATTTACATTACACACTTTTTCATGGTCATGTTTGTAAGGTTTAGGAAATCTTAATTCATCATCCATACTTTGAATTATTTTTTCATATTTAAATAACTAATTAATAATTTGAGAATAGAATTAAATATAAGTTTTAGTTTAAATTATTCAATATGGATAATAAATTAACTAAAATAAATATTTCAGAGATTATTGATAAAGCAGTCA
Organism: Candidatus Methanofastidiosum methylothiophilum; assembly: GCA_001587575.1. Classification (GTDB taxonomy): domain Archaea; phylum Methanobacteriota_B; class Thermococci; order Methanofastidiosales; family Methanofastidiosaceae; genus Methanofastidiosum. The sequence goes on from LNJC01000009.1 coordinate 2,879, forward strand.
ATTATTTATATAATAATCATTGTAATTCTTTTTTAGAATCGTTTATCCCCATACTTGAAATTAAATGTCCTTTTTCTAAACTTGATTTGCTTGGAAAAGGTTTAGGATCAAGATTGAAGGATAATCCAGAATTGCTTGTTAGTGCACTTGATAAGTTAATTGAACAAGATAAAATGGGAAGCTATGTAATAGCTAGCCGTGGTTGGCAGAACTATTGCCCAATAATATTGATTTAGTTATTGAAAAGAGTAGAGAATATATTATAATTGGGGATAAATGGTATGTTTCCGATATCATTTGAGAAAGAAGCATAGGCCTATCACTTGTAAACTATTTCGATATAACTTTTCCATGGATAAATATACTATTGAAAGATGAAAATAAGTGGGTCAGAAGATCTGTGGGAGTATCAATTCATTTCTTTAGTAAAAGAAATGTAAATCAAAGAGAAAAAAATCTTTTAGTATTGAAGACATTAGAACCACACATCGAAGAAAAACAGAAAGACGTCGTTAAGGGAATTGGTTGGGGATTAAAAACAATTGGGAAGCACCATCCAGATTTATTAACTGAATTTATATTAGAAGAACTAAAAAAAGAAAAAAAGGTATCTAAACTCCTTCTTAGAAAATCATTAACGTACATCCCTGAGAAAAATAGGGCGGAGATTGAATCATTTGTATAAAGAATATCGTACAAAACATATACTTAACGTTCACAAGCATTCGGATGGAGGATGGTTTTGGACTAAGTATTCTGCTTCGCCGTATCTTGGATGCGAGTACGGATGTACTTATTGCTATTGCAGAGAAGATAAATACGATCCGCATAAAAGTGAAAGAGATCCCGAAATACTAGGATTAGAAGATCCATTTTCACAATATATCAAAATCAAAGAAAATGCTCCAGAACTATTTAGGAAAGCTATTTTAAATAAACCAAAAGATTTGATTTATCTTGATAGTTATCAGCCTATTGAGAATAAATATGGTTACTGTAGAAAAATACTAGGAATATGCCGTGATTTAGAAATCCCTATTTTTATCAATGAAAAATCTCCACTTCTTTTAAAAGACTTAGATATCTTAAAAGAAATTAAAAAAAGATCTTATGTTAACGTAGGCTGGTCACTTATTTCTAGCGAAAAAGACGAAACATTTTCCATATTTGAACCTAATTCGCCAAACCCCGAATCTAGATTTGAAGCAATGAAATTATTATCTGACAATGGAATCCTATCCGGAACAGTATTTATGCCAATTCTTCCGTATATCTATGACAGTGATAAAAACATTGAACATGTTATTAAAAATACAGTCCTTAACGGCGGGAAATATATTTTGGATGGGGGATTAACACTCAATGGTTATTGTAAATCCTTTTTCTACAATTATTTGGATAAATACGATTCATCATTAATTGAAAAATATGAAAGACTTTTTTCTAGCAATTTACTCTATTCACAAATTAATATTAAAATTCATAAAACAGTTCTGAAATATTGTGATAAATACAATATTCAAAATTACATCACAAGGCCAATTAACCATTTTCCTGAAAATATTCAAATCAATAAGAAAGTTGCTGAAAATTTGTTTTTAAAAGCAAGAGATATACAATTAGAAGGGGGAGATAAGTACAAAGAATGGGCATATAGAAAAGCTGCTTGGGAAATAGATGAGTTTAGGGACAATATTCTTGATTTGTATAAAAAAGAAGGCTGTAAAGGACTGACAAGAATAAAGGGAGTAGGAAGTGCAATTTCACTTGAAATAGAAAAAATATTGAGGTTTAATATAGACAAAGGCTAGTAGAAAAACATATAAAAAGAATAAATGTAAAAATCTCAAGACAATTAGTGTTGGATGGTATTATGAAATTAATAACTTATTTATTGATTGGAATGTTACTGTTAACTTCAGTAACTTTTGTTTATGCAGCAAATAAAAATTTTGATATTATTGTAATACAAGGAGCTTCTCTCAAAGCAGGTACAGAGAAGAACTTAGTCACTGTTACCATAAATAATGAAACCTCTTTGGAATTTCAAACTGTAAAGGTATACTTAGATCTTTCGTCCCCATTTTCTGCTTCAAATAAAGAATCTGACCAGTTTGTAATTGGAAATCTTACAACTATTCCAAAGGGTGCTTTTTTTGTTATTGATGTAGACAGTGGAGCTAATTATGGAAATTATAAAATTCCAGTCATCATCGAAACAAATAGAGGAAAGTACTACGAAGAAATACAAATTAAGGTAATTGGTGACACCCTTGTAAGTGTAGAAGACTTCTCTATTGATGGCGTTAAAGGAAAAACTGTTGATCCGGGGACAATATTTAATATAAATCTAAGAATGAAAAATGTCGGCGGAAACAGATTACAGTGGATAAAAGTCGAATTGAACACAAATGAACCAGGAATTGTTCCAGTTGCTTCATCCTTAAGTAAAACATTCCAAGACTTAAGGCCTGGCGAGTACGTAGTTGCTTCTTATGATCTTTCAATCGGAAAGGATGTCGTTCCAAAGAATCATCTCATGAATTTGGTGTTGACATTCCAGGATAATCTTGGAGTTACTCACGTTCAAAATGAAGTACTTGGTTTAAAGATAAGGGGTCAACCTCAGTTAGAACTTACTAGAAGAACAACTGACCCAACCCGAATAGTTCAAAATCAACCTTATGTTCTAACCTTAAAAATTGAAAACATCGGAACAACTGATGCAGACAATGTGAAAGTTAAGATTGAATCACCTTTTACAGGAGACAGTGAATCCTACCTTGGGAAGATACAAAAAAATGACTATGCTAACGCTGTTTTTGCACTAAATTCTGGAAACAATAGTGGAGAAATTAAATGCAAATTGATCATTACTTTCTTTGATGATAAAGGCAGCAACACTACTGAAAAAGAATTTTATATATCAGTAAATGCTCTACCTCAAGCGAGTGGAGCTCAAGTTGCGGCTAATCTTATTCTCCCAATTATTATCTTGGCTCTTATTATCGGTGGCGTATTGTATTTCAGAAAAAAAAGAAAATCAAAAAAAGAGGAAAATTCTCAGTAAGCCACTGAATAATAAAAAGATATTAGGAAGAAGGTAGTTTAAAATGGAACCTCCAGTAATTGATGTAAGGAGTATATATAAGTGCTATACCTTAGGAAATGCACAAATACCAATTTTACGTGGAATCGACTTAACTATTTCTAAAGGTGAGATTGTAGCACTAATGGGACCTTCTGGTTCTGGTAAGAGTACTCTCTTAGGAATACTTGGGGGCCTAGATTTACCGACGTCAGGCAAGATATTACTTGATGGAATAGATATAACAAGACTGCCTGAAAGTAAACTTGCAGAGATACGAGGTAAAAAAATTGGATTCGTTTTTCAAGCTTACAATCTTGTTTCAACACTTACTGCGCTTGAAAACGTGATGTTGCCATCTTATTTTGTCAAAGGACAGAAAAAAGATCCCGAAGAACTTTTGGAAATTGTTGGTCTAAGTCATAGAAAGAATAATAAACCTACTGAGATGAGCGGCGGTGAACAGCAAAGGGTAGCAATCGCTAGAGCATTAATCAACAATCCAAAAATTCTTTTTGGAGATGAACCAACAGGAAATCTTGACTCTAAAACTGAACTTAAGATACTAAATCTTTTTGAGAAACTTAGAGAAGATTTTGGGTCAACAATATTTTTAGTAACACACTCAGATGAAGTTGCAAAAATTGCTGACCGTATTTTGTATATTAGGGATGGAAGATTGGAAAGGGAGAAAAATGTTGGAAAACTCAAAAATTAGTATTTATTACAAATACTCTTCAACATCCCTATTAAGAAGAAAACAAAGAACTATTTTTTCACTATTGGCGATTGCAATCAGTATATCTTCAATAGTTGCAATTAGCTTGATGGGAAATTCTGTCAATTATACTCTTCAAAGTAGTGTTAAATACTATTTTGGAGGAGATTTGCGCCTAGATATGGAGGCAATTGGTTTTAGAACTGGGAAATTTGACTTCAAAGAAACAGAAGAATTTATTATTTCTTTGAGAGACAGTGGTACAATTCAAGACTACACTTATCAAATTGACACTGTTAGAGGAACTGATATCCAAAGAGAAGGTGTAACTCAGACATTTTTGGGCCTCAGAGGTGTGGAAATAGGAAAATATCCTCTTTATGAGGAAATTCCTGTAATTGAACCAAAAGGTGTAAAATTTAATTCTTTGATAAAAGAGCCTTATGATATCGTAGTTAATGATATACTTGCTCAAAATCTAAAATTAAAATTAGGAGATACTCTTCCCGTTATTTCAGATAATGGAAGGACTGAATTCAAAGTAGTAGGCATAGTAAAAGAAGGGGGAGGAGTTGCAGACATCTTTGGAGTAGGGATAATAAGGCATGAAACCATGCTTGAATTACTTAAACTAAATGAAAGAGACGCAACAAGTTTCTTCATTAAAACTCAGAACGATTCATTAATGTATGACGCTGAGAGGTCTCTAAAAACAGAATTCATTGACAGAAATAAATACAATATAAGAGTAACTAATTATGTGGATCAAAATAAAGAAACAATTCAAACATTGAGACCCGTACTTCAGTTTTTTGGGCTCGCAGGTATCATTGCATTATTAGTTGGCGCTATAGGAATAATTACAACGATGTTCATTTCAATGAAGGAAAGGAAGAAAGAAATTGGAACAATGAAAGCTGTAGGAATTAAAAGTGGAGAAGTAATTAATTTCTTTCTTTTTGAAGCGCTACTTTTAGGCGTTGCCGGTAGCCTTTTAGGAGTTATTTTAGGAGTTATAATTTCAACTCAACTAGTACTAGTTGCTGAAGGATTATTTAACACACCTCTACTTTTAGTTACTGATCCGTTTATTTTAATATATGGATTTCTAGTAGGTGTGTTTTCAGTACTAACATTTCAAATTGTCCCTGCTTACATTGGAAGCCAGATTAGGCCAATTATAGTTCTTAAAGATATGGAAGGAGAGAAACCATTCTATAGAGATTGGGGATTTATAAAAATTGTATTTATTTCTTTTTTGGTCTTTGGAGGCATACTGTATATTAATTTACGTTCAATTTTTTTAGTTCTTGGAGTTTATGGTTTAATTTTATTAATGTTCATTTTTACAATTTTCTCAAGATATATAATTAAATTAGTTTCAAAATTTCCAACATTTAATCTTGTATCTCTAAAGCTAGGATTGAGAAGCATAGAAAGAAATCATTGGACCGTTGCAACAGCGCTCTTGGCAATTGCCATTGGATTAGGGAGCGTCGGAGCAGTTTTAACAACAGGAGAAGGGCTTAAAGATTTTGTAGCAGACACATTTTCTTCATTTGCAGATTATGATGTTCAGATAAATGGAATTCCAGATTCGAAAATTTCAATAATGGAAGAAAGACTATTACTGATGGAAGAAGTAAAAACTATTTATAGAACAACAGATGAATTCTCAGGATTTACGGTAGATATCAAGGCTGTTAATGGCAAAGATATTTTTCGTTATATAAGCGATTTTTCAGAGGATAAACGTAAACAAGCTGAAGACAGGTGTATTAATGTAACTCTTGGTGGCCGAAACCTTGAACATAATCCTCTTAATTCATTAACATTTAGACCAATAAAAGGAAGACTTTTGGATAAGAGAGACATAGGGAAGAACAGGATAATCGTATCAACTAGGTGCGTAGAAACTTTTGGTTTTGATGTAGGAGATAAAATTACATTTGGATTTAATGATTATTATTTTGATATGGAGATAGTAGGCGTATACTCCCCAAGCATTCAAGGGGGTGGTCCACCGTCTTCAAATCTAGGAATAATAACCTCATTTGAAACTCAAGACAAGATTAGAAGAACATCCATAAATAAACAGTTTAATATTTTGGAAATAAATAACATTTCGCTTAAGGATTACGTTTCTTTATTGCCACCATCCCAAGCAAAATTTATTCCAATTTTCTCAAGTCCAAAAGTAAATATAGTCGGATTGGAATTAGAAAATCAATATTTTGACAAATATGATACTGAAGGCATAATAATATCTAAAAAATTGGCACAGTCTTTAGATTTAAATAAAGGCGACATTTTACTACTAGAGGAAAATGATTTCAAGAAGAAATTTATCATTAGGGATATTAAAGATGGACCATTTAACAATGATGCAGAGATTATTGTCGCATACAAGGCTCTCGAAGGCACATTTCCAGAGATATATTTATACACCCTAAATTTAATTGCAAAAGAGGGGCAGCTAGAATCTTTATCTAAAAAAACTAAAGCAATGTTTTCTCCTGAGTATTACGTTTTTGAATCTTCAGAAGTATTATCAATAGTAAATAGATTAATAGATCAAGTAGTAATACCAATATCTTTGCTTGCGTCTTTTTCTCTTTTTGTCGCAATTATTGTAATATCTAATACAATGTATCTTTCTATAATAGATAGAAAGAGAGAAATAGGCATCATGAAAGCAATTGGGGCAAGTAATCTTACAGTATTAAAGAATCTTGCAGTAGAAAATCTAGCAATAGGTACAATAGGAGGAATACTTTCATTGGTGATTCTATATATGGCTTTTGTAGGATTATCTTTAATATTACAGATTGGGAACATCCCTATTAGTTTTGCCATATTGATTGGAATATTTATCTTATCCCTTGTGGTCTCTGTCTTAGCCTCAATCATACCTGCATATAACACTTCAAAAATAAGGCCTTTATCCGTTTTAAGATATGAATAATTACTCTGTTTAGTACCATTAGACAAAACTAGTAAAAACCGAAACTCTTATAAATAGATTGATTAGATTAACTTTAGGTGAACTTAAGTGGCCGTTTCACGAAGTTACCCAATGAAAGTCGTTGTACGAGATCTTGATGCGCCATTTGAAGATTCTCCTGTAGAATATATCAAATGGGTTTGTAAATCTCTAGGCATCTTTACTGGTAGAGATGCTAACAAGACAGCAATTACTTTATTCAGAGTCATAGTTGAAAAATCTGAATGCAATTACGGTATTTCAAGCACTGAATTAGCAGAAGAACTTTGCATGTCTAGGGGGGCTGTTATTAATCAGCTTAACAAATTAATCGAATGCGGCCTAATAAGAAAAAGTGGAAGAAATTATACTCTCCGAGGTGGAAATCTAACTAGAACAATGATGGAGATAAGAGGAGATTTTGATAGACTCTTTGAAAGACTGGAGAAAGCTGAAACCTATATGGACAATTGCTTTGGCTTCCCAAAGGAGAATAAAATCTATAAAACATTATAGGTGTTATGATGGAAGAAGAAAATGGAATCCTCAATAATAATGAAGACAAAACTACTGAGCTTCAAAATAAAATATCTGAACTAGAAAAACAGCTTTCAGAAAGTGAATCAAAGCTAAAAGAAATATATGAAAGATACCTTCGAAGCGAAGCTGATTTTCAAAATCTTAAAAAAAGAACAGAAAAAGAAAAAGACGACACACGAAAATACGCTTTACAGGAAGTAATAATGGGGATACTAAATGTGCTTGACCACATTGAAAGAGGAATAAAAGTTTATAAGGAGTCAGAAAAAGAAACTCTATCTAAAGAAGAAGTGCTTAAAGGTATAGAGCTAATTTATAAAGATCTTAAAGATGTCTTAGGTGCCCATGGTTTATGTGAAATCGAGTGTTTAGGAAAAGAATTTGATCCGTATTATCATGAAGCACTTGCCACGATATGTTCTGAAGAAACAGAACATAACAAGGTGGTTGAAGAGTTCCAGAAAGGTTATATCTTGAACGATAGAGTAATAAGACCTTCGAGAGTAAAAGTAACAAAAAATGAATGATTAGACTAATAATATTATAATCAAATGAGGTGAATATAATGGCAAAAGTATTGGGAATTGATTTAGGAACAACAAATTCATGTATGGCTGTAATGGATAAAGGTCAACCCTTGGTAATACCAAATGCTGAGGGAGGAAGAACAACACCATCAGTCGTAGGGGTTTCATCTAAAGGTGAATGGCTAGTAGGCAGAGTTGCAAAAAATCAGATAGTTTCAAATCCAGAAAATACTGCTTACTCCGTTAAGAGATTTATTGGAAGAAGGTATGATGAAGTCGATAGCGAAAAAAAGATTATCCAGTATGCCATAAAATCTGGTAACAATCAAGAAGTAAGGATAGTACTAGGTGGAAAAGACTATACTCCAGAAGAACTTTCTGCAAAAATTCTTAAGAAAATGAAAGATGATGCAGAAGCTTACCTTGGAGAGAAGATTACGGAAGCGGTTATCACTGTACCTGCTTACTTTAACGATTCACAAAGAAAAGCTACAAAAGATGCAGGAGAAATAGCCGGACTAAAAGTTTTGAGAATTATTAATGAGCCAACTGCAGCTACACTTGCCTATGGACTCGATAAACAGAATGAACAAACTGTTCTTGTTTATGATCTCGGTGGGGGAACCTTTGATGTTTCAATTCTTGAAATCGGAGAAGGGGTATTTGAGGTAAAATCTACAAATGGAGATACTCATCTTGGAGGAGATGATTGGGATCAGCGTATTGTCGAATGGTTAGTTGAAGAATACAAGAAGCAATATGGGAAAGATATAACTAAAGACAAAATGGCAATGCAAAGGTTAAAGGAAGCGGCAGAAAAGGCAAAAATTGAACTATCTGGATTAGCTGAAACATCAATAAATCTACCCTACTTAACTGCAGACGAAACTGGGCCAAAACATTTGGAACTCTCTTTGTCAAGATCAAAATTCGAAGTCATGACAAAAGATTTACTTGAAAGAACAATGAAACCAATCCAGCAGGCAATGAGCGATGCAAAAGTAGAGCCAGAAGACATTGATTCTATTTTACTTGTTGGCGGGTCAACAAGAATGCCCCAAGTATACAATTACGTTAAACAGTACTTTGCAAAAGAACCAAGAAGAGATATTAATCCTGACGAATGTGTAGCAATTGGTGCAGCAATCCAAGGTGGAGTATTGAAAGGTGAAGTGAAAGATGTACTTTTATTAGATGTTACACCACTATCTTTAGGAATTGAAACCCTAGGGGGAGTATTTACTAAATTAATTGAAAGAAATACAACTATACCTACAAAGAAAAGTGAAGTATTCTCTACAGCAACAGATAATCAATCTTCCGTAGAGATACATGTGCTCCAAGGAGAAAGGCCAATGGCGGCAGATAATCATACTCTTGGAAAATTTACTTTAAGTGGTATACCTCCTGCTCCGAGAGGCATCCCTCAAATAGAAGTTACCTTCGATATAGATGCAAATGGAATTATAAATGTTACAGCTAAAGATAAAGGAACTGGAAAAGAACAGAGTATTACAATACAAGCATCAGCCAATTTATCCAAGAATGAAATCGAAAATCTAAAGAAAGAAGCTGAAGCACATGCTCAAGAAGATGCAAAAAAGAAAGAGTTAGTAGAAGCAAGGAATCAGGCCGATACAGTAATATATACTACTGAAAAAGCGATAAAAGATTTTGCAGATAAGATTGACTCATCCAAAAAATCAGAATTGGAAGGTCTAATATCTGAATTAAAGAATGCAATGAATGGCAACAACTCGAAAGAAATAACCGAAAAAACAGAAAAACTTTCAAAATCAATGTACGAAGTAAGTGCTAAGATTTATCAACAGACACAGAGTACTCAAGAAGCACCAAAAGAAGAACCAAAAACTGAAGGCCAAACTAATGCAGGCGACAATGTATATGATGCAGATTTTGAGGTAACAGACGACGATAAAAAAGATTAATTTATTTTTTATTTTAAATTTTTGAGGTTTTAGGATGACCAAAAGAGACTATTATGAAGTTTTAGAAGTAAGCAAAAATGCCACAGATGAAGAAATAAAAAAATCTTACAGGAGACTTGCCAAAAAATATCATCCTGACCTCAACAAGGGCGATAAAGTTGCTGAAGAAAAATTCAAAGAAATCTCTGAAGCATATGAAGTCCTAATGGACAAGACTAAAAAAGCTAATTACGATAAATATGGCCATGCAGGAGTAAATAGCCAGTTTGGCAGAGAAGGATTTGAGTGGAGTAACTTCACTCATTTTTCAGATCTAGAAGATATTTTTGGGGGAGGATTTGGCGGAGGAGGTTTTGGTGATTCTATATTTGACATATTTTTTGGATCTTCTGGCCAAAGAGGCGGCACCTATAGGCCACAAAGAGGGCGGGACTTAAAAACTGGCATAACCATTACTCTTGAAGAAGCATACTCCGGAACAAAAAAATCAATTAAAATGACAAAAGGATTAAAATGTTCCGATTGTCAAGGAACTGGTTCGAAAGGAGGATCTCCGCCAAAGATATGTCCTGCTTGCGGTGGTTCAGGAAGGGTCCAGACAAGAAGAGACACAGTTTTTGGCACTTTTGCAACTGTTACTACATGTAATACTTGTGGAGGAAGAGGAAAGGTAATTGTTGAGAAATGCCCTAAATGTACTGGTAGTGGCAGTGTGCGTGGAGAGAAGACAATTAATATTGACATACCTAAAGGAATTGAAGATGGAAGTACTCTAAGGGTATCACAAGAAGGAGAAATGGGCTCTGTTGGTGGGCCACCAGGAGATTTGTACGTTGAAATAAGAATACTTCCCCACAAACATTTCAAAAGAGAAGGTCCAGATTTAGTTTATTCACAATCAATTGGTATAGCACAAGCAGCAATAGGCTGTTCTTTATCTGTACCTACGATTGATGGAAAAGCTAGTGTGAAAGTTCCAGCGGGAACTCAACCCGACACCATCTTAAGATTAAAAGGTAAAGGAATGCCAAAGCTTAGAGGATTTGGAACTGGAGATTTACTTGTTAAGATAAAAGTTGAAGTTCCAAAGTATTTAACTTCTGAGGAGAAAGAATTATTAAAAAAATATGCTCAAATAAGAAGAGAAGAACTTAGTTAACCTAATCTATTTATATTTGCTCATATAGTTCTTATCATGAAAGTGCTTCTTTTTGATGGTTCAAATGTACAAGATTCATTTTTTTCTTCTTTAAATGATTTGATTTGTGATATAGTAAAGAAAAAGAAATGTGAAATTGAAACTCTAAACATTAAAAACATGAATATAGGGTATTGTCTTGGATGTTTTGGCTGCTGGACTAAAACTCCTGGAATTTGTCTCATTAATGATGAAGGAAGAGAAATTCCAAAGAAGATGGTTAATAGTGACCTATTGATATATTTAAATCCCATTACTTTTGGCGGATATTCTTCAACTCTAAAGAAAGCTTTAGATAGGTGCATTCCAGTTCTTCTCCCATTTTTTAGAAAAGTAAACGGAGAAGTACATCATAAAATGAGGTATGATAAATATCCTGATATCTTAGCAATAGGCGTTATAAATAAAAGAAATGATATTTTAGAAAAAATATTCAGGAATTTAATTAATAGAAATTCAATCAATATGAATGCCAATATTAATGTAGTCCGGATAGTTGAATATAATGAAGACTTTATAAAAATAGAGCGGGATATATCTGATGTTTTTGATGAGGTGATTAAATAGGTATCGATAAACCTAGATTAATTTTTATCATAGGAAGCCCAAAAATAACTAATAGCACTTCTGAATCAATCTGTGATTATCTTATAGATGCATTATCCTCCAAGTATATATCTAAAAAAATTAATTCAAGCAGAGTAGGGCCAAAAGAAGAGAATGAACTTGTCTCTTACGTTAATGAATCGGATCTTGTTATAATCGTTTCTCCACTCTATGTTGATTGTTTACCCTCCTCTCTAATAAAAGTGATGGAACTAATAGTAAAAGCTAGAAAAGATATAGAATCTAAAGATAATCCTAATTTATTAGCAATAATTAATTGTGGGTTCCCTGAGTCATTGCACAACAATGTTGCTATAGATATCTGTAATATTTTTGCACTTGAGTCAAAAATGAATTGGCTTGGTGGTGCCGGAATAGGGGGAGGCGGAGCTATTGACGGAAGGCCACTTAGTGAAGTTGGAAATATTAAAAATATTATCCAAGGTTTGAATTTAATTTCTGAATGTATAATAAACAAAAATGAAATACCAAAGGGGGTATTTTATCTATTATCTAAGCAATTTATACCCACTTGGCTATATGTAAACTTCGGAAATATTGGATGGAGATTAACTGCAAAGAAAAATAAAGTAAAAACTAGCCTATTCTATAAGCCTTATTGATGATAATTAATTATTTCTAACATAATTAAGGAATTCGAATGCCTTTCTTGTAACATAATCATTTTCATTACCAAAATCAATATTAATATCCATATGAGATTTGTCTAAAGCAGGTAATAATTCCGAATAAACATTTGCGTCTCTTAATTCATTCACAAAATTCTCTGATTGTATATCTCCTTCTCTTAACGATCCAACTATACCTCCTCCAGAGTATACTATAAGCATTGGAGGAATATATTTATTCTTTGTTACATATGTTATGGGTGAAGAGAATTTTAAAAATTCAGGATTTTTTCCGAATGTAAGAATATATGAATCCGGAACAACATTATATGTTTTATATAAAAGATTTAAATCATAAACAGCATCTAGAGAGATAACCCCCTTTATTACATTTAGATTTAAACCATTTGATTCCAAGTATCTACCGTCGGTAGCAACTAAGCTTACAAGATGTGCCCCAGCAGAATGGCCCATTAAATATATTTCATTTTTATCCCCTCCATACCTATGTGCATTAAGATATGTCCACTCTATGGCCTTTGCAACATCTTGAGCATGAGCTGGAAACTTGACATTAGGCGATAATCTATAGTTAATTGATATAAAAACAAAATCATTATTTGTAAAAATAATGGGTTTATAACCAACATTATTTTTATCCCCTAATCTCCACGCGCCACTATGAACATAAATCATTATGGGCTTTAATTCTTTTGATTTTTTTGTATATATGTCCAAAGAATTTAGTTTTGGATCAACATCTTTAATATATACATATTGAATATCATAATGTTTTGAGATAGATGATTCAATATAATATTTTTCTTTATAATCTTGCATAGTTACACAACAGGATAACATAATCATAATAACTGAGAAAAAAATCAGTCCCCATCTCATAACAATACCTAAACATTATTATATCTATGATTAATTGAAAGAAGATACTATTAAAAGATTAAGGCTTTAATTTAGAATATATTTTAAGATAGACTAATCATAGATAATAATAACTTATAAATAGTATTGAATTAATCTTACTATATGTTATTTGGGGGAAAAGAATGAGTCACCTTAGAGAAAACATTGGCGTCAATGGGAAAAAAACTAGCCCTAGATTAATTGATGGTTTAAAGAATTTCATTATAGACATCGACGGGGTAATATGCGACGATGTACCAAATGAAGAGCCTGAGAGAATGGCAACTGCTAAGGAAATACCAAATGCCAAAGCTACCATTAATAAATGGTATGACGAAGGACACATAATAACCTTTTTCACATCCAGAACTGAAAATGAACGTGAGGTCACAGTCAAATGGTTACAACAGCATGAATTCAAATATCATAACATTATTTTTGGGAAGCCTCGGGGCGGTAATTACCATTACATAGATGACAAAGATATAAGGGCCACAAGATTTGAGGGTAAATTCGGGGATTTTGTCAGAAAAACTAAAGAGATACAAGTATTTGAATAATCTTTTATAATTTTTATATCCTTATTCTTATTATTATAACTTCAGGATATATTGAAGCATAACCCAATATTTATATATGTCGATTCTATTTTTAATTTAGAGGTGGACATATGAAAAGAGATATTAAAATATTTGGAAGTTACTTGATTTGTTTACTTGCAATTTCTATTCTTGCAGGTTGTGTGAATCAAGCACCAAAAGAGATAGTATTCCAAGAAATTGAAAATGGATACTACTCTGGATTAATAGAAAAGAATAATTACATAATTAACAATGAATCAGAATGGCAAAGTTTCTGGAACAAATTTAATAAAAATAATCTTGAAACTCAGGCAATAAGCATCGATTTTACTAAATATACAGTAATTGCAGTTGCAATGGGTGAAAAAAATACTGGTGGATATTCAATAAAAATAAAGAAAGTTCTTGAATATTCTGATAAAGTAGAAGTAATAATAGAAGAAAAACCCCCTTCTAAAGAAGATATGGTTACTATGGCCCTTACACAGCCATATGACATTGTATATATCCCAAAGACATCAAAATCTATTTTATTTAGAAATTAATCAAAGACTATACAATAAAATCTTTCCTTTTTTTATTAGGTAATTTTTTATATCTATCTACAGTTTATTATCTCATGCATTTTAAATTCTATAATTCACTTTCAAAAACGATTGAAGAACTTAATATTAAAGAGGGCAATCAGGTAAAGATGTTTACATGCGGCCCCTCTATTTATAGAAAACCACATATAGGAAATTATAGGACTTTTCTGTTTGAAGATATACTCCAGAGATATTTAGAATACTTAGGGTATAAGGTAATAAGATTAATGAACTTTACAGATATAGAAGATAAGGCAATTGAAGAAGCTAAAATGAAAGGCACCACTGTAAATGAATTAACAAAAAAAATTGCCGATATTTTTTATGATGAAATCAAACTTCTTTATATAAAGGCTCCAACTTACATAGTAAGGTCAACTGAGGCTATAGAGGATACAATTAAGATAATCTCAAAATTAATAGAAGATGGATATGCTTATTATTACAAAGAAGATATATATTTTGAACCTATCAAATTTAAGAAATTTGGAAAACTCTATGGACTCGATATGACAAAATGGCCTCAAAAGAAACTTCGATTTAAAAGAGATAACTATTCTAATAATATTTGGAATTTAGGTGATTTTATTATATGGCACTCCTGTAAAGATGAAACTTATCCCTGTTGGGACGCTCCAATAGGCAGGGGGTGGCCAGCGTGGAATGCTCAAGATCCCGGAATTATTTTACATTCTCTAGGAACTAAAGTGGACATATGTTGTGGTGGCATCGATAATAGATTAATGCATCACGATTATAACATTGCGATATTGGAAAGTTACTCTGGAGAAGAATTTTGTCCTTATTGGCTACATGGCCATCACCTTTTTGTAAATGGGAAAAAGATGTCAAAAAGAAAAAATAATATATTATACGTTGAAGATTTAATTAACAAGGGGCATTCAACTAAAGAAATAAGATTCTTCTTAATATACTCTCACTATAGAAAAAGGATGAACTTTACTTTTTATAAATTTGATAAAGCTTCAGAGAAACTAAATGATTTTATAAACATGGTTAACTATTTACTTACAATGAAAAATATTCAGAATTCATCTCCCAATGTTTCTAAACTAATTGAAGAGTTATGCAATAGATTCGAAGAAAATATGGGAAACGATCTAAATGTAAAAAAAGCATTTGATGAAATCTATGAAATTGTTAAAAAACTTTATTATCTAAAAAAGAAAGGCAAGATTAGCGATAAGGACGCAGAGAATATATCTAACACGATGCACAAAATAGATGAGGTATTTCAAGTGATTTTTAACAATTAGATGTGAGTTTTATGATAAGAAAATCTTTGTTACTTAGAATATTTGATTCTGCTTATATGCAAAGATGGAATGACAAAATAAGGCCTTTAGAGCTTGTTGAACTTGATAAACAAGGGCATAAGATGATTATTGCTTATGTCTTAGGAAAATATGAAGAAAAAAAAAGTGACTTTAGTTGGATTAATATAATAGAAGGCGGAATTTTTGAACTTCTTCAAAGAATAGTTATAACTGATTTGAAACCAACAATTTTATATGAATTTAAAAAAGATGAAGAAAAATATAGGAAATTAAATCAGTGGGTATTCAAAGAGCTAGAGCCAGTTATATCTCCTTTAGGTCAAGATTTTTCAGATAGATTTAGGACTTATTTTAATTATAGTGATGATACTCTAAATAAAAGAATACTAAGCGGGGCACATTTCTATGCAACTAGATGGGAATTTGATATAATTAAGCAATTAAATATGCACGACTTCGAGATGATTTCAATTGAAAGAGATCTTCAACAAAAACAGAATCGGTATTATGACCTAGAAGGTATAAAAGCCGGCGCATATACTAAATTTGGTAGATTTATTGGATTTGCGGGCCAACTTAGATTCCAAGCAAGATGGGCTCATGTACACAGGGTTCCAAAAACATCAGTTCTTGGACATATGATGTTTGTCGCTATCCTTTCCTATCTCTTTTCTCTGGAAATAGGTGCTTGTGAAAAGAGAAGAATAAATAATTTTTTCACTGGACTTTTTCATGACTTGCCAGAAGTTCTAACAAAAGATATACATTCTCCCCTTAAGAGGTCTGTAGAAGGATTAGAGGAACTAATCAAAGACCACGAGAAAGAACAGATGGAAGAAAAAATATATCCTTTGATACCAAAAGACTGGCATGAAGAGATTAGAATGTATACAGAGAATGAATTTCAAAATATAATCAATGTTAAAGGTAAATATGAAATAATCCCTGGAGACATCAGTTCAAAATACAATTTCGATAAATATTCCCCAAGAGATGGTAAATTGGTCAAAGCTATAGATAAAATATCAGCATTTATAGAAGCTTATGAGGCTATAAAAAATGGCAGTGCAAGTCCAGAATTGCACAAAGCAAGATGGTCTTTAAAATTTGAATCAGAAAAGAATCCAATAAATTCAGGAATTAATTTTGGAGAGATATATGCTGATTTTGATTAGGTGTCCAAATGAAAAATATAAGATTATTATCATGGAATGTAAATGGTCTTCGTTCAGTAGCTAAAAAGGGATTTATTGATTTTCTAGAAAAAGATAGTCCCGATATATTATGTATACAAGAGACAAAGGCAAGAGAAGAAGATCTACCAAAAGAATTAAAAGAAATATCTAACTATTATTCTTATTTCTCTTCTCCTGAAAGAAAAGGTTACAGTGGGGTAGGAGTATACTCAAAAGAAATTCCCATGTCTGTAAAAACTAGATTTGGGATTAGTAAGTTTGACGTTGAAGGAAGAGCACTAATTCTTGAATATCCTTCCTTTATTCTATTTAACATATATTTTCCAAATGGAAAAATGTCTCCCGAAAGATTAAATTATAAAATGGAATTTTATTCGATGTTTTTAGATTATGTTAAAGATTTACTCGCCAAAGATAAAAAAATAATAATTTGTGGAGATGTTAATACTGCACACAAAGAGATTGACATTGCAAGACCAAAAGAGAATGAAAAGATATCTGGATTCTTGCCTGAAGAAAGAGCATGGATTGACAAATTTATTGAATCAGGATTCATTGATACTTTTAGATATTTCAATAAAGAACCTAACAACTATAGTTGGTGGGATTATAAGAGTAAAGCAAGAGAAAGAAATGTTGGATGGAGAATTGATTACTTTTATATAAGTAATAATTTAGTTGATAATTTAAGATCTGCCTTCATTTTAAATGAAGTATTTGGATCAGATCATTGTCCTGTAGGAATTGAATTATCCAATGTTAAGTAGAATTATTCTCATTATTTCAATTTTAGAAAAAGAAGAATAATAAATATTTTAGAAAAGATTAACTTTTTCATTAATAATGTCTTCAGTAACCTGCCTAATATTATCAAGCCAATCAGAAGCAATTTTTTGAACTTGTTTATGTTCTTCTGCAGAAAGTTCATTTTCTGTAGATATATCACAAGCGAGCGGTTCATTTATTGGTTTCCCGATCTGGCTTAAGATTCTAACTTGGGTTTCACCTGCATTAGTATTGTTATAAACGTCTCTAGCTATGTATAAAGATAAAACGTTGTAGAGCTTTCCCACGTGATTTACTGGATTTTTCCCCGCGGCTGCTTCCATTGACATAGGTTTGTATGGAGTTATAAGTCCATTAGCTCTGTTTCCCCTACCTACTGACCCATCATCACCATTCTCCATAGAGGAACCTGTTACTGTTAGAAATGCACTTCCCCTTTCTATATCGTCTGCAGTGTTAACATAATAATCAACATCGCAGCTTCCAAATTTATCTTTCAATACTTCAGTTATTTGCTCCTTGAATGTAATATATTCTTTTATGTTTTCAATATATTTATCAACTGTAGCCAAAGCGATTGTAATCTTAGTATTATCTCTGATTCTGGCACCCATTACTTTTATATCCCTTCCTATTGCCGGATATTGTTTATTCATTTTGTCTGAATTCAGAAAATTCTCTATATCATAAACTAACTGTTCAACTTTTGTAAATGGGTAAAAAGAAACACCGAACGAAGTATCATTCGACAAAGGAATTGAATTTTTTCTACCAAAAACATCTTTTAAATCAGAAGACCCTTCGCCCATGAAAGATTCTATACCTACTTTCATTTCTCCTCTGAATAGTTCTCTAATAAATTTTTCAGTTGCTTCTTTAGCAATTTCATGAATTGGAACGATTTCGTCTCCAACTCTTTGGGTAGCTCTTCCGGAAAGGATAATTAAGGGATCTTCTATTACCTCTCCTCCAGCAAATTTTGAAATTGCCTGACCGCCAACAACCTCTACCTGGTCCGTATTGTGGTGCATTATAGTACCAAATTTTTTGATATAGTATTTGGATAATTCGTTACTGACTTTTTGAGCTATCCCATCTGCAACAGAGTCAGGATGTCCAACACCTTTTCTTTCTACAAGTTCAAATTCACCTTGTTTGATAACTTTCGGAGAAATGTATATGTTCTTCATAAATACCACTATAACATTTGTAAAATTTCAACTTTCGGTAAATTTATAAAACTATCGGGTTATAAGTGAAGGTGTTTTATGTCAATATTTTTAATTTAATACCAATAGATTTTTATTATTATCGAATTAATCTAAAAAGAGGGATTATGTGGAACTGGGAGAATCTGAAATTGTCAAACTAAAGGTTGCAAGTGCAAGTCAGCAAGATGTAGGTAGAGGAATCGTCAGAATAGATAAAAGGTACCAAGATATGATAGGTATCAAAAGGGGAGATATCGTTGAAATCTTTGGAAAAAGAAAGACTGCTGCAATAGTTGTAGATTCATATCCTGATGATAAAGATCTTGCGATAATAAGAATGGACGGACTAATCAGAAGAAACGCGAAAGCGAGTATGGGAGAATATGTCGAAGTTAATAGGGTTGATGCTAAAGAAGCAGGTAGGCTTGTTCTAGCTCCAACACAAAAAGGAGTTCAGATGGTTATCCCCGGAAATATTCTTCAAAGAAATATTATAGGCAGGGCCCTTATAAAAGGAGATATAATAAGTGTAAATAGTCAATCAAGAATGAAAGAAACTGGAGATCCTCTTTTTGATAAAATGATTGGCAATCTTTTAGAGATGACTCCATTTTCACTTGGAGAAATGAGATTTATAGTTGTTTCTACTAGTCCTCAGGGAATTGTAAGAGTATCAAGCGGAACAGAAATAGAAGTCAGAACTCAATATAGTGAAGCGGAAGAAAATGAAATAGCTGGAATAACCTATGAAGACGTAGGGGGACTAAAAGACAAAATTCAGGTAGTTAGGGAAATAATTGAGCTCCCACTTAAACATCCAGAGATATTTGACAGATTAGGTATAACACCACCAAAAGGAGTATTGTTATACGGCCCCCCCGGTACTGGAAAAACTTTAATTGCAAAGGCAGTATCTTCAGAATCCCACGCACATTTTAAATCTATAAATGGGCCTGAAATCATGAGCAAGTTTTATGGGCAATCAGAAGAAAATCTTAGAAACATGTTTAAAGATGCAGAGGCAAATGCCCCCGCAATAATCTTTATTGATGAAATTGATGCAATAGCTCCAAAAAGAAGTGAAGTTACGGGAGAAGTAGAGAGGAGAGTTGTTGCGCAATTACTAGCATTAATGGATGGATTAAAGTCTAGAGAAAAAATAATCGTTATTGCTGCAACAAATAGAATAAATGCAATAGACGAAGCACTTAGAAGACCAGGCAGATTTGATAGAGAAATTGAAATTGGAGTTCCTGATAGGAGTGGAAGAAAAGAAGTACTTCAAATACACACAAGAGCAATGCCATTGACAGACGATGTAGATCTAAATGAACTTGCTTCAAAAACACATGGCTTTGTAGGTGCAGATCTTGAAGCGCTATGTAAAGAAGCCGCGATGGCATCCCTTAGAAGATTATTGCCCGATTTGAATCTAGGGGAGACAAGAGTTTCTGAAGAACTTTTGGAGAAAATTAAAGTTACAAAGGAAGATTTTGAAAATGCATTAAAGAAGATAGAACCTTCTGCAATGAGAGAAGTCATGGTAGTAACCCCAAATATTGGATGGAATAACGTCGGCGGACTTGATGATATAAAAAGAGAGTTAATGGAAGCAATTGAATGGCCAATAAAGCAACCCGAAGCATTTACAGGCATGGGAATTAGGCCGCCTAAAGGAATTTTTCTTTATGGCCCTCCAGGATGCGGAAAAACACTTTTGGCAAAGGCCGTTGCAGGTGAATCCGAAGCTAACTTTATCTCAATAAAGGGTCCAGAAATCCTAAGTAAATGGGTTGGAGAAAGTGAAAAAGCGATGAGAGAAATATTTAGGAAGGCCAGGCAGGCAGCTCCAACAGTCATATTCTTCGACGAAATAGATGCAATAGCTCCGAGAAGAGGAGGAGAGGAAGGCACAAGAGTTTCAGAAAGGCTTGTTAATCAACTTTTGACTGAACTTGATGGTTTAGAAGAATTAAGCCAAGTGGTAGTTATAGGTGCGACAAATAGACCAGATATGGTAGATCCTGGTTTATTAAGGCCCGGTAGATTTGACAAAATAATATTAGTTAATGCACCGGACATAAAAGCAAGGAAAAAAATATTTGAGATACATACAAAGAAAATGCCATTAGATAAAGATGTAAATCTTGACGAACTTGCTAAAATAACTGAAGATTATTCTGGTGCCGATATAGAAGCCATTTGCAGAGAAGCAGCAATGACTGCATTGAGAGAGGATATTAATTCTAAGATAGTCACTAAAGATAATTTTATAGCCGCTTTGAAACAAATATCTCCAAGTTTGCCAGAAGAAGTTAGAAGAGAATATGATAAAAGAAAATATGAAAAATTGGGCCACATATATGGCTAATCAAATCTTTCTTTTTATCAAAAATTCAGAAAATGCTTTTAAATTTATTTTTGCTTCACTTTCTTTTAATTCATTATTGATTTCATTCCAGGATTCAATTACTAATCTATTTGCTGTTTCTCTTGATTTTTCAATACTATCAGTTTCTTTGATAAGCTTGATTGCCTCATCAATGATTTTCTTTTCATTAGTATGTGAATTTAATATTTTTATTAATTTTTCTCTTTTTGTTTTCTCTAGAGTAGATAGGGTATAAATAATGGCAAGACTTCTTTTCCCTTCTCTTATATCATTTCCATAAGATTTGCCAAAAGCCTCTCTTTCTTTTTCTGTTGTAATAATGTCTAAAAGATCGTCTTGAATCTGAAAGGCTATACCTATACTTTCCGCGAATTTTCCAAATTTATTTTCCACTATTTCATCTTTTCCAGAAAGAGCAACTGCCATCCTTGCTGCCATCCTTGCTAAGGTTCCAGTCTTAAATGCAGTCATTTGCAAGTATTCTTCCACATTTGGTTCTTTTTTTAATATTCCTTTATGCCAAGTAATATCTAAAGCTTGGCCATAGTGAAGATTTCTCATTTCTTCTAGATATATTGAATAGACTCTAAAGAGCGTTTCTGCAGGAATTTCGCCCTTCTTATCTTCTACGACTTGAAGTGGTAAGAAATACATAGCATTTCCACAGTTAATCGCTATGTCCTCTCCATAGACTTTATGCAAGGCCGGTTTTCCCCTTCTTAAATCAGCATTATCTTCAATGTCATCAATGATTATTGTACCATTATGTGCGATTTCAGGTATGACCAAAAAATCACTAATTTTTTTCATATCTGCGCCTAGAGCTTCAGATATTAAAAGAAAAAGAACAGGCCTCCATCTTTTTCCACCATAACTAAGAAAATCCCAAATAGGTTTAGATATCCCATAATTAATTGCTTTAAAATCAACTTCATATCTTGATTTTGATTTGAAGTTGTAACTGTTAATATCTTTAGGGATATATTTTTCTAGTGTTTTCTCAATAAAATCTTTTTTGCTTTCAATAACTTTGATTATATCAACGTGAGACATAAATCAAATATTAAAATATCTTTTATATCTTTAATGTAACTTTCCAAAAAATAATCATGAGATATTTTTATATTTGGATAGAATGAAATTTTATTATAGGAGTGATAATGATGGAAGATTTGTTAAAGAAACTATCTGAAGCGCCAGGTGTTTCGGGACACGAAAATAGAATCAAGAAATTAATTATTGAGGAGATAAAAAACGATGTTGACGAGATAAAAGAAGATTCTATGGGAAATTTAATTACTACAAAAAGAGGGTCCTCTGAAAAATTTAAAGTTATGATTGCAACACATATGGATGAAATAGGTTTTATGGTAAAACATATTGACGATAAAGGCTTTATCTCTTTTGAAACAATAGGCGGATTTGATCCTAGGACTTTAGGGTCACAAAGAGTAAAAATTCATTCTACCAAAAGAGACTACATTGGGGTAATAGGAATAAAACCACCTCACATTACACCTCAAGAAGAAAAAGATAAGGCATTGAAGGTAGAAGATCTTAGGATAGACCTTGGTTTGACTACTAAAGAAGAAGTTGAAAAACTTGGGATTAAGCCAGGAGACCCAATTACCAGGGACATTTCATTTACAAAGCTCGGTAAAGATAATATTGTAAGTTGCAAGTCCTTTGATAATAGGGCAGGATGTACAATATTGATTGAAATCCTGAAAAAAATAAATAATCCTGATTATACCCTATATGGAGTATTCACAACACAGGAAGAAGTTGGATTAAGAGGGGCTAAAACAGCCTCTTATGGACTCGATATTGACTTTGCTATAATTATCGATTCAACAGTTGGAGGGCCAATACCAAAAACTGAGGCAGATAAAGTTACAATTAGTTTAGGAAAGGGCCCATCAATTGATCTTATGGATAGAGGATTTATTTTAAGTGAGAGGGTAAAAGAGATTTTATTAAAAGCAGCCAATGAATCAAGCATACCCTACCAAACTCACATCTCAAGTGGAAGCACTGACGGTGCAGTTGTGCACACAACTAAAGAGGGGATACCAACTGCAGTTATTTCTATCCCATCAAAATACATCCACTCAACTGTAGAAATCTTAGACTTAAATGACCTAGAGAGTACATTAAAGTTAGCAATTAAATCTATAGAAATAGCAAAAGATATTTTATAAATTTATTTTCCTTTTGAGAATAGATATACAGATACTGTTGTGGTTATAATGCACACAAAGGACAGGACAACTAAGTCTAAAAATGGACCTCGTTCAGTGACACCTGTCATTACCCATCTCATAATATCTACGCCGTAAGATAGTGGATTTATATTTACAATAGCGGATAGCCATGATGGCAAGTTTGAAATTGGGAAAATCGCTCCACTTAATAAGAACATTGGCATTATTATGAAATTAATTATTAAATTGAATCCTTCAAAAGATTCCATTCTTGCCGCTATAATTATACCAATTCCCGAGATTGTAAAAGAGATAAAGAACATAAGCGGTACAACTAATAGAACTTTTAGTAAGGTCAATTCAATTCCAAGTAATGGTGAAAAAACAAGTATTATTAATGCCTGAATAGTACTTCTTGAAGCCCCACCAATAGATTTCCCAATTGCTATTGAAGTTCTGCTAATTGGAGCAACTAACATTTCTTTAAGAAAGCCAAATTGCCTATCCCATATTATTGATATAGCAGAAAACATCGAAGAAAATAATAGTGTCATTACTAATATTCCGGGGAACATAAATTGGATATATTTTAGATCTCCAACTTTACCGAAAGTTGCACCAAATCCAGTTCCAATTAGAAGTAGCCATATCAAAGGCTGAGCTATAGAGGATACTAACCGTGATCTATCCCTAACAAATTTTTTTATTTCTCTTAACCAGATAATGTATATTGCATTAAGCATTATTACCTGCCTCTGTTCATTTCTTTCATTCTGCCTACTCCATCTATGGTTTCTTCACGTATCTCACGTCCTGTTAATTTAAGAAAAACATCATTTAAAGTTGGTTTCCTTACATTGACCGAAGTTATTTCAAAATTTCTCAAAGCCCTGAATACTTTTGGAACAAAATTCTCCCCATTCTCAGCATATAAATATATTGAATCATTTTTTATCTTAGGATTTAGTGAAAAACAAGTTTGAAGTACTTCTTTTGCACCTAAATTATCCGAAGTCTTTAGAGTAATCAAGTCACCTTTTAGATCTTTTTTCAGATTCTCAGGAGTATCTAGTGCAATTATTTTGCCATGATCTATTATTGCAATTCTATTGCAATTTTCTGCTTCTTCCATGTAATGGGTAGTTAAAAAAATAGTTATTCCTTTCTTTTCTTGTAATTCTTTTATATGCTCCCAGATTCTATTTCTTGTCTGAGGGTCAAGGCCTATTGTAGGCTCATCGAGAAAAAGAACTTTAGGATGATGAAGAAGCCCTCTAGCAATCTCAAGTCTTCTTTTCATTCCTCCAGAATAATTCTTTGTGAGTTCATCTTTTTTATCCTTAAGATCTACCATTTCCAAAAGATATTTTATTCTTTCTTCCCTAACTGGTTTAGGGATATTGTATACCATCCCGTGAAATCTTAGATTTTCTTCCCCTGTAAGATCACCATCAAGAGAGGGATCTTGGAATACTATCCCAATAGAGTTTCTTACATTATCTCTTTCTTTAGTAACATCATATCCAGAAATCCTTGCAACTCCACTTGTAGGCTGTAGTAAAGTGCAAAGGATGCTAATAGTAGTTGTTTTGCCGGCTCCATTTGGGCCTAAAAATCCAAATATTTCTCCTTCAAATACCTCAAAAGATATATTCTCTACTGCAGATTTATCTCCAAATTTTCTTGTTAAATTATCTATTTCAATGATACTCATCAAATTGCACCTTTAGCAAGATCTTCTAGTACTTCACGAGGATTTTTGGCTTTAGTAACACCTGAAGCTAGTAGAACTCCCTCAGCTCCTAATTCAATTGCTTTTTTGATATCTTTTCCATTTTTTACCCCAGCTCCACATAGTACTTTAGTTTTAGGAGAAATATCCCTAATAACTTTGACAGTATTTTTAACAATATCTGGATCTGCATCAGTGACAGATATATCTCCTCCTATCAATTCAGGGGGTTCAACGGCAATGAAATCTGGATTAAACATGGCGACTGCTTTACTTACAGCAAGATTATTGGTACAAACTACAGATATGAGTCCAAGTTCTTTACACTTAGTAACAATATTTTCAATATCTGCTATCTTTAATCTATTCTCAGAATGATTGATAAGAGTTCCAACTGCTTTAGTAGCTCTAATACCTTCAAGAGTTGTTTTTCCAGTCCCGCTTCCTGGTTTTATGTTATCAACATGTTGTGAGAATACAGGTATTGAGATTTTTTCAGCTATGTAAAATAGATCTATCATTTGAGGGGCAATTGCTATATTCACGCCTGTTTTTTTGGAAACTTCTTGACATATTTTTGCAAGTTCAAGGCCCCTGCTCCCAGATATTTCATTATAAATTTTATAATTAACAAGAATAATTGGTGTTTTCATTTTATCACAATAAATAAAAGATAGACTTTATTTTTATTCTTTTGCATGCAAGATTCATACAAAATAATGACTTAATATTACAACTACTAAAAGACTTGGCAACATGTTTACTACTTTGAATTTTTTAATTTCTGCGATGTTCATTCCAAGACCCAAAAGGAGTATTCCACCAACTGCACTGAGTTCTACAATAAGTACATCATTTAGATAATTACTAACATATCCCGCAAATAAGGTTATTCCTCCTTGATAAATTAACAAAGGTAAAGTTGAGAACATCACTCCTATACCAAGTGCAGAGGACAATGCAATTGATGCAACTCCATCGAGCACAGACTTTGCAAAAAGCAGGTTTGGAGAGTTGCCTAGACCTTCTTCAATAGAGCCAAGTATCGCCATTGGGCCAATACAGTAAATTAATGTGGCGGTAATAAATCCTTCTGAGAATTTGTCACTTGAATTCTTAAATTTATTTTTTAATTTTTCACTTAATCTCTCAAGATATTTTTCTATGTCTATGATCTCGCCAATTACTGAACCAATTAGTAGACTGAATGCGACAATTAAAAAGTTATTTGTTTTTATGGCCATGGTGATACCAAGGGTAATTGTGAATAAACCTATCACTTGAAATATTATTTTATTTACTTTTTCAGGGAATTTAGATTTAATTAAGATCCCCAGAATGCTGCCTAGAATAATTGCTAATACATTCACTATTGTCCCTAGCATGAAAAATCAATCAAAATCTGCCTTAAAAATTTATCTAATTATAGTTTTCTTATATTGATTGAATAAAAATACTAATAACTCGGTTTTATTCATATTTTTTACAATAGTATTCCTATTACATCTAGCATTGCCGAAAAGTTTAAATACATCTCTTTTTCTCGTAATCAAAAGTCGAAGTAGAAGCAAACATTTATATAAAAAAACGACATAATTAACTATTGCTTTGAATTTTTAATTGAAGGGATATCATGGAATTAGACCAAAGATTACTATTCGATTTTCTTGAAGAGTTATTGGGCGAAGAAGGCGTTGAAGTTGCAAATATAATCTATGAAAAAGAAGCAACCGATGAGGAAATATCAAAAGACACTCATTTAAGAATTAATAACGTAAGAAGAGCCCTATATAAGTTATATGACAATAGGCTTGCCACTTATAGAAGAATAAAAGATAAAGAAACAGGGTGGTACATCTATTACTGGAAGATGGATCTTTCAAAGGCACCAGAAGTAATAGAAAAAAGAGAAAAGGATTATGCTGAGCACCTTGAGGAATTATTGGAATACGAAAAAGATAATATGTTTTTTGCATGCAAAAATAACTGTTCAAAAGTACCTTTCGATGTTGCAGAACAACTCAATTTTAAATGTAATATCTGTGGAGAAAAACTGGATTTCTTTGATAACTCTGAAATGGTAAAAGAGCTGGAAGAAGCATTGGAAAAATTCAAAAAAGTTGAAGTCAGTTAAAGATCATCATGATATCTAAAGAAGAAGCGATTTCTTTATTAAGATCGGAAGGCTGTTCTGAAAGTGTAATAAAACACTCGATTAGCGTTTCTAAGTATGCTAAAGAGATAGCAGAAAAGGTTTCAAAAGACTTTGAAGTTGATTTAGACTTAGTTGAAATAGGAGGACTTTTACATGATATTGGCAGATCGAAGACAAACGGCATTTTCCATGGAATCCTCGGAGCTGATTTAGTAAGACAGAAAATCTTTGATGAAAAAGTTGCATTAATTTGTGAAAGGCACGTGGGGTCTGGAATTGATAAAAAAGATGCCGAATATTTTGGATTGCCCTCAAGAGAGTATATACCTCAAACTCTTGAAGAGAAAATAGTATGCCATGCCGATAATTTTTTTATTGATGGCGAAAAAGTTTCTTTTGAAGAAGTATATGGAAGATTCATAAAAGAATTAGGAGAAAGTCATTCTTCGATCCAAAGACTTCTATCACTTCAAAAAGAACTTCAAAAATATCTATAAATTTATTTGTAGATAACTTCAAAGTATATTAAACCTTATCATAATCCTTATATAGTTTCTATATGACTTATCTATTGGAGGCGATATACATGGAACATGAAAAAATCTATGGTATCGTGGCAATTATATTGGCACTAGGATTGGTGACCGTTGCAGTGTTAAAGCCCTTGCCACAAGGGCAGTTTGACCAGTTGCAAGTAACAGGAAATGCATTATTAAAAGAGGCGCCAGATCAAGCTACAGTATATGTATATATTGAAACAAGAAAGGATACAGCATTGCTTTCTCAGCAGGAAGCATCAAGAATATTAGCTCAAGTAATTCAAGCTTTGGAAAAAGAAGGAATACCTTCTGACAAGATACAGACCGATACGTTTAGCATTTATCCAGAATATTATTATCCTAGCGACAGAGAGCCTGCTTTGTTGGGGTATAAAGCTGTTTATGGATTAAAAGTAATTACTACTGACATAAGTAAAGTTGGGAACATAGTAGATGCATCAATTAAAGCTGGTGCTAACAGGATAAATAACATTGAATTCGGCCTAAGTGACAAAAGAATGGAAGAAGCTAAGATAAGAGTCATAAAAGAAGCAGTTAAAGTTGCCCAAGTAAAAGCAAATGCTATGGCTGAAGCCGGAAACTTTAGACTCGGAAAAATATCTTATATGAATGAATCTTCCTACAATGTAATACCATATAACAGATCTTTTGAAGCGGTGATGAAAGATACAACAGTTGTTCCACCGGAAGACGTTCAGATAAGTGCTACAGTTTCTGTAATCTATAAGATTTAATTTTTAATTTATTTACTATTTTCTTATTTTATTCTTTAGTTAACTCCATTTTATTAGTAAAAGCTTTTATATTAATTCTTAGTAATAAATTCGGTGGAGTTTATGGACGAACTAGATAAAAAGATTATATCAGAACTCAATAAGGATTCACGCCTTTCTTTTAGAGAATTATCAAAAAATCTAAACATTGCAGTAGGGACAATTTCACACAGAATTAAAAAAATGGAAGAAGAAGGAATTATTAAAGGTTATATTCCTGTCGTTGAACCTTCAAAGGCAGGTTATGACTTTATAGCAGTTATAAATGTGACAATAAAGAGGGGAAAATTACAGGATGTAGCTTCTCTCCTTGAGAAGTTCAATAATATAGTATCGATTTATAATGTAACTGGAAACTATGACGCAGTTATTATAGCCCGTTTCAAAAACAGAGGTCAACTCAATAATTTTGTAAAAGAACTTCAAACTTTTGAGAATGTAGATAAAACTAATACTTCTCTTGTCTTAAACACCATAAAAGAAGACATCCGCGTGAAATTTGACTAAAATGATATCATGAATAAAAAAGTCATATTCGATTTTGTTTCTTTACCAGATATCTTTTCTATTGCAAACGGAGTTTTAGGATTTATATCATTATATTATATACTTATAGGCAATATTCTTCTATCGTCAAGAATTGTATTTCTTTGTATTTTTTTTGACAGTTTTGATGGTTTTTTAGCTAGAAGAAATGATAGTTGTGCGGATTTTGGAAAAAGTCTCGATTCTTTATCCGATATTATATCTTTTGGCATTGTTCCATCTTTTATTTTTATAAGTTATGGGAACAATAACATTTTAGGGCTTGTAGTAGGCGCCATATATCTAATATTTGGATTATTAAGACTTTCAAGATTTAATGCTATTAATTCGGAGGAATACTATGGGCTTCCTATTACTATTGGAGCAATATTTGTTATTTTGATATTTTTTGCAGAAATGGAATTTTATATATACTTAATATTGGTGCTTTTGACTTCTATTCTTTTTATTTCAAATTTTAAAATTAAAAGACCTTCAAAAAATGGTAAAACTTTAGTTTTATTCAGCACAATCTTTGTTATTGTTTCATTAATACCTTATCCAGAGATAATAATTGTTTCAAGATTATTAATAATAATTTTATCTTCTCTTTTCCTGATATATTTATTTAAAGTCCATCGATTTTAAATCTTAAGATTGCACCTATACCTCCAATACCTTCAAGTTTCTTTCCTGCATCGTGCTCACTTGAAATGACGTGGATAGTAGCCCGTTGCTCCCTAGAGTTCTCAGTTATTTCTTCAAATTCAATTTTTCTAAGAAATTGATCAAGTATAAGAAGTTCATTAATTGCGCCATATTCTAAAGCTTTTTCTATAGCTCTGAGCCCATATACGCCTTCATTTTTTATTATGGCCTCAAATAGTCTTTCAACTGCATTAGTCTCAATGGATACTCTCAGATCTTTTTGCGCCTTTTCTAGTATGCCTCTCTTAATACATTCATAAACTCCTGCCCTGCCTCCAGTAGATACATTCTCAGTAATAATATTGTTAAGAATCTCAGGCTTGAATTCTTTTACATAATTCAAAAATTCGTCTTTGTAAAATCCTGGCCCCGCTACAATTACCGTCTTTAGATTATATTTTTGTATATTCTCTAGAATCTTAGAAGACGTTTCTGCAAAAAATTCACGTTTGTCTTTGTCTCTTGAAGATATTTCGTGTTTTCCGGCAATGCTTTTAGAAACTGAAACTGGAAAATCCACCCCGTACTGGGTAATAATACCAAAATCAGCATCTCCTTCTTCTATACACACGATTAAAATTTTTGGAGTTAATGTATCCTTAACAGCTCTTTCTATACGGTCTAATTGATGATTTTTCCATTTTTTAGTTAGGGTTATTATTGAATCTTCCTCTATGTTAAAAGTATGGTAACTTCCAGATTCTTCTCCTTGCGTTATAACCCCTGTAACCCTGAGTCTCATTACATCCTTAGAAAATTCAATCTTCTCTACAGTTATCTCTAATTTTACAGGTATTCTTTCAAGTTTCTCGCTTCTTATCTTGTCGCCTTTTTTCATCTCTTTTCTATAAGTTTTACCAAATAGTAAATCTCCACTTTCAATAATGTGAGAGAGGTGCCAAAGGTCATCAGCATTATCAACTCTTATTTTTAATATGCCTTTATCAAGTTCTCTATGTAGTATTTTCATTTAATCTCGTTCTACGCTGATAGTTTCTCCATCTTTTACTAAGTCCAGATTGTCCAAAGAGCCCTCAATCCTACCAAAAACATTAACTGCGCTTGCCGGCCTAATTTCTTTCTCAAGAGACGCAGGGGTCTTCCCAAAGAATATGCAGAATGCATCTCCTTGCGGCCAAAAGGCTAAATCTCCTTTATTTACAATTTCTTTTGGATTTTCATAATCGACATGAATAGGTATTGAAAAATATATTTCTCCACCCCACCTAAATCCTTTAGCCTTAATAGGCAATGAGTCATAAATGGCTTTTGCAGTTTGTGATTCATCCAGTATGGCCTTAAATTCAAATTTATCCGTTATAATTTTTATTTGCATAATAAATAATTAGTATAAGTGGATTTAAAATTTTCCTTTGTTGAATTTAGATTTTTCAAATTTTCTTTTTGGCCTATCCTCAAATTTCTTCTTAGGCTGTTTTTCTTTCTTAGGTGGTGCATTTGGATACTTTCTTTCAATTTCTGCAATCCTTTTTACTAAGTCGTTTTTTAGAGCATCTCCTACAAATTCTCCGCCTTCGTTATCCACTCTTGCCGCAATGGCAATTTTAGCTGCAAGCGTTCTAGCAATTTTTCCTTTTTGCCACCAAGGTGCCTTTCCAATTTCGGGGTATTGAAGTATTATCCCATATTTAGGAGGATCTGCGCCAGTCTTTATATGCCTAAAAAGAGCTTTTTCCGCTCCAAGTAACTGTATTGTCGAAGATGGTTTAACTGACAAATTTTTCAGTCCACCTACGTGAGATATTAATTTTGCAGCAAGGATTGGTGTAGCAACCATAGAAGTATTTGGGGCAACTTCATTTGCTAAATTCGTGATGTAATTTTCTAAAGATTCTTTTTTTGTATAAAGTACTTCAATTAAATCTGCAATTTCCTTTATTTGAGATATGTCTTCATTAGATAATTCAGCCCCAAGAGATCTATCAATTATCTCATTGTTAAGATTTGATTCATAGGATAATAAATTTCTTTTTTCCTGATAGGATGCTTTATTTCCTATCTTAATAATAAACTCTACAAAATTTTTGTTATCTGGAATAGCTGCAACAGATTCTGGAAAATGAATTGAATACCATTCTCGAAGTCTTTCAAGAAATAAATTAATTGTCTCATCAAATTCATTAAGGGAGTATACTGCATGTATTATTAGTTTGTCCTTTTCTCCGAGTAGACTTGCTACTTTAATTCTAGCAAGTTCTTGAAGGATAGATTTATGTTTTTTTCTATATTCTTCTTCATTAATAGATGCTTTTTTTAAACTTGCCAGATAATTCTCCCGAAATAGTAGCCCCCCATCACTTGGAAAATCAAACTGAAATTTAGTTTTCTCTTTTAATTCGTATTCTGAAGAAAAAGATAAATCAGGATTTCTTTCAATGATTTTTTTTAATTCAAAGGGAATTTTACCCTTTTCTAGTTTTAGAATAGATTTAACTGAAGGCTTTATACCTTTGGAAAAGGGTTCGAAATCACTAATATTTCCTTTTTTATCGATAAGATAAATACCATTTACATTAACACAAATAAACATATATTCACTATATCCTAAATATATTATTTTTTTAAATGTTTTTTGGATAACTATTTCTTCTAGGTTTAAAGACACCTAGAACGGCCAATATGAGGTAAAGGTAAACACCTACTAGGGTGCCTGGAACAAATGCTTTGATCTCATCCATCATATAGTAGTTGGGTAGAATGAATCTATCAAGTAACAAAATAATGATATTAATTCCAAAAAATGAAACTATTATGAACCATACTAGTTCATTTGGTTTGTTAAATCGATTTAAGATAAAACGGCCGAATAAAAGCCCTAATAATAAAGAAGGAATAAGTACATAATAATTCATAAAATAAAAAAGGCATTTATTGTAATAAGAGTTTCTGTTGAAATTTTATCCTGCCCCGGAACATCCATCATCTCCAGAGCTATAATCTGCCTTTACACCAACTATTGCAGGAGTAGAGTATTTTCCGCAACATTCTTCAATTAATTTTTCATTCTTCAATTCTTTCCCACAAGCTTTAACTTCATCGATAGAAGCTTTTGTAATATCTGATATTTTTTCTGGAGATATCTCTCCTCTTTGATAAATTATTGTAAGTATCTTTGATTTAAGTTCAGAATTGCATCCCATAGGTATCCTCATAAAAAAAATAGAAAAATAATATATAAATTTATTGACCAATTGGAAGGATTTCCCGACCATAAGTTTCATTGATTACTTCTGCTGCAGATAGATATAATGCTGTCAATGCAGTAAATATGCCTTCGTATCCTGCAATAATGTGTACTGTATGATTAAATTGTCCTATTGCTAGAAGGAAAAACAGTATCGTCAAAGTTATGAATACTAATTGAAGTGCTTTAGGCTTTTTTAGAGTTGCAATTGTCATGTAGGCTGTGAAAATGCCCCACGCTCCGAGAAAAATGGCAAGTCCAGCTTTTGGCACTGGGGCAATTATTCCTGAATATTGAAGTAAAAACATAAGCGCTAGTCCAAGCCAGAACGCACCGTATGA
Source organism: Candidatus Methanofastidiosum methylothiophilum (assembly GCA_001587575.1). Taxonomy (GTDB): domain Archaea; phylum Methanobacteriota_B; class Thermococci; order Methanofastidiosales; family Methanofastidiosaceae; genus Methanofastidiosum. The sequence goes on from LNJC01000009.1 coordinate 36,292, forward strand.
AGTAAAGGCAGTAGCACCGAAAGTGTTGCCTTTTTTCATTTCCCACATACCGGCATAAACTTGACATGCACCACCATAAAATATTCCCATCGGTAAAACCATTCCAATACTTTCAGCAGGAATAATTTCTGCATTTACAAAGTTTAAAATAAGGGTTGTTAGCCCAAACGCAGCAAGCCCTAATGGGCCAGGGTTAGCAATTTTTTCTGACATAATAACCAGTTTGTAGGAAAAAAATAGTGCATAAAAAGATTACTGTTTGTTATTAAGAACATCTTCTATTACGTTGTGAATCTGCTTAACAAGAAATGGTTTTTGGATAACAGTTGCCGCTCCGGCGTCTATTGCTTCTTTAAATCGTTCCCTGTATGCAGATACAGCTATTACTGCTACCTTTGGATTTTTTGATTTAGCATGTTTAGTGACTTCAATACCTGAAATGTCAGGCAGTCTTATATCAACAATTAGAACCTCAGGATTTTCTCTATCAAAAATATTAATAGCTTCTTTTCCGCTATCAGTAGTAAAAACTGTGTAATCCTTGCCCAATATCAAATCATATAGCTCAAGAAGTTCAACTTCATCTTCAACGACAAGCAATTTAAGCATTATATTCTATTTTTTTTATTGGTTTATATCTCTTTCTAGGTAATATCTTTTAAGAAAAAGTTACTTTTTTAAACATATTTTAAATTATGGGCTTATGGAAAAAATAAAGCTTGATTTTCATATACATTCTTACTATTCTCCTGACGGGAACATGAAACCTAAAGATATTCTTGAAACTGCAATTTCAAAAGGACTTGATGTGATATCTGTAACGGATCATAACTCTACAAAAGGCGGCATTGAAACGAGAAATTTAGCTGAAAAAAAAGATATGCCGATTACTGTCTTTGTTGGCCAAGAAATAAATACTCTTTCTGGAGAAATCATTATATTAAATCTTGAAGAAGATATTCCACAAAATATGAGTTTAGAAGAAACTATTTCTTATGGTAAAAAAGGGTTTATCATTGCACCGCATCCTTTTGACAAATTTAGAAAAGGCATTGGCGAAGAGTTAGATTCAATTAAAGACAGAATTAATGCAATTGAAACATTTAATAGTAGAACAATTTTATCCAGCCACAATAAATTAGCTGAAATATATGCTAGAAATAATAAAATCCCCGGAGTCGCAGGTTCTGACTCTCATTTTTCTGAAGAACTAGGTTCATCCTATTTTACAATAGAGTCAAAAAAGACGACTAATTCAATATTCAAAAGTATAAAAGAAGGAAAGATATCTATTTATGGAAGACAAACAGGGCTAAAACCTCATTTAAAGACAAGCATGATTCACTTGTTCAAATAGACATTCTTTAACATTTCTTTGATTTGATTTGAGTATCCAACTAAAGTATCATTTGTTGCTGTAACCATCGGTACTGAAAGTAAGAGAAACGATAACAATATTATAATAAGTCCTGCATACATAAAAGCAAAGTTAACTTTTGTACCAAGATGTTCTTTCGATAAGGTGTAAAATAAAATTGTTGGAACAGACATTCCAAGAATCAACACAAAAACAACAGGAAATGCGTACATAAAGAAAGATATCAGTAAGAATCCAAACATTATTAGTGAAAGAGGATAGACTCTTAATTTGTTTTCTTTTATTATTTTTTTGGCATTGGCAGTGTTATTTTTGTAGTATAAGAACAGGAGAGAATACCCCACAGATAATGAAATAACAAACGGAAAAGGGAATCCATTTAAACTAGTGGTAAAAAGGAACCATCCGCTTGAAAATTTCAACAATTGGATAAATGTTATTACTATTAATGATGAATTTTTGTGAGTTTTGAGTCTTATCGCGGGATAAGAGTATAGTAAATTTAATCCTATAATAGCTGCATATATGGAAAAAAATATTGCACCCGATAAAAATGAGAATAAAGTACCCAAAACAGATAAAATAACTATAAGATACTTTGCAGTGCCAACTGAAATACTTCCATTTGCTATAGCTTTCCAAGAAATCTTCATCTGATTCTTTTTATCTTCTTCATAATCTGTAAGATCATTGAAAAGATAGATTGCACCTAGACCGAAAGATAATCCTGAAGCAGCAAGAACTGTTTTTATTATGTCATAATTACCAGTTAAACTTCCATAGATTATAACTCCAAAGAGAAATTGAAGAATATTTTTTGGGGCATTTAGAGTAGCAGAATTGTAAATGATTGCCCTGAAGTTCATGTTTATACTCGACAGGGTCTATTTATAAATATTCCTACTAGAGAATATATAGGAATTAAAGAAAAATATATAGAAAAACAATAGAATTCAATGCGTACATAAAAGAGCAGGCAGGTCAGAATTGCCCTCTATAAGGGATACCAGCATGTATTTTGAGTTTTCATACCACTCTGGGTCGTCTTGCCTTACTCTAGATAAGAATCTTTCTAAATCTTTATCAATTAGAAAAAATCTATCTTTTTCCCTTCTTTCCCACACTTCGATTTGACCCTTAACTGAGCATATGCTACCCAAGTAATTGCACGATTTAATAATTAATTTATAGGCATAATCAAATTCATTCGTCATGAATTGAATATTTTTGAGGTGATTAAAAGAATGAGCAGAGAATGTGTTCTAATTTTTCAAATATAATACTTAATATATTTAATTATTTTACGATATAGGGCCCTATTAGAGGCTTAATTCTGCAAAAAGTATTCTCAAGTTGCACATTAACCATATAAATAGATATTCTACTTTTTTCGAATAATGCATATCACAATGTCTAGGAATAAATACATTTTAATTTTAATAGTTATTGCTATTATTTCGTTTGCTTACTATGTCCCGCATTATGGCCTCATATATGACGGAGGATTATATGCCTCGTTAGGATATTCTTTAGTAAGTGGAAATGGGTATTACTTCAATGGATACCCAGGAGATGTTCCGCCAATCTTACCTATTTTTCTTGCATTATTTATAGGTATTTTTGGAGAAAATGGGATATTCTTAGTAGTTCCCCTATTTTCAATTATCCATGCAATTATTTGTTTTCTTATTCTGGAAAAAAAAGTATCCTTAGAACTATCATTTTTAGGATCTTTATATATTTTTTTTACCCCTATAATGTTTTACGATTCGATGAATGTAATTCGTGAAATTCCCCTATTGACATTTGTCATGGCTTCTTATTTAGTCTTTTTATGGAAAGATGATTCCTATAAAAAACATGTTCTAATAGGAATTTTAATAGGATTGGCATTTTTAACTAAATCTGTTGGATTTGTATATACATTTCCAATACTTGTCTATTATGTAATTAAGATGAATAAAAAAGTTGCAATTAACTTTTTATCTTCGGTGATAATAGTTTTGCCCTGGGCAATTTGGTCGTATTCTCACTTCCAAACTCCTTTTGTTTCTCACTCTGCTTATTTATTACCCCAAATGGGTACTAACGTTATTTCTTTTTTTACTAGAACTTTGCCAATATTTTTCCTTGGATCGTTTATTCCTATATTGCCTCTTTCAATTCTGGGAATTAAAAAAACGGAAAAAATATTTTTATTATTCGGATTTTTTGTCTTTTTATCTGCATTCTTATGGCCAGTTCAAGAAGCAAGATATCTACTTGCAGGATACTTTCTTATACTCTATACGGCCTTGACGTATCTTAAAGACAAGAAAAAAAAGATTGGAATTGCATTTATGGTAATCGCTGTATTATTTCAAGTAGGTGCAACTGTATCTGTGTTGGAAACGAGTGTTGTTTCTTATGGCCTTCTGGATGAAGCAGGACGTTGGCTTAGAGAGAATACTGAAACAGATTCAAAGGTAATGACCCAATCATTTAGACAAATTCACTTTTTTTCCCACAGAAAGACTTATCAAATACCCCAGGATCCATCACTTTTTCAAAAAACACTAGAAAGGAATAAAATAGAGTATATTGTAATTGATTCATATGAGAAAACAACTCCGAAATATGCGAGAGAATATTTTAAGAATGTTGAACCATTAGCTACTTTCAAAGATAATTATGGCACTGTCAATATTTATAGGTCGCCTTATTATAATTCTAGCAAACTTGATAAGTAATTTACTTCTTCAGAAACATATTTCCAAAATCAGAAAATATTTTTAAAATAAATCCATTTATTTTCCAGAATATTCTTTCAATAAACATCACAGCGTCCATAAAAAGACAAAAACTAAACATATTATACTTACAAACTGATCCAGTTATTTCAGATTGCGTCATTCCTGTAAATATCACAAAATATCCAATCAAAAGAACTGTAATAAATGCTAGAGAATAACTAAATGTGATTTTATTTTGGAATATTTTGATATATTCTCCTCCTAAGGCAAAATCCAAATCTATTATAGCATTAATTGTAAGTATTAGAATAGATAATCCACCTAATGCATAAAATAATGGAGAAACATATTTTAATCTTGAATTTATTTCTTTTAATATAGATCCAATAAATATAGTCATTAGTAGAAATGTGAGCAAAATAAAATTTTTGTTTAAAAAGCCTATTATTTTGTGAAAGAAAAAATAGGAAACTAAAATAGAAATAAGATTTAATATCGCTATTATGAAGAAAATTAACAATAATCCACTTAGTTTAGTCAGCATTGAGTTTTTTAGTTGACGATTATTCTCAAATTCCATGTACTAGATATTTTCTCTTCCAAATTATTAAATATTATTATAGTAAAAATAGTAAATTCCCAAATAATACTTATTTTATAAAATTAGAATTAGTGTAATATTCTTTATATTTCTAAAAGTGCATGGTTGCATAATTCAGCGCTTTTAGCAACTATGCCTATAAACTATTTTTCTATTCCAGAAGCAGTGCTTTATGCAATTTGTCGAACTGTTGCATAAAGCATAAACTTAATCATTGCCTCCTTTACCATCATGTCACTTCTTCTTGATTTGACTGCTTCCCCATAAGAACGCTTGACAGCTGAGAAATAGCTTTCAACTAGCCACCTTTTACCATAATCGTATTTTTCTTTCCAAGCTTCCTCACCAAGATCCATTAACTCTTGCACACACTTTTTCCTTAGGGGCGAACCCCTGCTACGAGGTATCGAACTCTTTCTAACTTTAATCACGGGAGTGATTTTGTTCCTATAGCAGTAATTGAATATACTTTTCTTGTCAAATGCACCATCTGCTTTCAATACTGACATTGGAACATCTTGAACTATCTTCTCAAAAGACTTGCTGTCGTGCTGTGGACCAGGAGCGATGTCAATACCTAATAGCTCACCGGTATTTTCATCTATGGCAATGTTCACTTTGAGCCAGTTTTTCCTTCTTTCATAGAACACTGAGCGCCAGTCACCTCTATTTGTCGTCTTTATTCCTGTACCGTCTACTATTACTACCCTGCTTGGA
>LNJC01000010.1 GCA_001587575.1 Candidatus Methanofastidiosum methylothiophilum
ATTTCCAATGGTGGGACCGTCGGGATTTGAACCCGAGTTTCCACCACCCCAAGGTGAGAGGCTAGTCCAAGCTACCCCACGGTCCCATGTGAAATCGACTATAAACTATTAAAATATAAAATTATATTTTATAGTCGAGCAGTTCATCTATTAGATCGACATGAGTTAGAAGCATTCTTCTACAGCAATATCTTGTTAGCCCCATGTCATCTAATATTTTTTCTGTTTTTTCCCCTTTGCTTAATCTTTCTAGATAAGGCTCATAAAGATGTCCAATAACTTTTCCACAGGTAAAGCATCTTACAGGGATTATCAAAAGATCACCTGTATGATTTCTGTCTTTTTGCTCTTGGTCCTTTAGAAGACTTACTTGGCTTGTGCTCTTCAGTTCTTCTTGAATCTCCTCTCAAGAGAATTCTGTCATATCCTAGATAAGCTTCTTTCAAAGAGTTATCTTGGGTGAATTCAACAAGTCCTCTTGCTATTGCTATTCTGCACGCATCAGCTTGCCCCATAATTCCCCCGCCTCGGACATCAATGTCAATATCAACTGTATTTGCTGTTTCACCAGCAAGAAGAATTGGCTCAAACATTTTTATTCTCACCAATTCCGGTTCAACTATTGGAAGTGGTTTGCTATTAATTCTAACTCTCCCCTTACCTTCCTTAACAGTCGCTCTAGCAACTGCTTTTTTTCTTTTACCAACTGATTGAATAATTTTCATATACGACCCCCAAGAAAGCTTGATATCTCTTTTACCTTAAAATACTTTTTAGTTCTGAGTTTTGAAACGTCTGCTTCATTGAATCGAACAAATTCTTTTCCTGTTAAATCGTCAGGGACTCCGACATAGACTTTTAGTTTCTTATATGCCTGTCTTCCTTTGTCTTTCTTCCAAGGTAACATTCCTCTTATGGCTCTTCGGACTATTCTGTCTGATCTTTTTGGGAAAAAAGAACCTCTCAAAGGATTTGCAATGTCTTTGAATTGCGCTCTTTTCTTATAAAGGTCAAAGAAATATTCTCTGTTCCCCGTAATAATAACTTCTTCAGCGTTAACTATTGAAACTTCTTCCCCTTCTAAAAGTTTTTTAGCAGCAACTGATGCCATCCTACCTAGAATCTGATCTTTTCCATCGATTATCATGCGATCACTCCATTATTTTTACACCGCTACCTCTTGGGTTTTCTTTGTAAAGGTCATAAAGAGTTATTGCTCTTCCGTTCTTGTTTATCTTCTCCATAGCGGATTTAGAAAACTTAAATGCAGAAACGGTAACTTTATGATCTAGCTCTCCGCTGCCTAATACTTTTCCAGGGACAATTACTGTATCCCCCTCTTGTGAATATCTATTGATTTTTGATAAATTCACTTGAGGTAAGTGCCTTGTAGGTCTTTTAAATCTCTTTGAAAGATCAATCCACAAGGGTGTTTTTTCTGAATATCCTTTGTCTATAAAAAAATCTATAAGACTTAATATATTTGGATTTGTTTTATTTAGCTTTTTCATTAATTTCACCTCTCAAACTCTTACGCTTACGCTCGCCTGAGATTAACATTGATATTTTAATACCCTATTTAAACGTTTCTATGAATTTACTTTATAAAATGTTATTTATAAAAAGAAGATAATAAAAATAAAATATTTTCTTATAGTTTCCAGATTGGAGTTAAAATGGAAGGAAGTTCAGTGTTATAGCCAAGATCTTTTAGGGCCATTTGCAAACATGCTATTGTAACAATTATTTCTTTTTCAGTGACGCCACCCATGTGCCCAATCCTTATTATTTTTCCTTTAAGATGGTCCTGCCCCCCAGCGATAATTATCCCATGTTTTTCTCTCATTAATTTAACTAATTCTTGGCCATCGATTCCATCTGGAACTTTTATAGAGGTAACTGTATTCGAGCATGTCTTTTCGTCATTAGGAAAAAGTTTTAATCCTATTGACTTTACAGCTTCTCTTGTTGCTTTTGCCATCTTTTCATGCTTCTTAATCCAGTTTTCAAAGCCATATTCATCAATAATATCCAAAGCTTCTTTTAAACCATAGGTCATTGAAACGGGTTGAGTATATGGGGCCTTATATTTGTTATTTTTATACTTCTTTAGATTAAGGTAGTAACATGTACTATCTGTTTTTTCAATAACTTCCCAAGCCTTTTGACTAACGGAAATAAAAGACATCCCAGGAGGGAGCCCAATACATTTCTGGCTGCCAGATGCACAAAGATCAACTCCCCACTTGTCAACCTCAATGTTGTCCCCACCAAGAGATGAAATAGTATCTACAACTAAAAGGGCTCTAGTATTTTTTACAATTTTACCTATCTCAGCTACAGGATTTCTAATTCCTGTAGAGGTCTCATTGTGCACCATTGTTACTGCCTTGATTGAAGGGTCTTTTTCCAATGCTTTTTTTACATCTTCTGTATTTATTGGCATTCCCCAATCATATTTTAACTCAATTACCAATCCTTTGTAAGCCTTAACTATATCCCTAAATCTTTCTCCGAACTTACCTGATGTTATACATAAGACCTTGTCTCCTGGTTGAACAATGTTTGCTATTGCTGCGTCCATTGCAGCTGTTCCAGAACCGGCCAATATAAAGACATCATTTTTAGTTTTAAAGATTTTTTTCATTCGCTCTGATTGCTCCATATAGAGCTTATTAAATTCTTCGCCTCTGTGTGGCAAGATTTTCATTGACATTGCCCTAAATACCCTAGGTTTTACTGGTATTGGGCCAGGTATCATAAGTAAAAAATCTTCATCCATATAATCACGACACTATTTTAACCAAAATAAACATATATAAGATTATCTTATCTAACCTTAATATAAAAAGTGTTAGAATAGAATAAATCTCAAGAAGATTAAAACAAAATTACATTATTTCTTTATGTGTCATTAGTCTTGTTGTGTATCCTGCTATCCTATTCAAAAGTTTGTGTGTAGGTACATCGATTAGGTCTTTAATGATTAATTTATTCTCTTCAAAATCTTTTGTAAGTTCGCCTCTGTGTTTTTCAACTAATTGTCTTGAAATTCTTTTAATGAATGATGGTCTGATTCTTCCCAACATTACACCTCCATTTTAAATCAAATGGCATAGTATGCTTTTTAAAATTATCGTCAGATTATTTGTTTTTTTCAACAATTATAAGAATTGTATTCATATATGGCAGAAAATATTTAAGTAATAAGCATATGGAATATCTATGCTTAGCATTATAAAAAATCGAATTAATCCAGATCTTATAGTAGGTTTAGGGGCTTCTGAAAATATTGACAAGATAGAAGATGCTGCAAATAGTGTCGATTTTTGTAATGTTAAAGTTTTTGGTAGTTCTTCTAAAATTTTATCTTCTTTAAGAAAAGGAGAAATAGATGCAGTAGTTAGGGGAACTCTCTCAAGCTCAGATTTCTTGAAAGAAGTAAAAAATAATTTCAAAATCGATAAGATTTATAGAATTGGTCTTCTAGGAACTTATGATAAAAAATATTTCTTTTTTGCGCCTCTTGGTATTGATGAGGGTGAAGACCTAAAAGAAAAAGAAATGTTTATTGAATACGCCAAGGATTTATTAAAAAGATTCAAAGTTGAACCAAAGATATCAGTCCTATCAGGGGGTAGAGCGAAGGATTTAGGAAGATCCAAAAGAGTGGATAAGAGCATACTTGATGCTGAAGCTTTGGCAGAGAAGTATGGAATTGAACATTCACAGATATTAATTGAAAATGCCATAAAATATTCTAACTTTATACTTGCTCCTGATGGAATATCTGGGAATTTAGTCTATAGGACCTTAATTCATCTTGGTGGTGGAAGTTCTCATGGAGCGTTATATTATCCTTTAGCTATGGATGGAACAATAATTGTAGATACATCAAGGGCCGCCCCAAAAGAAGAATATATTTCTTCAATAGCACTTGCCAATGCAATTAAAAACTACTGATCAAAAATATTGTAGTATCTTGTCTAAGTTCACTACATTATTCCACGTTTTCATTTCACTATGATTAGTTGCATCAAGATGTATTGGGGTTAAGGATACTTTGTTTTGTTTTATTGCTGAATAGTCCGTGCCCTCTTCAACAAAGCCACCAGGTGGTTTGCCAAATACTTTAAAGTACATCTTGCCTTCTTCGTTGTCTGTTTCAAATGGCTCGTCATAGTATACCCTTCTCCCAAGTCTTGTAACTTCAACACCTTTTAGTTCATCAAAAGGAACAGAAGGCACGTTAATATTTAGTAGTGTATTAGTGGGCAGTTTACTATAATCCCAGGAGTCAAAAAGTATTTCTAAGAATTTTGTTGCAGTTTCAAACATAGGATTAAAATAATCTGATGAAGATATTGCTATTGAAGGTATTCCATTTATTATACCTTCCCTAGCAGCTGAAACAGTTCCAGAATAATAAATATCATAAGATATATTCTCACCATGATTTATTCCAGAAAGTATGAGGTCAATTTTTTCTCTCATGAAATGTCTTATGGCAAGCGCCACACAATCAACAGGGGTTCCTGAAACAATATAATCCGTTCTTTTTTTATCCTCTAGATATAATCCTTCAACTTCAATCTTTTTAAAGATAGAATAACTGTGACCAATACCACTACAATTTTCTTTTGGTGCTATGACAATTACTTCCCCTAAGGATTCGGCAACCTCTGTGAGATTCTTTATGCCTTCTCTTCCGTAGCCATCGTCGTTAGTTACTAGTATTTTCATTTGAACTAAAGAGGCTATAAGTTACTTTTAAAGGTTATTCCTTAATAATCTCAAGAATCGCCTCTTTTGGAACCCTTAAATGAATTAGATTTTGTTTACCTCTGCCCCTTGATTGTGCTCTTTGTATATCAACGATTTTAAGATTTTCTAGTTTTGTTGTCGCTTTTCTAAATAATTCATATGACATTTCATCTGCCAAAATATTAAAAAAATCGTTTGCTTTTGTGAATTTACCAGAGTTTTCTGCTATAACTTTTAGAACTTTTTTATCTGTTTTAGATAGCCCATCAAACACATTTTCAACATGCAGAGAAGAACTAATACGCTCAATTGCTTTTTCAACATCTTCAGTAGTTATTTTTTTTCTAGATCCGAGTTCTGCCAACATGCCAGCTTCTTTTATTGCCCTTATGCCAAGTCTCAAATCCCCCCTATCAAAAGTTATTTCTGAAATTTTATCCAGAACGTCATTATCCATAACACCAGGGTATAAACCAATATCACAACGGTACCTAAGGATCTCAGAGATTGTAGATTGAGAATAAGGTTTAAAATGAACTTCATTTGGCATGAATACTGTCCTAATTTTTTCTGAGACTTTAAATGAAAAAGCATTGTCTGTAACTATTCCTATAATTCCTGTTTTAACACCAGGGAAGATTTCATGTGCTCTTAAAATCTTATAAAGGATACTCTCTGCAATATTTACGTGAAATAAAAAATCAACATCGTCTAATGCAACAAGTAACCTTTTGCCTTTTTTTTGTAATTCTCCCATGGTGTATTCGTAGAGTGTTGTTAATGGTTTGCCTGTTTCTACTGGAGGGTAACCAAAAATACCTCTAAAAATCTGAGACATTATTGAAAATTCCCGATAATGAAACTGGCAGTTAATATAAACAGGTATGACCTCATTTGAAACTTCATTAATCTCTCTAAAAAGCAATTTAACTGAAGTTGTCTTCCCAGTGCCAGTTGGCCCAAGAATAATGGTATTTGTGGGAAGATCTCCTTTAATCAAAGGTTTTACATTATGAGATATTGCTTCAATTTCATTATCCCTAAACTTAAAGACCTCCGGTATATAACTAAGATCAAAAACTTCGGGATTTCTAAATAATGATTCGTCCCACATCAGGATATCTTTTATTTTGCTTGACATAACTAAATAAAAAAATTAATTTAGGTTTTTATACTTTAGCTACTTCCATAAATATGTTTGATAAGACAAAATTCTTATCAGTTCTATCTGCATTTGCATGTTCTATTGCCTTCTCAATTAATAATGGAAAAGGAACTTTTTTTGAGTTTTTGTATTCCTGCATATAATCACCAAATAATTAAATCTATCGTTGTATTATAAAGTCAGCCTTAGCGAAATATTTTATTTTTTATTTAATTATCGGCCAATAATCAAATATAATAAGATAAAAAGCCTTAATAGACCTTATTTTTAACTTCTAAGAAATAATTCATTTTAGAATTAGTGGTAGAAAGATATTTAATCTTAAAGCAAATAAAAAAATATATGAAATCTGAGAATAGAAAGAAACTAATTATGATAAGTATGACGATTATAGTATGCGGAATGCTTTTGTTATCATCTCTTCAGATATTTTTCTTTTTTAGATAGAATTTTAATATAAAAATAAATATTATTAGAATTTATTTAACCAAAATTCTCAATATAGTAGCAGAAAAATACTGCTGCAATACTAAGAACAAATATCGTATATCCAAATAATAAATCTGCAATTTCCTCTCCTTTCAAATAATCCCCTTAATAAAATAGAATTTTGGGTAAATAAAGTTTACTATAATAAATGAATAAAAAATAAAAAATATGTCAGACCGCCCATCTCTCATCATCAGTCAGACGCTGTCGGTTTCCTCATCCATACATTCCAATTAGTGAATTATTTTGACACTCCGATGATGTAATTCGTGATACTGAGCATTTAAAGTCTTCGGAAGTAACGTAATCTCTATCCTCCCTTATTGCAGCCATTCCCGCTTCAGTACATAGAGATCTAATTTCTGCACCAGATAGTCCATCTATCAAGTCAATGATTACAGAATAATCAAGATCTTTAATATTCATGTTTCTAGAATGTATCTTAAAGATATCAAGACATTCTTCACGTGTTGGAGGGGTTATTTCAATCAATCTATCAAATCTACCCGGTCTCAAAAGAGCAGGATCAAGCATATCTACTCTGTTTGTAGCCCCTATAATCTTAACTTGCCCTCTTGGATCAAATCCATCTAGTTCTGCTAAAAGTTGCATCATTGTCCTAGCAACTTCTCTATCCCCACTTATACCTGTATCAACCCGCCTTGCCCCTATTGCATCAATTTCATCAATGAATAGTATTGAAGGAGATTTTTCTCTGGCAAGATTAAAAACTTCCCTCACCATTCTAGCACCTTCCCCTATGTACTTTCTAACAAACTCTGACCCAACTACCCTAATAAACGTAGAATCGGTTTCGTTAGCAACTGCTTTGACAATTAATGTTTTACCATTTCCAGGTGGCCCGTGTAACAAGACTCCATGTGGAGGCTCTATTCCGACCTTATCAAATAGCTCAGGCTTTTTTAGGGGGAGCTCTACGGTCTCTTTAATTTTGGTTATTTGTTCCCTTAGACCTCCAATCTCAAAGTAAGTAACGCCAGTTTTAGACAATACTTCCATACCACATACTTCAGGATCTTTTGTAGAGGGTAAAACTTCCATTATAGAAAGATTTCGTTGATTACATGCTACTAATGCCCCGGGAATAAGATCTTTAAGATCAATTTTACTGCTAACACCTACAACAAATTTTGGCCCACTAGAACTTTTTATAATGACTTTAGTGGGATCTATTGCTTCAACTACCACGCCTGTAATTAATGGGGGTGCATTTAACCTCTCTAATTCACTTTTGAGGCTTTCAACTTCTTTTTCCAATTTTAATTTTTCCGTTATGAAACTTCTATTTTGTATTTCAAGAAGTTTTAATCTTTCTATTATCTTATCATTATATTGTGCATCATTTTCATAAACATCTTCTTCGTCAAGTCTCTTTGTCCTATACTTAATACTACTGTCCACCATTAGCACCCCAAACATGATGTATTAGATTTCACATCTTTATAAATGTTTCTACATTGAGTGTCATTAATTTAAGAAATAGTTTAAAAAAAAATTACAATAGTGATTACCATTTTTAAGAATAAGATTGATTTCAAAACCCTTATAAATATTGAATTTGAACAACTGTTGATAAGATGATATGCGAAATATGTGGCAAGACTATACAGGGAAAAGTCTTCAATGTAAGAGTTGAAGGTGCCAGTGTAAAAGTTTGCGATAAATGTTCAAGATTTGGAACAGATCGACAAAGTTGGTCAAAGTTTGGTAAAGGTCCTATTAGTTCAGAAGGGATAGCTCTTCCTTCTAAACCAAGATTTAGTGCGCCTGTTAAGACAACTCAAGAATATACCTTAGTAGAAGATTATCACCTTGTAATAAAAGATGCTCGAGAATCAAAAGGATGGTCACAGAAGGATCTTGCAAGAAAAATGAATGAAAAAGAATCTATAATTCACCATATTGAAACAGAAGGTTTTGCACTATCTAACGAACTTATCCAAAAACTTGAAAAAGTTCTTGATATAAAGCTAAAAGAAAAATCCGATGAGGGTATAGATATATCCAAAACAAAACAAAGTCTAAAAGAAACAACCATAGGTGACATAATCAAGATAAAGAAGAAGTGAGATATTTCAAGAATACTGTTGCATATTCTCCTTTGTAAAGAAAGAATTTGAATCTTACTCCTTCTTCTTCAATTTTATAAGAAAGATCTTTATATCGTCCTAAGATGTTCCGATATGCACCATTTGATCCAAGAAATGGAGCTTCTCTAACACGAAAACTTTCTTTTGTTATTCCGTCTTTTTCTAACAATTCAACAGATATTTTTCCTAAGAGAGATTTTGGAACTAAAGAACTGTAACCAATTAATGGCGCTATGACATTAATACTTCCAGTATTTATTCCTTCTTTAACTCGTATAATATTGGCCTTATTAACCTGAGTTCTGTAATAATTACCCCCTTTTTCCATAGAAACAAGGTCTCCAATTTCAACTTCATTTAGTGGAACTTCCTTTATTCTTTCAACAACTGCCTCATTGAATATTTTTGCTTGATAAGCATGAACAAAAAGAGAAGAAGTTGAAGGAGGTAAAACAACGAAAGATTTTGAATATTCAGAAGATTTTGACAAGTATTCTAAAATTTGCCTTTCATTCCTTAACTTAGGATATGTTTCAAGTGCTTGTCCGTATTTTCCATCCTTAATTAAGTCAGCTAATTCTTTGTCTAGATTATCTTTTAATAATAATTTTTCAACTGCCGCTTTGAAATCGCCTTTTAGGAGATTTAGCCCCACTTCTTCATTGCCACCAAATCTCTGTTCGCCAAAAAGATTAGGAAATCCAGAGTATTTTTCTATTTCGTGAATGTTTGATCTAATCGTTTGTTCAGAATTTTGGTGCAAATCTCTTACAAGAATGTTGAAGTTATTTCCAATTAAGTCACCAATATCAAGTTTCTGACCTTCTGAGAAATCATATAATTCAACATCTTTTAGTTCTAATGACTTTATATTATCTTGAAAAATTCTATCAACGGAAAAGCTTTGAATGGTTACTGCATGCCGATCTTTAAGTCCGGCGTATCCAAATTTTCCAAAAGGTATTCCTGTTTTTCTTGCAAGTTCATGGATGACATCTATTGTATCCCTATTTATTTTTTTTACTTTGAAAACAGTATATTTCCCCTTTTTTATATCTAGGACTTCCTCTACTTGAAAATCTTCTGGATACTTCTTTATTTCCATGAAAACAGCTCTAATTAACGCGAGTGCTTAATTCAGCCAAATTAAAGAAATCTCCTACTCCGGTCCATCTAATTCTCAAAGGTCCGCTATATAGTCCAGGCGATTGTGTTCTAAGTATAACATCAAAATTTATTGTTTCTCTTGGAAGAAGAGAATCAATTGTAATTTCATTGCTAATTAGTCTTGCCCTTGGATCTGAGACTCTAACTACTTGGAATCCCCTCATATATGATTCAGGCAATGAAATCCTAATGTTCTGCGCATTTTCATTTGTTGTATTAGTAAGACTAAAAGAGATTCTTACATTGTCGCTTGGATGAAAAGTTGAAGATGTCCACTGGACTTCAGATGCAACCCATATTACGGGTATGTCCCAAGACTTAAGTTGAAGCTGCAAAACTTCATTTTTCTTTAATAAATCCTGAATCTGAAAAGTGTAGCTCCTAACAACAGCATCATACTGAGACTTTTCAGTTTCAAGTACAAGTAGTCTATTCTCAAGAATTGTCTGCTGCCCCTGAAGCTTTGTTACCTCTTGATTTAAAGAAACTATTCTCTCGCTTAATACAGAATTTTGATTTCTTAAAATACTTATGTTATAAACGGAAACTACAAGAGCTACCGCCAATACGAATGTTGCCACTACAAATACTTCTTTCTGCATAAATCCTCCTAACTAATTATTTCAACTGCAAAATCCATGATTATCCTGCCAAATCCTTCTGGAAGAATATCAATTAAGATTAGTGTCATGTTTTTATTATGGACTTTTATTTTATCTTCTCTGTACAGTTTTAATATCTTATAGGATAAATCTCTTCTTGTTTGTTTATCATATTCAGCCAAATCTAGCATGTTAAGAGATATCTCCCCTATGATCTTACTTTTTACTCTCCAAAGACTTGTTTCAGGTACATTTCTAATATCTGTGGGATCAACTATTGGAAAAGCTTTACCCTGGACAATCTGTTTAGCCATACTGCCAGTGACATTTCCTTTTGCAACTATATTTCTTTCTTGGCCTAATATGATGATCTGTTGAGTAAAATCAACGGGCACGTAACCTACAACATTGACTAATTCTTTCAATGTTTCAGAATCTATGACAACGACCCTAGTTATATCAATTTTTGATTGCTCCTTTGAAATCTCTTTAGCATATTCAGTCCCCTGTTTAATATCGCTTGTTTTCATGAGAGAATTGTTTATATTTATCCCTAAGGAATTCAAGGTATTATTTGTTGATAAGGGATCTATATCTACGCTGCTCCCCTTGGGCCTTAAATTAGAGAAAATAATAACTGAAGATACTTCAACAGTTCCTGGATTTCCTTTCTCTTCATCTACGAAGAGGAATAGTACATTATCATTACCTAGCTTATAAACATCATAAAATACTCCGGCAAATACCAGGACAATTGCAAGAACTATAATTACAGGTACTTTCCACCTTCCAGTCTTTTTCTTAGTGTCCTTTTTTGGAGTTTGACCATTATTTTTTGCCATATTTCTCACCGATACTCTCTTAACTACTATTAAATCCTAAAAATATTTAAGATTACCTATTAAAATTAATGTTATGAAGATACTTTGTCCCAATTGTAGGGCTTCTATAATCTTCAAAGGCGATGAAAAATACTTAATTTGTTCAAGCTGTAGAATAAAAATAAAGATGCCTAAGAAAAAATACTCAGATTATATAACTCCAAATCTTATTGAAAAATGTTCAATATGTGAAAAGATAATAAAATCATCTAAAAATAAAAGAAGATGCCCAGTTTGTGGACAAAAAGTCTGCTCTTCATGTTGGAATTACTCAAGACTTGTATGCAAGAAATGCCTTGAAGAAGGCATTACTTCAAAGCCACTTTATACCCTAAAAGAAAGAAATTCAAAACCTAAGCTATTCTTAAGAGAAGAGTTTATTGAAGAGATTAAAGAAGGAGAAATAGCCTCAATCCCTATAAAAGTCAAAAATTTAGGGGACGAAGATGCTTTAAACGTAAAGGTAGAGATAAGGTCCTCTCCAAATATCAAAACTATTGAATCTGCAGATATAGGTAAAATAGAAATGGAAAAGGAAAAACGATGTATATTGAGATTTACTCCAAAGTATAGTGGTAAAGGCAGTATTGAGATTCTTTTAACATATGAGGATTATGGTAAAAACAAGTTTTTTGAAAGCATTAAATCAGAGTTTGATATAAAAGAGAAGAAAAAAAAGGAAGAGAAAAAATGGGATTATCAAAAATGGAACTATGAAACTAAAAAAGAAAAACGAAGAGAAGAACCAATCAAGAAAGATAGTGATTCTCTTGAAATACTTTTAAAACAATTTGGATGTCCTCCTGATGCTTCTATTGAAGAGATAAAAAAGAGAAAGAAATTATTAAACATGATGTACCATCCAGATTTCAACGTAAATAAACCAGACCAAGTTAAAAGAGAAATGGAAGATATGTTAAAAGAAATAAATGAAATCTATCAGAAAATCTTGATTAAAAAAGGAGAAAAATAAATCAACTTAATAATTTTACTAATGTTATATAGTTATACTTTTACAAGAATTTTTTTATTGCTCTTCTATAATTAATAATAAAAATCTTTTTAATTTGATATATAAATCAACTAAATATGGCCCATAAATTCAATGTAAAAGATATGCATAGATTAGATTCACCAGAAAGAAGAAAGATGTTGCCGCCTGAAGAAACTCTTATTAAAGCGGGACTAAAAAAGAATGATATTTTTATAGATATTGGTTGTGGAATCGGTTATTTCTCTATCCCTGCATCATTAATTGTAGGTTCAAAAGGTAAAGTATTTGCTCTTGACACCTCTAGTGAAATGCTAGAAGAACTTGAAAGAAGGATATATGAAAACAAGATAAAAAATATAAATCCCATTCTTTCAGAATCTTACAAATTTCCATTAGGACCTAATAGCGGAACATTTGCTTTAATATCAAATGTTCTTCATGAAGTTGAGGATAAACTTAGCTTTCTCATGGAAACAAATAGAGTTTTATTAGTTGAAGGCACTCTCTTTATTATCGAATGGCAGAAAAAAGAAACTGAGAGAGGGCCACCATTAGAGGACAGACTTAGTGAATCAGAAATAGAAAATCAATTAGAAAAAACAAATTTTAAACTAATTAATAGCTTTCCAATCGGTGACTTTTTTTCTGCGTATATATCAAAGAAGATATCTAGATAAATTCAACAGATTAGAAGAATAAAAAACTTCACTTGCCTTTTCTCAAAGCCCTAAATGTGCCAAGAAACCTCTTTTTCTTGAGTGGGATCCCTACGAAACCTTCATCGCTAACAGATTTAACATCTTCTACGGAAACAAAAGAATCAGGGGTATACTTATCAATCGCCTCAAATATTGAATCTAGTTTCTTTCTTTTTATCACAGTAAATAAGATTTTCACGTCGCCTTTTTTCCCATGTGCATCAACAACTGTAACGCCACATTTTTCTCTTCTTAAAAATTTAATAAGGTCGTCAGTTTTTTCTTTTGTTATAATTCTAGCAATCACGTGCCCTACTGCAAGCCTTTCTTCTATTACAATCCCCACATAATTTCCGGCGGCAAATCCAGCGGCGTAGGCTATATAATGGATAATACTGTTAACATTCTGCATAACTTGGCCTATGACATTAATCCAGATAAAAACTTCAAAAAATCCAACTATAGGTGCAAGTTTTTTAAGATTCTTTGATACGAATATAATCCTCATGGTCCCAAGGCTAACATCCACTACCCTTGCAAGAAATATAAGGATAGGTAATAACCAAAACATCGTATCCATTTAAGCACCTTAAAAATAAGATTTTAAATCAGTTTAAAAATATATATGTATTACTTCAAGTATCATACAAAAAACTTACTTATAAGTCATTAATGTTTCTTCTTAGTCGAAATATTTTTAAACGGAGGCGAATAAATCTACTGAGATCATGCCTAAAGTTTTCCCCGATTATAGAGAAGAAGCTAAAAATAGGGTAATAAAGGAATCGGTAAAATTCTTTTCTGAAAAAGGTTATCATAAAACTAAAATGGCAGAAATTGCAGATAGTCTTGGCGTGAGTAAAGGAGCGATATATCAGTATTTTACAAGTAAAGAAGAACTATTTTTAGAAGTGCTCAAATATTATATTGAATACACCCAAAAAGAATTAATATCATTTCTAAATCAAAGTACTCCGGAGGATTTATCGACAGAGGAGTTTTTTGATATTATGTTTAACATTGAGCAATCTCAATCTGTTGAGACTCTTACTATTTTGGATAGATTATTCCCTCCCCTAGATTTTAATCTTGCCATATCCGAACTAGTGAAAAGCAATCCCTCTATGAAAGAAGAAATGACAAAATATTACATGGATTCAATAAATATAATGACAAAATACTTTGAAGACTATAAAAAAAAAGGTGCTATCAAAAAAAACATAGATACCTATTCACTTTCTATGGGGATAACATCTCTTCAGGATGGTCTTATGGCTGCAATGCAAATGGGCATAGAAATATCAGAAATAAGAAAAACTTGGAAAGAAATAACTAAAATGATTTTAAAAAGTGCTTTGTCGGAATAGCATTTGATTTATTATTTCTAATCTCAAGAAATAGAAAATAAAATAACTCTGGCTAAAATCTTTACCAAATGACACATTATTCAAATTATTCCAATAAACTTAAATTTAGTATGGCGCTATAAATAATAATAAACTAAAAAATGATAGACATGGAAAATATTCCCTTATCTATTAAAATGCTTTCAAGATTATTTCCCCTTAGATTCTTCTTTGCAAAGTTTACTAAGCTGCCTCTTATAGGTAATTTAATGGATAAGATGTTTTTTGAGAATGACAAAATATTCTATGTACCAAGAGATAGAGTAATTCAAATAAATCAAAATATTAATCAAGATGACTCAGTCTTGCTACCCTCCGAGATATTGAATTATTTTATAGATAAATCAAAACACCATGTCATAATGAACTTCTGCATATGTAGAAAATCGAAAAACTGTGAAAATTATCCTCAGGATTTTGGCTGTTTATTTCTTGGTGAAGCTGCATTAAATATCGATCCCAAACTTGGAAGAAAGGTAACTAAAGAAGAGGCAAAAGACTATGTGCTGAAATGTCGTGAAGCTGGTCTTGTTCATTTAATTGGTCGGAATAAACTCGATTCTGTATGGTTAAATGCTAAGCCTCCTGAAAAATTACTGACTATATGCAACTGCTGCGAGTGTTGTTGTCTCTGGATGATGCTACCCAATCTTTCAACGGATATTGGATCTAAGGTAACAAAATTGACAGATCTTGAAATTAAAGTAACTGATAGATGCACGGGATGTGGAGAATGCATTGAGTTGTGTTTTGTCAAAGCTATAAAAATCTTCAATAAAGTGGCCCAGATTAACTCAAATTGCAGGGGTTGTGGGAGATGTGTTGAAAGATGCAGGTTTAATGCAATAGAGATAATTTTAGAGAAAGGCTCTTTAGAAGATTCTATTATAAAAATATCAAAATCTATAGATTTAACTTGAAACCGAATGGAGCTATCCTAAATCTTTATATAGAAAATAGACACATATCGTTACTTATGTATGTAATAGTCGTAGGAGGCGGCCTTACTGGATTCAACATCGCAAAGCTTCTTGTAGAAGAAGGAATCGGTGTAGTTGTAATCGAAAAAGACCTTGTAAGATGTCAAGAAATCTCTAAAAAAATAGATGCGATGGTAATTCAAGGTAATGGTGCGAATCCTAAAATTCTTGTTGAAGCCGGTGCAAAGGACGCAGATCTTGTAGTGGCAGTTACGAACTCTTCTGAAGTTAATTTAATATCTTGTATAACGGCAAAGAATCTTGGGGCAAGAAAAACAGTTGCAAAGATTGCAATTGAATATTCTTTCACAGAGGACATTGATTTGACAAAAGTAGGTGTAGATTATTCATTTTCTCCCGGGACGATTATTGCATATGATGTTGAAAGAATACTAGAACTACCAAGTGCATTGGCCATTCAAGCTTTAGCTGATGGAAAAGTTACCATGGCAGAATTCTTAGTAAAACCTGAGTCTAAATATATTGGAAAAGCTCTCAAAGAAAAAATATTCCCTGAGGGTACAATAATAGGTGCAGTTCTTAAGGGAGAAGAAACGATTATCCCAACTGGGGAGTATGTATTCGAAGAAGGAGACAAAGCATTCATACTTGGAAAACCTAAGCTAGTTGAAAATGTTGTGGAAAAATGTAGTGACTGCGAGAGAATAAGAAAGGTGATGATAGTAGGGGCAAGCAATACGGCCGTACAGCTTGCAAAAATGCTTGAACGAAGTATGTCGGTCAAACTTATTGATAGTGATGCAAAGAGATGTGAAGAAATATCTAAAATCCTACAAAAAACTCTTGTAATAAAAGGAGATATAATGGATCTTTCTTTATTGAAAGATGAAGGTATTGGAGATGTTGATGCTTTTATCTCTCTAACAAAATATGATCAATTAAATCTATTTTCTTGCTTAGTAGGAAAATATTTAGGGGCTTCAAAATCTATTGCTAGAGTTGAAAATATTGAACTCATTAAATTCTTTGAAGATATGGGCATCGATATTGCATTAAGTCCAAAGATGTCTACAGCTGAACACGTTTTGAGATTTATTAGAATGGGTGGACTAAAATCACTTATAATACTTCCAACTGGCCAAGCTGAAATAATTGAACTTTCGCCCACACCCAATGCTAAGATTCTTGGGAAAACTTTAAGGGACATTACTTTGCCAGAGGAAATACTATTTTTAATTATTGTAAGAGACAATAAACTGATTATACCAAGAGGGGACGACATGGTTCAGATTGATGACAAAGTCATAATATCTTCAAAAGTAGAAAAGATAAAAAAGATAAAAGAGCTATTTGGTCAATACTAATATATTATTTCTTATTTTTATATGCAACACATGCAATTTCAATATCCGAATTTTTTGGTAATTTTGATACTTCTACAGTTACCCTAGATGGTTTTATTCCTGTTGAAAATCTTTTCTCATAGACTTTGTTAAATTTCTCAAAATTTTCTAAATTTTTCAAGTATACTTCTGATTTAACAATATCTTGAAGTAAAAGATTCTCTTCTTTTAGAATAGCTTCGATATTGTCAAGTACAACTTCTGTTGCTTTTTCAATATCGTTTAGAACTATTTCTCCTGATTTTTGGAGGGGAATTTGACCAGAAACAAATACTAAATCCCCTGCCACTACAGCTTGAGAGTAAGGGCCTACAGGAGCAGGGGCATTACTAGTTTCTAATTTCTTTTTCATATTAAATCACCTGGCCTAAATTATTCAATTATCCACGAATATATTTATTAAATTAATCCAGAAAAATATAATATGAAAGTTCTAATAGTAAATAATATCTCGCGAGAGGGTCCGGGTCTTTTAAAAGAGATTCTTGAAGAAAATAGAATTGATTATTACATTTATGATTTCGAGAGAGAGAAACTATTTCCTTCACCTGATGACTATGATGCAATTTTCGTTTTTGGTGGGCCCGATAGTGCTAATGACGAAACAGAAAAAATGAAAGAAGAGATTAAAGGTGTGAAAGAATTTCTAAATAAAGAAGTTCCTTATTTTGGTATATGTCTTGGACTTCAGGTTATGGTAAAGGCTCTTGGGGGAAAAGTTATGAAAAATCCCATAAAAGAAGTAGGATGGAGAGACCCGCAAGATAATATTTTCAAAGTACATTTAACTGAAGATGGAAAAAAAGATCCAATTTTTGAAGGAGTTGAATCAGAATTTGATATTTTTCAACTACACGGCGAAACTGTTGAACTTACTTCAGAAATGAAACTTCTGGGCACGGGAGAATATTGTAAGAATCAAATTGTCAGATATGGAAAAAATGCCTATGGATTTCAAGGGCATATTGAGTTATCTTCAGATATGTTTTATACATGGATTAGAGAAGATGAGGACTTAAATAAATTGGACAAGTATAAATTAGAAAAAGATTATAATAAAGTAAGAAAAACATATGAATCAAGTGGGAGAAAAATACTTAAAAATTTTTTAGATGTTTCTAGTTTCTAATAAAAATAAGTATATTTATTCAGATAAAATGAATTTTTTAAATAATTTTATAAATAGTGGCAATATTATTACATAATAGATTAAATGAGATTAAAACCAGTTTTACATATTCTAGGCCAACTGCTCCAAATGGTTGGAATATCAATGATAATCCCTTTACTCTGGGGCATATACTACCGTGAAGCGGAAACATATATATTTTTAATTTGTTTTTTAATCACCGTAGTAACCGGAACTATTTTGAAATTAATATTCAAACAAGAAGATATTAGACTTATTGAAGGATTTGGTGTAGTTTCTTTTTGCTGGATAATAATCCCTATTTTTGGCGCCCTTCCATTTTATCTTTCAGGCGAATTAGGTTTTATTGATTCTTACTTTGAATCCATATCTGGATTTACAACAACAGGAGCCTCTGTAATTAACAATGTCGAAATTCTGCCAAAATGCATTCTATTCTGGAGATCTTTTACCCACTGGTTAGGAGGTATTGGAATAGTTGTTCTTGCTTTAATAATATTGCCCGCTCTTTCAGTAGGAGGTAGACAGATTTTTTTATCTGAGCCGTCTGGACCAAAATTAGACAAATTAAAACCACAAGTTAGAGAAGTTGGAAAAATTATTTATGGGATATATGTTCTGTTCACGGGCATTCAAATAATTCTATTAATTCTTGCCGGCATGACTCTTTTTGATGCATCATGCCACTCTTTTGCTGCACTTGCAACGGGAGGCTTCTCAACTAAGAATGCAAGTATTGGATTTTATAATAGCTCCTTAGTTGAAGGAATAATAATACTTTTTATGTTTCTTGGAGCAACAAGTTTCTCTCTGCACTATGCAGCATTGAAAGGAAAGATAAATTACTTAAAAGATAATGAATTTATGTTATATTTTTCTCTTTTAGCCTTTTCTATCCTCATAGTGACATTAGACATTACTCACCACTTGCATGAAAATATTTTAGTGGCTTTTAGACATGCAATATTTACTGTAATAAGTATATCCAGTACTACAGGATATGCAACAACGGACTTTAATTTATGGCCCGATCTCTCAAAATTAATACTGCTTATACTTATGTTAATAGGTGGGTGTGCCGGTGGAACAGCAGGTGCAATAAAAGTCATAAGAGTGCTTTTATTAATTAAAATAGGATTAAGGGAGCTCTATAAAATTATACACCCCAATGCAATCTTCCAGATTAAATTTAATGGTAAAATAATATCCGAGGATATACTTCATGGTATAGGTGGCTTTTATTTTTTCTATATGATTACTTTTGGTTTGTGTAGTTTAATCATGCTAGGATTTGGCAATGATTTTCTAACTTCTATTTCTTCAGTTGCTGCTACTTTAGGGGGGGTCGGACCAGGGTTTAGCCTTGTTGGGCCTATGGCAACATATAGTTTTTTACATCCAATTGCAAAACTTGTTCTGTGCTTCTGTATGTTAGCAGGAAGACTTGAATTATTCACTTTATTCGTGTTGTTCGTTCCAAGTTACTGGAAAGAGTAAATTTAATAAGTCAATGAAAGAAAAATGAATAATGCAATTTTTGATTTCGTTGGGGTCTACCGATGCGAACTAGAACTGTTCTAAAGATAATAGGAAGATTGCTAATGATGATAGGCGTTTCAATGATATTCCCCCTAATCTGGGCATTTTATTACGGCGAGAAAGAGTTTATTATATTTATTGCTTCTGTAGTAATAACTTTCTTTTTTGGATATTTTTTGAGCGAAATTAGAACTAAAGATGAAGGGCTAAGACTTATTGAAGGTCTTGGAGTTGTATCTTTAGGATGGGCTGCCATATCGGCCTTTGGTGCACTTCCATTTTTCCTCTCTGGGACTCTTGGATATTTAGATGCTTATTTTGAAACTATGTCTGGTTTCACTACAACTGGAGCTACAGTTATTATAAATATTGATATTCTACCAAAATCAATTATATTTTGGAGAGCTATGACACAATGGATTGGAGGTATGGGCATCATCGTACTTGCTGTTGCTATTCTTCCTGCTCTTTCAATAGGAGGTATGCAATTATTCAATGCTGAATCTCCTGGC
Organism: Candidatus Methanofastidiosum methylothiophilum; assembly: GCA_001587575.1. Classification (GTDB taxonomy): domain Archaea; phylum Methanobacteriota_B; class Thermococci; order Methanofastidiosales; family Methanofastidiosaceae; genus Methanofastidiosum. The sequence continues at coordinate 19,823 of LNJC01000010.1, forward strand.
CCCAAACTTGATAAGTTGAAACCACAAATAAGAGAAACTGCAAAAATCCTTTATGGCGTATATCTTATTTTTACTGGTGCAGAGATACTCCTGTTAGTTCTAGGGGGAATGGGATTCTTCGACGCCTCCTGTCACACTTTTTGTACTCTTGCAACGGGAGGATTTTCAACAAAGAATGCCAGTATCACCCATTATAATAGCCCATTTATTGAAGGGGTCATTACTTTCTTTATGTTTTTAGCTGGTGCAAACTTCATGTTGCATTATGCTGCATTGAGAGGAAAGATAGAGTATTTTAAAAACAGAGAATTCTTATTTTATGTTGGAATTCTAATAATTTCGATTATAATAATGAGTGCAGATCTAAGATATAGTGTTTTTAATAGTTTAAGTGATGCTTTTAGATATTCTTCATTCCAAGTTGTTAGTATAATGACAACTACAGGATTTACTACAAGTAATTTTGATGCCTATCCTGCACTTTCAAGAATGTTGTTGCTTATCCTTATGTTCATTGGGGGTTGTGCTTGCTCAACTGGGGGGGGTATCAAAAATATTAGAATCCTGATTATATTAAAATACTTTTATAGAGAGATTTATCAATTCGTTCATCCTAATGCAATTTTATCAATAAAAATTGGAGAGGATACTATCCCCGAGGATGTCATAAAAGGTGTTATGGGGTTCTTTATGGGATATATATCTATTTTTGTTATTTCAACCCTAATAGTAACTGCATATGGTGTCGATTTAATTACTGCCTTCTCAAGTGTTGCTGCGACTTTGGGTAATGTTGGACCAGGACTTGGATTAGTTGGGCCAATGTACACTTATGCACCATTACCTAATTTTATTAAAATAGTATTAACATTTTGCATGTGGGTTGGGAGGCTTGAAATATTCACAGTAATGGTTCTTTTTGTTCCAGATTTTTGGAAAGAATAAAAAAATTAAATTAGTTCTTTCTCAACAAGATTTATTGCTTCGTCAATCTTTTTCTTTAATGTAGGAGGTAATCCTTTGATTTCAATATCTAAAAAACCTCTTACAATTGCTGCAGTTGCCTCATCACGAGTAAATCCTCGTGACATTAGGTAAAATATTTCTTCTTCAGCTATTTTCCCAATTGCAGCTTCATGACTTAAATCAACATTTGGGTGTTTTGCTTCTAATTCTGGTATTGCAATTATGCTTCCCTGCTCAGATAGCATCATCCCCATACATTCTAAATGCCCTCTTGCATCTGGGGACTCTCCAACAATATCTCCTCTAGAATAGATAGTTCCACCTTTACTAATAGCTCTTGAAAGAATTTCTGCACTTGAGCCTTTTCCTTTGATTATAACTCGACTTCCTGTATCAACTATAGAGTTTTCCATTGCTACAATAACGCTGCTCATAATTGCAGTGGAGTTGTCTCCATTTAGATGAACTGTTGGATACATTTGAACTATCTTAACAGGATTCATAATTATATAGTTACTTATGTAAGTTCCACCCTCTTCAACTATGGCGGCGCTTCTTGGCCTAACTTCAATATTGTTCTCCCAGTTATGGATCATGGTAAAAGATAGTTTAGCATTCTTTTTGATATAAAATTCAGATATCCCAAGGTGCATGCCAGTTGTAAGGCCAGGATGGGATGCACATCCAGATATTATATTTAGTTCAGAACTTTCTTCAGCAATTATTATATTGTGAACTTTTTGTTTCTTAGGAGACTTAAGGTAAAGGCACGCCTCAACTGGAAAGTTTACTTTTATGCCTGGAAGCGCTCTTATGAAGTACCCATTTACTTCTGCAACGTCAACTTGTTTTGTATATTCATCATTATTCTTCGATACTACTTTCCAAAAATAATCATGAAGCCAATCATATTTCTCAAGGGCTTGTTTGATGCCAATCATTTCTATACCTGATGCGAAACTTGAAGATGTTTCCACATTCTGATCTACCTGAAGGAATATTGCTGAACGCTTTTCTTTGTCCATTTCAATTCCGACTTTTTCAAGCTTTTCTTTTACATCCTTCTCGAGTTTTGGAATCCTTTCAGGCATTTCTCAACACACCCCTCGTAACCTTTCTTACTGATTTCATCAAGCATATCATATGGGTCTCCCATACAGGCAATCATGCCCTTGTAAAGGATTAGACCATAATCTGCATCTACATAATCTAGAATATGTCCCTGATGGGTAATAATAAGGCCAGATTTTTTTCTTTCTTCTTTATTCTTTTTTCTATCAAGTAACTCCCCCATTGCACTTCCAATTACAGAAATATTGTCTAGATCTACTCCGCTATCTGGCTCATCGAATAAAACTAAATCTGGATTTAGTGTCAAAAGCTGGAGTACTTCTGAACGCTTTACTTCTCCACCAGAAAATCCAACGTTTATACTTCTGTTAAGAAATTTTTCCATATTGAGCATCTGTGCATATTCATAAATTTTATTAGGATCTGTACCACTTTGCTTGGCGCAATTTAGGAGCATGTCTATTAACTTTAAACCGCTTACTTTTGGAGGATTCTGGAAACTTATCCCCATCCCCATTTTAACTCTTTGATCAGTTGACATGTCATTTATATCCTGCCCTTTGAACATTATTCTGCCATATGTTACTTTAAAAGCAGGATTTCCAATTAGAGTCATTAAAAGAGATGTTTTTCCATTACCATTAGGCCCAAAAAGGACATATGTCTGGCCCTCTTTTATGTAAAGATTCACATGATCAAGTATAGGTGTGCCTTCCACTTCGGCACCAAGATTTACTACTCTCAACATAATAATCCCTGATAGTAGAATATACAAAGCCTATTTATTTGTTGCTATTAAATATTATAAGGGAAATTGTTATATCTCATAAAATTAATTATCCCCCAATGGCTAGGATAATATTGCATGTTGATCTAGATTCATTTTATGCCTCTGTTGAGGAAAATAGGGACAATAAAATAAGAGGTAAACCTATTGTTATATGTGTTTATTCAGGTAGAAATGATAACAGTGGCGCAGTTAGTACCTCAAATTATAAGGCAAGAGAATTAGGAATAAAGGCTGGAATGCCCATTATTCTTGCAAAGAGAATTGCAAAGGGAAAAGATGTAGTATTCCTGCCTGTTGACATGGAGTATTATAGAGAAGTCTCAGAAAGGATAATGGATTTACTGGAAGAGGAATCAAATATAATCGAACAGGTGAGCATTGATGAGGCTTATTTAGATGTTACAAAAAGTTCTGAGGGTAATTGGGATAAAGCTATTCAAATTGCAAATAAAATAAAAGATAAGATAAAATCTCAAGAAAATCTAACTGTGTCCATTGGTATTGCATCTAACAAGTTTGTTGCTAAGATGGCTTCGGACTTTCAAAAACCAAATGGATTAACTCTTGTAAAAGAAGAAGAAAAAATCCGGTTTTTACAAAATTTAAAGGTATCTAAGTTACATGGGATTGGAGAGAAAACTACAAAGTTATTAAGTGAAATTGGAATTGAAACTGCAAGGGATCTAAGTTTATATGAATTAAAAGAACTTGAAGAGGTATTTGGCAAAAATAAAGCCAAATTATTGCACGATAAATCCTTAGGTATTGACGATTCTCCTGTTGAACCTAGAGAAAAAAAACAATTATCGAGAATAGGTACTCTTAAAGATGATACTAACGATAAGGACATAATTTATCAAAAATTATTAGAACTATCAAAAGATATGGATCAGCGAATAATCAAAAATAATGTTTCTTTTAGAACGGTATCCTTAATTACTATTGACACTGAATTAAAAACACAGACAAAAAGTGAAACAATACCTCAAACTAAGGATATCCAAAAAGTTATTTCAATTTCTAAACGACTACTTGAAGATTATCTAGAAGAAAATCCTGATAAAAAATTAAGAAGAGTTGGGATAAGAATCTCAAACTTAGAATTTTCAAGAAGCCAGAAGACCCTAGATGAATTTTAATTGTAAATTTTATCAAGTGTAACTTTACCTTTAGATAAAATTATGCCTTCAGCTTCTAATAATCTCTTTTTCATTTCAAATCCACCTCCAAATCCACCAAGACTTCCATCTGCCCTTACTACCCTGTGGCAGGGGATTACTAACGGAAAAGGATTAGTAACGAGTGCATTACCTACTGCTCTTGCGCCATTTGGAACACCTGTTGATTTTGCTATTCTCGAATATGTACTTACATATCCTCTTGGTATATTAAAATCAGCAAATAATACTTTTTTTTGAAAGTCTGTACATATGCTAAAATCAAGAAGTTCAAGATTAAATTTAATAATTTCTCCTGAAAGAAATCTCATTATTTCATAAATAAATTCATTCAAAGAATTAGATTTTTTTGCAGAGGGGTATTCTTCCTTAATTTTAAGAAGCAAATTATTTTTATTTTTAGGAAGAAATATCTTAACTACTTTTTTTTGATTATTATCTTCTTTCCAAACAACTCCGAAAGTCCCCAATTTAGAGCTTTCTAATCTATAAAAATTCTGCATGGCAATCCTTAGAATTATTCGATTAATTCTTTAACTTCTTCTTTTCCTTTTTCCAATTCTTGTGCTTGCTGTTTGTCTAACATAAGTAGCAAGGTTTGGAATTCTCCAACATGAGTTTTTTCTTCTTTTGCAATGTCTAGGAAAATCATTTTGATGTTCTTATTGGTGGTCATAGAAGCAAGTTGCTCGTATAGGCTTATTGCATCTAATTCAGCTATTATTCCTGCTCTTAATATTTCCTTTTCTATATCTTCTTTTTTTACTTTCTCAAGATTTATAGGTATATTCGAAAGCATTCTTACACCAAATTATAATAAAATCTAATGTTTAAATTTCTTTTGAATATCATAATCCAACAGTAGTTCTAGAGAATGATGCTTGGCTTTCAACTCTTGATACCCCATCCCTCTTAGTTATTCTCAAAACGTGATCAACATAGCTTTCAATTTCCGGTTCATGAGAAACTATTATGACTTGGTTCATACCTAGCATATCAAGGACATCTCTTACTCTATCAAGCTGCTTTCTAGAAAATCCATCAGTTGGTTCATCAAGGATAATTATGTCTTGCGTTTTTATTTCATCAACAAGATTGTTTATTACCCTGTTTAAGGCTAATCTATAGGCCAATGCGACAGAAGTTCTCTCGCCTCCTGAAAGAGATTCATAATCTGCGTCGAAACCTTCTTGTCTTAGAATTGGAGTGAAGTCTTCATCTATCGAAGCTTCTATTTCGTTTCCCTCTAGCAGATTTTCTAACCATTTGGAGAAGTAAGATTCGAATTGTAATCTCAGAGATTCCATAAATTCTTTTTCCATGGTCTCCATCAAGCTTATAAAATAATTGTCAAGCCAGTTTGATATATTATCAAGTTTTTGTTTAACTTGTATATATTTTTTTTTCTCTTCGATTTCGGCTTTTATTCTACATACATCTCTTTCAAGTAGTTCAAGTTCTTTAGATTTTTCAGCTTCTTCCCTTTCTTTTTTGATTTTTTCCTCAGTAATAATTCTTAATTGTTGATTAATTTGATTTTTTTCAGAATCTATGCCTAAATAAATCTTTATATTTACATTTAGATTATTTATATCCCGTTCTAAAGAAATTTTTTTATTAATTTTTTCTTCTATTTCTTTCTTAATGCCCAGAGCTTCCCTATATTTTCTATTAAGTTCAAGATTAGATTCTTTTCTTGTCTCGAGTTCACTTATTTCAATTTCTACAGGAGCAAGTTTTTCAATTTCAACAAAATTTTGTTTTTGTTCTTTTAACTTAATCTTAATTTCTTGTTCTATAAGAAGCCTTTCAGAACTTAGAGAATCTAACTCCTTTGATAGAAGATTAAAAGATTCTGTTTCTTTGATTAATTCATCTAGTTCTTTAATTTTATTTTTTTCAGAAGTAATCAATTCATTTGATTTTTTCTCTATTTCTTTATCAATATTAGCTATCTTAGATACTACTTTATTAATTAATTCTTTTGTTTGATTTAGGCTTATAGTTAGACTATTTCTTTCATTTTCAATTCTATTTATCTCACTTTTCTTATGTTCTTCTGAAATATTCTGTTTACATAAGGGGCACAAGGCACCCCCTTCGAGATTACTCAAGGACAATAGGTCAGACTCAATAGATCTTAGTCTTCCCATGGCGATGGAATTTTGTTCTTTATATTCAGAAATTTTTGTATTGTATCTTTCCTTTGAGTTTAAGAGACCATCTATTTGTTTGTTAATTCCTTCTTTTCTTTGATATATGTACTCAATATTTTTTTGTATTAGTGATATCTCATTTCTAATTTCATCTGGAGTTTTATTGTATGTTTTCTTTAAATTAGAAAGAGCATCTTTTTTTAGTTTAATTTCTTTATTTATTTTTTCAATAGATTCTTTTTTATTTGATATATCCGTTTCAAGCTTCCCTGAAAGAATTTTGTGTTCATTTAATTTATCTTTCTTTTCTTTAGATTTTGAAAGATGTTCTAGGATTTTCTTAGTATCATTTTCAATGGAAATGATTTCTTTTTCTAGATCAATTTTATCTTTTTCACCTAAAAGTTGTTTAAGTTTTTGTTGGAGTTTAGATAGACTTTCTTCATATGTTTTAAGTTCTGCATCTTTGCCACTAATTTCTCGGGATATAATCTGAAATTGTTTAAACTTTTCTTCTATTTCTTCAGATTTTTTTATAATCGAAGTCTCATTTGCCCTTACTGAATCTAATGATTTATTTATTTCAGTTACTTCTTTAGACAATATTTCTTTTCTTTCAGAAATAGTTTTGAGTTCCTGATTTTTTTCATTTATTCCTTTTGACAAAATTTCGTAACTTCCTGCCTTTCTCTTAAGATCGAGTCTTAGATTATTAGAGTTATCTCTTATTGTCTTATATCTGTCAACTCCGAATATCCGCCTCAATATCTCCATCCTATCTTCTCTTTTAGACAACAGTATTTGTTTCATCTCCTCTTGGGGAGTATATACTGTGTACCTGTATATAGGGTTCTTTTGCTTTGAGAATAGTTCTTTGGGATATCCTAATAAAGACAATATTTCTGCTTTTATTTCTGTAGGTGTCATTTCTCTTCTATTCCCATCTACTGAAATATAACCAATCGTCTGGGAGATTGTTTCCCCTTTTTTCTGTAAACTCCTGCCAACAATTATTTCTCTTCCATCTAAATCAAATTCTAAGCGAACCATACCCTCTCGCTCGCCCCGTCTAAGTAGTGATGATGCGACAATGTCCCCCAAACCAAAAAGTGCGAATTCTATTGCCAATAGTATTGTGGATTTTCCAAATCCTATATCCCCTGACAACAAAAATGATCCTTCTGGGAATTCTACTCTTTGATGTTGGTAGCTCCTTATATTTAACATTTCAAGTGCTAGTAGTTTCATTTAAATCCTCCAGAAGATTGTTTTTAGAAAGATAATCAATGGATTCCCTAAGAATATCTTTGATATAGTCGTCCTTTTTTTCGCCTTCTTTTTTCTCCCTGGATAAAAGATTCATAAATGTCTTTACAAAAGAAACAGTTTCTATTTGGCATTCTTTGATTTTTATTTGATCTTTATGGCGGATTATTACTTCCTCTTCAAGTTTTTCTTTTGTAAAAGAGGAATTCTTTATTTCCTTGTACTGTTTAGTTTTAATTTCTCTTGTATCTCTTTTTACAAGAACTGCTCCCTTATTTTCCAAATAAAGATTGATTTTTTTGAAATTAATATCTGAAAGATTTCCCTCAATATTTCCTTTAAATTTTACTATTACTATGCTATTTTTTAAATCTTTTTTATCTGTAGCTAGCCTTATTTTCTCTTCTACATTAATTGTATGAGTTCCTTCTAAATCAATTTCTAGAATTATTACTGGGGCAATTTTAATTGGAATATACGACTTTTTTAGGCCAGATCCGTCATCCTCAACTAAGTAAAACCCCCCTCCTTTGAAAGATAAAAGTTCATCAATATTATTTGGAAATAGTGCCCCTGGAAAGACTACATTTTTATAGTCTCCTAATTCAAATTCGCCTCGTTCATGAATATGCCCACCTGCATAATACATAAATCCTTTTGGAAGCAATGATATTGGCATTGACTGCATTTGGTAAAGATTATTTGGTCTTAATTCTTCTATAGCTGAGTGGAATAGAAATATTTTTTGGCCTTCTTTTTGTTCTAAATCTTCTCTATCAAGCACAGAATAAGTTGCCTTTTCTAGACTGCCCCGGATACCAGATATTCCATAAAGCCTAATTTTTGTTTTTTCATCTGTGGTCCCCTTTAAGAGTAGCCTACCCTCTGATTCCTCCGCGGAAGTCACTCTTTTTAATAGGCCTGCCTCTTCAAAAACTTTTAAGATTGTTCTTCCTGTTGGGGAGAAATCATGCGACCCTTCAATGACATAAACGGATATTCCCTTTACCTTAAGTTCATATAATTTTTTTGCAGCTTTTGCCATTACATCAATTGTAGGATTGGAAGAATCAAAAAGATCTCCTGAAATTAAAATAAAATCAACATTTTCTTGGATGGAAATATCAATCGCTTTTTCAAATGTTTTTATTCCAATTTCACGTAAAGTGTCTTCTCTCCAACCTCCTAAATGAAGGTCAGCCATGTGTGAAAATCTCACTCTAAGTCGACCCCCCTAATAGTGGTTTTATCCTTCACAAATGATTTATTTTTAGTAAATATATCTTCAAAAAGAGGTATTTTCAAAGGCACTGCTAATTTAGAAAAAGTAGAAGTTAAAAGGGCCTCTCCGATGTCGAGGCTTGCAATGTTTCTTGACTCCTCTGAGATATCTTGTGGCGAACTTTCTATTAAAGCACTTCTTTCATTTGACATTTCGGTTCCCATTATTATTTTTGTATTCATGTTTGCAAGTATTTCTTTTGGTATCAAACTAGGAAGTTGAGTTATAGCCACAAGCCCTACTTTAAATTTTCTTCCTTCTCTTGCTATTGTACCAAAAATATTAGTTCCCTTGTCAAGTACATCTTTTCCTAATACTCTTGGCGCTTCCTCAATAATAATACTGATACAAGGCTTATTCTGGAGGTGGCCTTTGAAACTTAGGTCACGATATCTTGAAAAAATACCTTCGGCAAAGATTCCCCCTATCAAAAGTTCAACTTCTCCTCCAAGTTTTGATGTGTCTAATATGACTGTTTTTCCATTCTCAAGACAATCAACTACATTTTTAATTGTAGAAATACCACTACTATTTGAAAATAAGTTGTTTCTAAAGGATATTACTCCATTCTCTGATGATATTCCAAATATATTATTGAATTTTCTTTTGAGAACATCTAGTGTTACAACAGAGACTTTATCATCTTTTTCTGCAAGGATAATATTCTCTATCCAATTATCTTTGTCTCTATTATAAAATAAATATATACACTCTATTTGGGCCTCTGTTAAAGATACAATACCAGTCAAATGCCAAGGTTTAATTGTTTTTAAATCTAGAACAAGTGTACTAGCACCAGGAGGAGGATTAGTAGAATAATATACAACTTTATTTATGGCGTTTGGATGATCCTTCAATCCTTTTTTCGTTCTTCCATAATATTCGTCGTGAGGATCAATAACAAGCAAGCCTGCATAGTTCTCATTCAACAAATTGTAAGTAAGAACTTTAACTAGATTTGATTTTCCCTTACCTGTAGATGCAGATATTAATACGTGATGAGTTAAAACCTCTTCTCCTTTAAGAAATACCTCTATCTCAAGAACTCTTGATCCACTTCTTATTTTACCAAAGTAAAGTGGCTTTTTTGGTCTATCGAGAAATCTTAAATCTTCTTCTTTTATTCTCTCAACTTCAGAAAAGAATTTAGGAAGTTTTTTTGGAAGATGGTACCTGTTTGGATTAACAAAAAGAATTGGCTTCAGGATAATGAGAATAAAGTTTGAAAGCTCATTGTCCAAAAAAGATAGATTGGACTCTTCTTCCAATTTAAGGCCTGCAGCTAAACTTCTTATTCTTTCAGGTATCTGGGAACCATAAGAGATATCAAATACTTGTAATATGAAATAACCATTTTTCTCCTTTGTAACAAGTAGTTCTCCTAATTCAACATCTATTCCAGTTTTTTGCCTTATTATTATTCCGCTAAAATCACCAGATACAATTTTTCCTACAATATCCAAATTAACAACTCCTACATATGCTGTAAACTATCAAGAACATCATGAGCATCCTCAACACTAATATTTTCATCAATAAATTTTATTATTTCCTCATCATCACAAAGAGACAAGAAAAGTGCCTTGTGTGTTTCTTTTTCATCGCCCCTAATCCTTGCAATATAATCAGCATCAACTAAGCCATAAGGGTAACCTGGGAATCGAATATCGACCGAGTTAGAAGCTATTGTACCTAAGAGTAATTCTATATCGTCTTTCTGAAGAGTTTTTGCTCGATTTTTTTCAATTTCAAATCTGAAAGTATACCTAGATGATGGATGAAATTTAACATAATACATTTCGGCACTATGGTCGGGGTGATTTATTTCTGCTATGGGGTAATAATACCATAATTTCCTTGGGCATACTTTATTTCCCAATAATTTTATTGCATAAGATAATGATCGTCCTTTTGAAGTATATAGTCTTGATCTTTTAGCAATTCCACAAAATGTAACTCCTTTTTTCTCAGCCGCCAGATAAGCCTTTTTTGAATAATTAGATTCGCCAGTTATAGCGGTTTGAAGTGAGCCATCTCTTACCAAGATATCTCCATTTTCAAGTTCTTTTTCTATTACCAGCTCAGAAACTTTCCATTCAAGAAATCTTCTTGCAATCCCACAAACTAAACCTAATTCTGCCCTAAAATTTCCGTTAGATATTGAAGGGTCGCGAGAATTTATTGTCTTATCAGTCTCTTCGATATCAATTTTATATTCTTTTGAGAAAGGAAAAAGCTTGAAATAAAAATCAATATCTTTTTCTTTTCCAACAGATTTACCAAAAATATAGAATTCAAATGTCTGAGGCAAAGATTTTGGTATGACTGCCTTGTTCTTTTTAAATATGTTGAAGTATATCCTAACAAGCCCTAAGAAAAAAGAGGGTGAAGAAAGTAGTTCTATATTCCCTCCATCAATATATGTTACCTTTTTATCGTTGTCACGAACTTCAAATTCTCTAACATAATTTTTGTTTAAAGGAAATGGAGAATATCTTTTATCGCTGAACTGAGGTTCCTCATCAGACAATAAGTCATGACTATATTTTTCTTCACTTTTAATTAAATTAATAATATCTTTTATTATTTCTATATTCATCTTGTTTTAAAAATGAAAACTGAATATAAAAAACTATCTTCTAAAATTATCCTATAAATTCTGCCTTAATGCCACCGACCGCTCGAGCTATAATATTGTAAAATCCGGCAGATATTACTCCCGAAATCGCTCCTAAAATAGCATATATTATTGGAAAAGCCACTATTCCCATTAAAGCAACTAATGCACCGGTATTAGGCGGGATACTATTATAAATATCCGGATAGAATCGAGGTCCAATTGATCCAGCTATCACAAAAGCAATTGCAAAAATGATGCCCATAATTAATCCTACAATTAATCCAATGAAGAAAAGCATCTTAGCAACTGAGCTTATATCAAAACTTTTTATTTCTTTTTTCATTTAATCACGGAGTATCTAAAATTAATGGAAATAAATAATTTTCGTATAGATTAAAAAGAAAATTACAAATAGTACTTCATCTCAAGAGAGTTTTCAGCGAAACCGCATGCTTTGTAGAATTTCTTTGTCATGGGGTCGCCACCTTCAATTGAAACGGTTATATATTTGCACTTGATTCTCTTCCCGTAATTTATTGCCGCCTCCAAAAGTTCCGCTCCAACGCCTTTTCCCTTGTATTCATCTTTTATTACAATATCCTCTATGTGGCAAACATTGTAACTGTAAAACAAGATAGGTTTTACAAAAAGGGATAAGAATCCACAAATTTCAACACTATCGAGCAAATTTTCTTCTGCAACGAATATTTTTATATTTGGATTCTTAATGTATTCAGTGAGTATTTTATTAAAATTGGCAATTTCATCAGGAGATTTAAGGGGTACATTATGCAAACTATCAATAAGATCATATATATTATATCTGTCTCTAAACGAAGCTTCTCTAACTCTCACTATATTCACCTTATTATATTTATTATATAAAGTATATAAAATTAATTTATAATTATCGGTTCTATTTAAATATTAATCTGTTCTTTTTCAATATTAAAAGTTGTCATCCTATCTCTCGCTTCAGATTTCATGTTTTTAAATTTTGGGAGATTGTAAGAGGATATAATGCCCGCCAAAAATAAGACAAACCAGAAGGATATTATTCTGTCGAGAATTGTAGCGGTTAAAGCAATATTCTTTCCGACTTTTAATGAAGCGTATAAAACAGACATAGTAACCTCAACTATTCCTAGGCCTCCCGGTAAGAAAGGAATAAGCCCCATAAGAAGGCTTATTGTAGTTACAAGGGCAACTAGTATAGGATTCAATGGTTTTCCTAATGCTAAAAATACAAAATAAGTTCTTAGTATCCAACAAATCCACATCATAACTGAAGCCAAAATAGATTTGTAAAGATTATTTCTGCTTTTTAATATTAACTGAAACTGAGAGTGAAAATTTTCAACCATTGACAAAGCAAGATCTTCATATTTCTTGATTCTTTTTGAAACTTTCCCAATTAGCGTTAAGAACTTAAAAACAACTTTTTCTCCTGCGTTTTTATTAAAGCAAATATAAGATGCAACTAATAGAACTGATATATAAATTATTAGTATGAATAAAAGTAAGAAAATTACACTCAACTTGACCGTATGAAAAAGATTGACATAAATCACGGCAAAAATAGCAAGGATAAAAAATGGTAGGGATTCTACGATTCTATCAACGGTCACAGTGGCAAAAACATTTTCGATTGGACTAATATCCTCTTCTTTTGAAATAATAAATGTCTTCATTGGTTCGCCACCTGTTCTCGCCCCAGGAGTAACATTATTGAAAAAAATTCCAATCATAGTAGCTATAAAAACATTCTTAATCGAAATATTTGGTTTTAAGGATTCAAGTATAGGTTTCCACTTATAGGATTCAAAAAATAAATTCAATATTTGAAAAATAAGTGCTAGACCGAGATACAAGGGATTAGCTCTTTTTATTAATGTAATAAATTCATTATACCCAACAAATTGAATAAAAACAAATATTAAAACAATGCCAGCAATAAAAGGTAGAATGGCTTTATAACTTACCATTTTTACCTCCCTCTATTTTTATCATCTTGTCCACTTGATTTAATAATTTATCAATTAATGAACTTTTGCTTTCGATTTCTTTGCCCAAAAGGTAGTATTTAATGAAAACAATCACTATACCTATTGCTAGGGGGCCTACAAAGATTCCTATTGGTCCAAAAGCTAAAAGACCTCCAAAGAATCCAAACAAAAAGATCATTGGATGAATCTTTGCATATTTTCCTGCAAGCTTCGGCTTTATGTAAAGTTCAGGGATTACAGTAACTAATAACTGCCCTAGGATAAAAATATAGATTCCGGCCATTGCCTGCCCATTAATGATATACACCGCTGCAATCCCTGAAAATAGCATCCAAGGGCCTAAGATTGGTGCAAAATCCATAAAACCTGAAAGTATACCCAATAATAATGGATAAGGAACTCCAAATGCTAAAAAAATAAAGTAACTTATTATTGAGGTTAAAATTGCTTTTAATATATTAACAAGAATTATACTTTCAAAAACAATGTCGATTCCTTGAAGAAGTGAGGAAATAGTTTTCTTTTTTGTATCTGGCAATAACGAAACAAATGTATCCTTAATTGTTACCCCTTCTTTTATTAAATAAAGTGCAAGTATTGAAGCAAGTAAAAGTTTAATTGCGTACTCAGGTATGTGAATTGTTAGGTCAATAATTTCTTCAGAGATATAGGATATCAATTCGTGTAACTTTGAAGTTAAAATGTTTGAAATTTTATCAAGATCTTCTGAGTATTCTATATTAAAATAGTTAAGGAATGAGAGGAATAGATTTTTAGAATAGGTATCAAGGTCGCTAAAGACCATCATAAGTCTTTCAAAAATTTTCTCTCTCATTACATAATTTATTATTGCAGCTGCAAGATAGAAGAATAACAAAAAAGCAGGTATAGCTACTGCTAGTGCTGAAAGTATTGCGGCGTAAGTTTTGTTCATAAATCTAAGCAATAAAGTATTTATTGGCCTCATCAGATATACTAAAACAAATGTTACGATTAGTGCATCTACGAGGGGAAAAAGAGTAAGCGCTGCAATTATTAGAAAAAATATGAAAATTGAAGCAATTGCAATCCTATATTCGCTTTCTTCCATAACATCATCTCTTTTTAAAATTAAATAAGTCAAGAGTATATAAATTTAAAGGAAATATAGTTCAGGATGCCCAATTATAGCATCAGCAATTCTTTTTGATACTTTATCGTCCCATAATGGTGGCTTTGGATATTTTTTCTTTCTTTTAGAAATTTCGGATATGGCAGAAGATAATTTTAGTGGATCCATACCAATAAGGATATTCGCACCATTTTTTAGTGTTACTACCCTTTCTGTGTTCTCTCTTAAAGTTATACAAGGTACATCAAGCATTAATGCTTCTTCCTGAATTCCTCCTGAATCTGTCATTATAAATTTTGAATTTGACATAAGCCATAGAAAGTCAAGATATCCTAAAGGTTCAATTATTTCAATATTTTTTCCAATATTTTTTAGATACCCCGCCTCTTCCAATACTTTTTTAGTTCTTGGATGAAGTGGAACAATAATTTTGATATCTATTTTGGCTAAAGAATTAAATAAGTCTATAAGTATTTTCTTATCGGCTGTATTCTCTGCCCTGTGAATTGTCATAAGCCCATAACTATTAGGAACTAAAGAAAGAATCTTCAAAATATTAGATTTTTTTGATTTTTGGAAGTGAGATAACAATGTTTCAACCATAACATTTCCTACAAAAAAAATTCTTTTCTTGTCAGCCCCTTCTGAAATTAGATTAGTAACAGCGTCTTCTGTAGGTGCAAATAAAAATTGAGATATTCTATCAACGAGTATTCTATTTATTTCTTCTGGCATTCTCATGTCAAATGATCGATAACCTGCCTCTACATGTGCTACTGGAATCTGCATTTTAATAGAGGATATTGCGCCTGCAAGGGTAGAATTTACATCCCCAACAACAACTGTCAGGTCAGGTTTTTCTTCAGATAATACTTCTTCAATTCTAGACATCATTGCACCAGTTTGAACCCCGTGTGTTCCAGATCCAATTCCAAGAAAAACATCAGGCTTTGGAAGCTCTAAATCCTCAAAAAATACTCTGTTCATATTTTCGTCATAATGCTGACCAGTATGGACAAGAACCTGTTCAATTTTTCTTTGTTTAAACTCTTCATATATGGGCTTTATCTTCATGAAATTGGGTCTTGCGCCCACTATTGAGAGTATTTTCATGAAAAATCATTAATAAGTATGCTTTTAAGAGTTTTGATTTGACTTTTTCAAAAAATGAAACGGTTATAGTATTATTTCATCTAAACTTTTATATATTGTTTCATCTTTAGGTATAATGTAATAATTAAATTATTATAAGGAGGTATGCTATGAGTAATGGCGATGGATTGAAAGTTTTATCTGCAGTTCTTGCAGTGCTTTTATTAGTATCTATAATAGGAAACTTCTTTTTCTTGTATCGCTCTCTTTCAGACACAGGGCAGGGAACTCAGTACAATGTTTTGTTGACTGAAAAGATGGGGCTTGATAATAAAATAAATTTGTTAGACTCACAAATAGCAGATAAGAATAAGAAAATATCAGAACTTGAATCTGAAGTAAGATCTCTTAAATCTCAGTATGATACTGCACAAAGAAATGTCGATTTGAAACAAAGGGTGATTGATAATTACGAAACTAGGGTGAAATCCTTAGAGGACCAGCTTTACAATTGCCAGTATAAAACTCCAAAGACATATATATCATCTTGCTCATGTGGCTACTATAAATACTATTGCACTTGTAACGGATACTGCTACTATGACTGGTATTGCCCGAGTTCATGCTCATGCTGTTATACTAGTACTTGCATAAATTGTTAATAGAATTTGAGGAAGAAGCTTATGAGTCGAAAAATCCAATGGAGACTCTAAGTTCTTCCTCAAAACTTTTCTTTTATTATTCTATATATGCCTTTCGCTGTTTTTGAGATTTAGTAATGGCAAGAAAACTTATAATCTAATTAAATTTTTTAATTTTATGAGAAATAGAATAGTAGGTATACTAATAATTTTTGTTTCCCTATTGATGGGATTTATAATTTTTTCATTTAACAGAGCGATGACAGAAATAGTAAATACATCTTGTGAACATGGGTCGTCGTGCCCTATGTGGGGAACAATTGATTTCCAGACAAATGTCAGTATTGCTATAATGAGTTTTGTTATTTTAATAGGAATTTACCTAATCTTTTTTGGAAAAGAAGAGCGAACAGATGCCAAAGAAGAAATGAAAGACGCTTCAATTTCAAAAGAAGCTTACGAAGAAATAATGAGAACAATGAATAATGAAGAAAAGATTGTGCTTGAAAGCATAATTAATTCAAACGGGACGATATTCCAATCAGAACTAACTGACAAAACAAACTTTAACAAGGTAAAAGTAACTAGAATTTTGGATAAACTTGAAGGTCGAGGAATAATAGAGAGAAGAAGACGCGGTATGACTAATGTTATAATATTGAAACACTGAAACTACTAGAAACTAGTTTCAAACAATGACTAATAAAGAGTTTCATTATTAATTTTTCTATAGCTAAAATCTATAAGGAGGTAAGCTATGGAAAAAACAATAAAAATCAAAGGGATGCATTGTAAAAGCTGTGTATGTGCAATTAAAGATAAACTAGAATCTCTAAATGGAATAAAAAGTGCCAAAGTTACTCTATTGAAAAATGAAGCTATAGTAGATTTTGACCCTGCTAAAATAGATTTGGAGCAAATTCAAATTGAAATAGAAAAATTAGGATATTCAACGGGATTGAACTTTGAAAAGAAATCAAACAATATTCTAAAAGGCCTAGTTTATGGGATTGTACCCCATATTGGTTGTATAGGATTTATTTTAGGATCCGTTCTAGGTGTATCTATCCTAATGCAATTTTTTAGACCTCTTCTAATGAGTAGGTACTTTTTCTACGGGCTTGTTGCACTTTCTCTTGGATTTGCATCTGTCTCTGTATTATTGTATTTAAGAAACAACGAACTACTATCTGTGAAGGGATTACAAAGAAAATGGAAGTACGTTACAATAACATATGGGTCGACAGTTGGAGTAAATCTGGCCTTATTTCTAATAGTGTTCCCTATGCTTGCAAATGTTTCTGCCTCAGTGGGGGGAGATCAAGTGACAATAGGCTCAACTGAATTTATTACTTTAAGAGTGAATATCCCGTGCTCAGGCCATGCCCCTTTGATATCTAATGAGCTTAAGACGATAAATGGAGTTCAAGAAGTCAGATATAGTACACCTAATACATTTGCCGTAAAATACGATTCAGGAAGAACTAGTAAAACAGATATACTAAAACTTGCAGTATTTAGAGAATATCCTGCAACTGTTTTGAATGAGACTTCTTCAACTAGAAATCTTTCAGCTCCACCTGCGGCCACTAATAATTCCTCATCCGGATGTGCTTGCTGCAGGGGAAAGTAGGACATATGTTTTAGGGGTAGATTAAGTGAAAAGAATAACTTTATTTAAATCTTTGATTATTACATCCTTTTTTATCACACTTTTTTTAGCTTCAGGATGTAATTCTGTAAAAGAGATTGATACAAAATCACAAAAGGCATCTAATTCAGATGCACAAATAAATCAGATTAGTATTGAAATATCTGATGTTTCAGAAAATGCTAAATGGTACAAATATGAAAAAGATGGCAAAGTATTATCATTCTTTGTATTAAAAGGTTCGGATGGAAAAATAAGAGTGGCATTTGATGCCTGCTATATATGCTATCCTGAAAAAAAAGGATATAGACAAGAAGGAAGCTACATGGTTTGTAATAATTGTGACCTTGTATTTGCCATAAATGGGATTGGGACTGAGAATAAAGTAAGCGGGGGATGTTGGCCCGGATATTTGACTTCAAAAATAGAAGGAAATTATGTAAAGATTGAAAAAATTGATTTAGAGAACGGCAAATGGAGATTTTAATAAAAATATTTAATTTTTTATTGGTGGGCAACTGTTTCATTTAAATAATTAGAAATAGTTTTAGTCTAATAGGGCATAAGAGGAGATAAGATGGCAGATAAAGAGAATAAAAAAATAGAAATTAAGGTCACTGGGATGACTTGCGCTACATGTGCTGCAACTATAGAAAAATCCCTTTTAAATCTAGAAGGGGTTAAGAAAGCAGAAGTTAATCTTGCAAGAGAAATTGCATCTGTAGAATATAATCCTCAAAAACTAAGAATTAATGACATCAATAATGCTGTGAAGGATGCAGGCTATGATGTGGTGCATGAAAGAGCTATTCTAAAAGTTGGCGGAATGACATGTGTAATGTGCGCTAACTCGATTCAAAATGCTTTGGAAAAGTTAGATGGCGTTATAAAAGTTACAGTAAATGTAACTTCTGAAAAAGTATATGTCACCTTTAATTCTAAAGTTGTTTCAATATCAGAAATGAAAAAAACTATTGAAGAGTCTGGATATCAATATCTTGGGATTGAAGGAGAAGCTTTAGAGGATCTTAAAAGAGAAAACATCCAAAGAGATAGGAAATATAGGATACTTGTAGGTGCAATAGACTCTGCCATACTAATGGGCTTAATGTATATGCCAATGATGATGCTCCCACACGAGTTATCCATGTCTCTTTTAATGTTTCTAGTTGCCCTTCCTGCTTTTGCATATTTAAGCTACCCCATATTCAAGGCGGCTTATAGATCCCTTAAGAACAAAAATCTAAATATGGATGTAATGTATTCAATGGGTATCGGAGTTGCGTTTTTTTCAAGCGTTCTCGGTACTTTCAAGGTATTACATCATGATTTCATGTTCTATGAAGCTGCTGTAATGCTCGCTACATTCCTAACTTTAGGAAGATATCTAGAAGAAAGAGCAAAGGGAAAAACTTCTGAATCTATAAAAAGATTGATGGGTTTGCAGGCAAAAAGTGCTAGGGTGATACGTGATGGAAAAGAAATTGAAATATCAATTGAAGATGTTGTGGTTGGGGATACAGTTATAGTAAAACCCGGGGAGAAAATTCCTGTTGATGGAGAAGTAATTTTGGGAGAAAGCTTTGTTGATGAATCAATGATATCAGGAGAACCTATCCCTGTGTTCAAAGAAAAAGGAAGTAAATTAATAGGTGCAACAATAAACAAAAATAGTGTATTAAATTTTAAGGCGACAAATGTCGGAAAAGATACAGTTCTCTCTCAGATTATAAGACTTGTAGAAGAAGCCCAAGGATCTAAACCTGAAATACAGAAAATTGCAGATAAGATAGTTACTTATTTTATACCTACTGTCTTAGCAATCGCCACAATATCCTTTATAAGTTGGTACTTTATTTTTGGTAGCACGTTCTTATTTGCAATAACAAGCTTAATTTCTATCCTTGTAATTGCATGTCCATGCGCACTTGGTTTGGCAACTCCTACGGCAGTTACAGTTGGTATCGGAAAAGGTGCAGATCTAGGAATTCTCATTAAAAATGGAGAAGCTTTAGAGCTTTCTGAAAAGTTAACTGCAGTATTGTTTGATAAAACAGGAACATTGACTAAAGGTAAACCCGATGTTACAGATGTATTGCCCTTCGATATAACTGAAGACTCACTTATCAAGATGGCTGCAAGTGTTGAAAAAAATTCAGATCACCCCTTGGCAAACGCAATAATAAAAAAAGCAGAGCATAAGGGTATTGACTTATCTGAAAGTAAGAATTTTGATACATTTGGAGGAAAAGGTGTCAAGGCAAGCGTATCAGACAAAGAAGTAATTATAGGCAACAGAACTCTATTTAATGAGAAGAAAATATCAATTAGAAGTGAAGTTGAGGAAAAAATAGCCAAAATAGAAAACGAAGGCAAGACTGCTGTTTTGATATCAATAGATAACAAGCTTTCAGGAATAATAGGTATTGCAGATACTCTAAAAGATACTTCCAAAGAATCGATTGAGAAATTGATGAATTCTGGACTTAAGGTATACATGATTACAGGAGATAACAAGCGTACCGCTTCAGCAATAGCCAAAGTCTTATCTATAAAAAATATACTTGCAGAAGTACTTCCCGAAGATAAAGCAAAGGAAGTGAAAAGACTTCAGAATAATGGAGAAGTTGTGGCTTTCGTAGGAGATGGAATAAACGATGCACCTGCACTAGCACAAGCAGACGTTGGAATAGCAATCGGCAGTGGAACTGATGTTGCTATAGAAAGTGGGGGAATAGTTCTAGTTAAAAATGATATAAGGGATGTAGTGTTAGCAATTAAGTTAAGTAAGAAAGTCATGCAGAGAATTAAGCAAAATTTATTTTGGGCGTTTGCTTACAATACAGCTCTTATTCCTGTTGCCGCGGGTGTATTGTATCCAACCTTTGGTATTACCTTGAGACCAGAATTTGCAGGATTTGCGATGGCAATGAGTTCAGTTACTGTGGTAACGCTATCGCTAATGTTAAAAAGGTTCAATCCTAAAAATAATTAAGAGGCGATACTATTGGCCATTGATCCCGTTTGTAAAATGACTGTGGATGAAAAAACTGCAAAATTCAAGAGTAACTACAAAGGCAAGGTATATTACTTCTGTGCGCCAGGCTGTAAGAAAAGTTTCGACCAGAACCCTGAAAAATATTTGAATTGAGTG